>JBCBGZ010000023.1:0-40746 GCA_038526245.1 Pseudomonadota bacterium
GTCAGCGCTGAAGTGACGAACTATCGGCCGTTTTATATCCTTGGCGAAGTGAACCGTCCGGATCAGTATCAGTACTCCTCCGGCCTCACTGTGATGAATGCCGTTGCAGCTGCTGGCGGGTTCACTTACCGGGCCAATCGGCGCGACGTTTTCATTCGCAGCGCGGGCGAAAACACCGAACGCAAAGTCACGCTGACAACGACCACGCAAGTGCGTCCGGGCGACACAATCCGGATTGGCGAGCGCATTTTCTAGATCCCTCGAAAAGCATCGTGAAAGCCCCCGTCAGGCGAGTGCCTGGCGGGGGTTTCTCGTTTCAAAAGGTAAACAGAATGGTGAGGAATATTTCCCCAATTAGGCGAGTCATTCTTCAATTAATTACCTTTATAAGGGAAAACTGCGGCACTTGTCCGTCTATGTTAAAATTTTCCGAGTAAAGAGCGTTTCTTGTTTCGGATTTGCTTGACTCTTTCTTTGGTGAAAGGCCTTTGAAGACAGGGATGGACGGCACGCTCCGGGTGGCACGCGTCTTGAACGCGCTCCCGGTCATCTGCAGCTGTCGGGCATGCCATGTGCGCCGCGACAACCTTACGAGGGGATCGAGACATGACATCGACCAAACTCATCGCACTAGTCGGCGGCGCTGTGGCAGCAACCGCTTTTGCCAGCGCCCAGGCCCAAGCCCGGGACAATCAGAGCCAGTTTTTCCAGCGCGACCGCTATGAGGCCGTCCAGGATCGCTACCAGGAAGCGTTCGACCCGGAGCCGGTTCGCCTCGGCAGCCTGGTTGTGAATTCCGAACTCGCGCTGGGCGCGGAATACAATGACAACGTCTTCGCGGCTGACTCTGATGCAACCGTGGACGAAGAAACCGACATCATTGTTCGCATTGCCCCAACCGTCGATGTGCGTTCCGATTTGGCACGCCACGCCTTTGGCGCTCGTGTCCAGGTGGATCACCGCGAATACACAGATCTCGATTCAGAGAGCGCAACCAATTTGCGCGGTGAGCTTCGTGGTCGCCTCGACGTGACCCGGGAATTTGACGTTGAAGGCACCGTGTTTGCCAGTGACGAGGTTGAAGGCCGCCGTGACGCAAACAACCAGGCTGTTTTTGCCGAGCCCGTGAGCTTCCAGACCACCGGTGCGCGCGCTGTGGCACGTTATACCCGTGACCGAGTCCGGCTGCGGGCGATCTACCAGACCTCGCAGTTCGAGTACGACAACGTGCCCCTGATCGCGGGTGGCGAATTCGATCTGTCCGAGCGGGACTATGACGCCCAATTCCTGCGCGCCCGCGCTGCCTATGCCGTCTCTCCAGACGTTGCAGTGTTTCTGCAAGGCGAGTTGAACCAACGCGACTATGACCAGACCGTCCTGATCGACGGCAACCAGGAGAGCCGGGACTCGGAAGGCTTCGCGGCCCAGGTCGGTGTGAACTTCGAACTTCCCGTGCTTATCCGCGGTGACATTGCCGTAGGTATCCTCGAAGACGACGTCGACTCCGACGCCATTGCCGATGTCGACGGCTTGTCTCTTGATGCAAACGTCCAGTGGTTCCCAACGCGCCTGACCACGGTCACCTTTGACGCGTCTCGCCGGGTCACGGACTCAGGTCTCGTCGGCGTGGGATCGGCGACTGCCCAGGACTTCGGCGTTCGCGTCGACCACGAGCTTTACCGCAACATCCTTCTCTTCGGCGAGGCCGGACTTGGAAATCGCGACTTCAGCAGCGACCGCGAAGACGATCTTTTCGATGCCCGCCTTGGCGCAACCTACAAGCTGAACAAGCGCTTCCACCTGGACGGTTATGTCCAGCGCTTCAGCCGCGACAGTAACTTCACCGGCAATGATTTCGACCAGAACCTGGTCGGCATTGCCCTTCGTATCTTCCCCTAACCCCCTAGTCCGCGAGACTTCCCAGGGAGTATAAGAACGTGAACAAACAGACGCGTTTCGCCATGCCGCGCTCCATGCCTCTCATGGGGCGCAACGCAGCGATGCTCCCTGGCCAGGACAATCTGCTCGACGTGAAGGCGATCTTTACGGCGATCCGGAAACGGTTCTGGTTGGCCCTTCTGACCTTCCTGATCGTGTTTTCTGGCATGGTGATCTACACCTTCCAGCAAACGCCGATTTACCAGACACAGACCCGCCTGATGCTTGATACCCGCCAGGGTGATGGCATTGACCTGGGCAGCATGTTCTCGGGCCTCGCGCCGAACACCGCGATCATCGACACCGAGTTGGAAGTGATCCAGTCGGAGTCCATGCTTTCCAAAGTGGTCGATAAGCTGAACCTCACCCAGTATGAGGAGTTCAACTACACCATGCAGGAGCCGTCCGCTTTGCGGAAGGTGGTCAATGGCGCGAAGACTACAGTGCTCGGTGCAATTGGAATGGGCGATGATGGGGCCGATCAGGGCCCGGTCATGACGCCAGAGCAGGAACAGGCCGCCATCCACCGGTATGCCACCCGGATGCTCCAATACGCGATCTCGGTAAACCGCCTTGGGCCGACCTATATCGTCGACATCCGCGCCTACTCGAAAAATCCGCAATTGGCATCGCAGATCGCCAATGGTGTGGCCGAGCAATATATTGTGGAGCAACTCGAAGCGAAGCTCGAATCGGCCCGAGTGCAGACCGACTGGCTGAGCGAAAGTCTGGATGACTTGCGTGAGGAAGTGAACGCCAAGGAGAGTGCGGTGGCCCAGTTTGAGGCTGAACGCGATATTCTCTCCGCACAGGGCTCCACGCTCACCGAACAGCAGATCGCCAACCTTCAGGCGCGCCAGCTCGATCAGCAGAGTGTTCTGCGGGAGGCCGAAGCCCGTCTGAGCAATGTCCGCACGCGTCTCGATTCAGGACAAGGCGCTGAGGCAATTGCCGAAGTGCTTGGCTCCGCTGAGATCGGCAACCTTCGCAACCAACAGGCTGAAATTCAGCGCCGCGTGGCAGACCTCGCCACCCGTTACGGCCCCATGCACCCTGAGCGCGTTGCTGTGAACAATGAGCTTGCCGACGTGCGGGCACAGATCGACGCTGCGGTGAACCGGGTTGTGTCGAACCTCGAAAGCGAAGTCGCCATTGCCCGTTCGAACCTCCAAACCACAAGTGGTCAGCTCGGCCAGATGCGCAACACGCTGGCGCGCAACAACACCGACAGTGTGCGCCTGCGCGAGCTTGAGCGCGAAGCCGACGCCAGCCGCACGCTTTATGAAGACTTCCTGGAACGGTTCAAACTGAACACCGAGGCCAGCGACCTGGCCCAGGCCGACGCGCGTGTCCTGAACCAGGCCCGCACACCGCGCGAACCATCCTCACCAAAGATCACGATCAATCTTGTCCTTGGTTTCCTGTTCGGCGGTGTGGCCGCAGGCGGCATGATCCTGCTCGGAGAGTTGCGTGAAAACCACTTCTCCACGGGCGATGAGTTGGAGCGCGCCTTCGGCGTGCCGGCGATCGGATCGGTGCCCCTGCTCATGGGGCGCGGTAAGAAAAACCCGGGCGACTACGCTATTGAGAACCCGCTTTCGGCATACTCCGAGAGTATCAGGAACATTCGAGCCTCCATCGTCTTTGCGGATCTCGACAACCCCGCCAAGACCGTTGCGATCTGTTCGTCCCTGCCCAATGAGGGCAAGACTATGACCACCTACAGCCTCGGTCGCCTGTCTGCGCTGTCGGGCTCGAAAACACTGATCATCGATGGTGACTTCCGCAGACGGCAATTGACGGAAGCTGCTCAACTCGAGCCAGAAGCCGGCCTGATCGAACATCTGTTCGGCGAAGTCGCGCTGGACGATGCGATGCATGTGGACGAGGCGACCGGGATGCACATCCTGCCGCTCACCTCCACGCGCAATACGCCGCGCGATGTGTTTGGTTCGCGCGCTTTCGATGCCCTGCTGCAGCGTCTTGAGACCGTCTACGACCTTATCGTGATTGACACCGGTCCAATCCTGCTGATGGCGGAATCCCGTGTGATCGTCTCCAAGGTCGACCAGGTGATTGTTGTCGCAAAATGGCGCTCCACGTCGCGCCAGGCGCTGCAACAGACCCTCAGCGTCCTTGAGCAGTTCAATGCTTCAATCGCGGGCGTGGCTTTGACCTTCGTGGATCTGCGCAAGAAGCGTTTCCTCGGCACGAGTTCGGCCAGCTACAAGGCCTACAGCAAGTATTACGCGGAAGGGTCCGGCTAGCCTGGACCTGGGGCCCCATAAGGAGACCGCTGTGATGTCAAAACCGATGACCCTTCTGATCGCACTGGCCCTCCTTGGCGGCGGTGCCTGCAGTTCGGCGGCCGATGATGCCCGCCGCGATGCCCAGCATCAGGCCCGCGCGATCGACTCACAGTCGGCTGTTCCCGGCGGAGTGATTTCCGACGGTCCAGTGGTCCAGCGCGACTACAACGTCGAAAGCGCCTTCAAAAAGGTCTTCAGCGACGGCCATGACGATAAGTGGTTCAAGGCGGATTTCGTTTACCGCAACAATGTCCAGCGCACCGGATGGGAAGCCGACCACGTCGTCTTCAATGATGATGGTTTCGAACTTTTGATGTTGCGGGAACGCAAGGAAAGCCAGCCCAATACGGGCGCGGAGTACCAGCGCATGGGCCGCTATCACTATGGACGCTATGAAGTGGTGATGCGCGCAGCGCCGGGCTCGGGACTTGTGTCCTCGTTCTTTACCCATACCGGCCCGTCCCAGGGCGGCGACCCCCATGACGAGATCGATATCGAGTTTCTGGGCCACCGCACCGAAGAGCTGCACATCAACTATTTCACCGCTGGGCGTATGGCGGGCTCAGTCTACGTGAAGCTCCCCTACGACGCCGCTGAGCAATTCCAGCTCTATGCCTTCGAATGGGACCCCGACGAGATCCGCTGGTATGTTGGTGACCAGTTGGTGTTCACCGGCACGCCGGACCTGCACCCCATCCCCCAGACCCCTGGTCGAATGATCATGAATCTCTGGACGGGCTCCGAAAACCAATATGCCTGGCACGGCCGCCCCACATTTGAGAGCGGCTCCACAGCAGGTTATCGCTGCGTCTCATACGTGCCGACGGGCGAAGAGCATGCCCAGTGCAGCGACAGCTTCAGCTTTGATCTGCCCCCTGTCGAACTGGACGACTAGGAGACCGGCGTGGCGGATGATGGCGCAACCTTCAACGGGCAGATTGGGGGCTGGCAGGTCCAGACACCGTCGGCGCGCCCGATGACCGAGTCCCTGGCTGCGTCGCGGATTGCCTATCTCGGCCATGATGCCAGCGACGCCGCTGTGCGCCGTCGGATGCGCGCCCTTCTGGACGATGGTTTGTCCGTTACCGGTTTCATGCCCCACCGGCGCGCGCCGAAAGACCTTTTCTGGGACCACGTCGATCTTGGAGAGACCCGGGATGGCGCATTCGCCCAGCGCATCAAATTCATCTTTGCCGGAGCAAAACGCATAGCCGATGAGCCAGGCTTTGCCGAAGCAGACCTGATCATTGCGCGCAATCTGGACATGCTCGGAATGGCGTTTGAGGCCAAGCGCCGGGCCCGGCTCGCCACGCCCGTCATTTATGAATGTCTGGATGTGCACCGCATGCTCACGCGCCGCGATGCCTTTGGGGCGTCAATGCGTACTTTGGAGCGCGCGCTTCTCAAGCGTTGTGCAAGGGTTTGGGTGAGTTCGCCCGGCTTTCTCGAAAATCATTTCGATGTGTATCATTCAGGGCTCTTTGCTGCTGACCTGATGGAGAATCGCTTGCCCGCTGCAAGCGAGTTTGGGCCGCGGCCTGGCCTTGCACTGCCCCGGAAATCGGGCCCCTTCCGATTGGGTTGGATTGGCAATTTGCGCTGCCAGCGAAGCTTTCAGCTGCTGCTGGACCAGGCCGACAGGTTCGGGGAGCAGATCGAGATTCATCTCCACGGGGTGCCTGCCCGGCGCGAGATCGAGGTTTTCGAACCCGAAATCGATGCGCGCGCGAATGTTACATTCCATGGGCGCTACCAGGCGCCCGATGACCTCGCTGAAATCTACGCGCCGCTCGATGCCGTCTGGGCTGGAGATTTCATGGAAGCAGGTGCCAATTCAGAGTGGCTGCTGCCGAACCGGCTTTATGAGGGGGGATATTTTGGTGTCCCGCCCATCGCGCCATCGGGCACGCAAACTGCCGCGTGGATCAACGCCCAAAAGACCGGGCTTCTGATCGATGAACCCTTGGACACCACGCTGCCATCCTTGCTGGCAGACCTGATCAAAGCTCCTGCGCCGCTGGAAACCGCGCGTGAAAGACTTCTGACACAGTCGACGGACACGTTTGTTGAGCCCCGGGGCGAGATGGCGCGCCTCGTTCGCTCGGCGTTGCAGCTGGGGGTGGCGCGATGAACAGCGCCTATGCAGCCCATAGCTACACGGTGCCCGAGTCCGCTCCGATGACACGCTCCGGTCCAGGCGAAGCCATGCTGCGTGCGCCAATCTGGGAACAGCTGCTCCTGGCGCTCTGGTTCTACTACACTTTCATCATGCGGCCAGGATCAGAGCTCGTGCTCTATCCGCTGGCCATGTATTGGTCCGCCGCTTTCCTGTTGAACCGGCGGGTCACGGTGCCGCTGGCGTTCCGGTCCTGGCTGGTTTTCGCGATCCCGGTTCTTGCCATGCTATCGTGGGGGTGGTCGCCCATGCCTGCGCAGGCTTTGAAGTTCGGCGTCATGATGACGCTCGGAATCGTGGTCGCAGTCTATGTTGCGGCCCGTTTCGCCCCCCATGAAATCGCCCGGTCGCTGTTTTTGGCGGGATTGGTGGCCGCAATCATGGTTGCACCAGAGATGGGGAATTTCGGGAACCGTGGGCCTTGGGGTGAGAAGAATATTTTCGCTGTCCGAATGGTCTGCGTCATGCTGGCGGCCATGGCCGTGGCCTTTAACAAGTACGAGTTTCCCTGGTTGCGCCTTATGGCCTTCCCCCTGATCCCGGTCACCTATGTCTATGTGATCATCGCCCAGTCCGCGACATCACTCGTGTTTGCTTCGGGATCCATCCTGGCGATGGTGACCATCTGGCTGTTCTGGAGCCGGTTCTCGGCAATCCAGCACCTGCGCTCCGCATTCATGGTTTTGCTGCTCTTCGGGGCGCTGGTCCTGGCCTATGTCTTCGCCAATATCGGGGATCGGATTTACGCTGATTTCCTGGAGTCCCTTGGGAAGGACACCACACTCACCGGGCGCACGATGCTTTGGGACGCAGCGGACAGGATCACCCGCGAACAACCTTGGCTGGGGACTGGTGCGGAAGGGTTCTGGCTTTGGAACAGCGGCGATGCGGCAACCCTCCTGGAGCTCTCCCATAAAGAGGCGGGCACCAAATTCTCCTTCCACAACTCCTATCTCGAGATGCAGATTCATTTCGGATATGTGGGGATGGTGCTGTGTTACATGCTGGTGGCCTGGTGCCTCTGGCGCAGTGTGATCGCCTGGTTCGCCAGCCAGACCATTTCGCGCAGCTTCTTCCTGCTCGTCACGGGTATCGTGTTTGTATCCACCTTCACAGAGAGCTGGCTCTATGTCGTGTTCGATACGGCAGTGACACTGTTTTACGTCTCAGCGATCTCGAGCCTCGTTCGGGCCGATTATGTTCGCCACGCCAGGCGAGAAGCCGAATACGAGGCTTATGTTGGACGTGATCCGGCTCTCGGCACTGACCCGATTGCGGGTCTTGCGAGTGCGGAATGAGCAGCGCGCCCGACGTCTCCGTCATTATGGCGGCCTGGACCGCGGCAGACTTCATCGCGCCTGCCATTCAGTCTGTCTTGGCGCAGGACCGCGTTGATCTTGAACTGATTGTTGTCGATGACGCCTCCGGCGACACAACCGTTCAGGCAGCCCTTGAGGCTGGCGGTGGCGACCCTCGTCTCAAGGTGGAGCGCCTGGATGTGAATGGCGGTCCCTCGGCTGCGCGCAACCGGGCGATGGATCTGGCGACCGGGCGCTACATCGCCGTGGTCGATTGCGATGACAGCCTTGAGCCGGGGCGTCTGTCGGCTCTCGTGGCCTTCGCCGATGACACGGGCGCCGATATCGTAGCCGATAATATGAACCGTGTGGACACGCTCGGCGCACCCGGCGCAGAAGGTGTTGCATTCCTGGCGCAGGCAGAGCTGAAGCAACCGCTTGGCATTTCGCTCGCAGACTACCTCGATCCGGCGACAGAGGCGCGCTTTGGCGAAAACCTCGGCTATTTGAAACCGTTGTTTCGCACCCAAACTCTCCAACGCCTCGCATTGCGCTACGACACCAGCCTTCGCAACAGCGAGGATTTTTATCTCGTTGCAAGTCTATTGGCGGAGGGGGCTGATATGCGGCTCCATCCGATGCTCGGATACAATTACCTTGTTCGGCCAGGGTCGATTTCGCACCGCCTCAATCCAGCGCTTACGGGCGCGATCCTCGCGGCCAATGATGCGTTCGCCGCGAAGTATTCCGAAGCGTTTGATGCGGATGCCAGGCTCGCCCAGGCGAAACGAACGAGCGGACTGCAGAACATGCACATTTTCGAATGCGTGGTAGACGCCCTGAAGGCGCGCCGGCCCGCGCGCATCTTGTCCGCCCTCGCGCACAGACCCGCTGCCGTGCCCCATGTGGCAGCTCGCCTTGCGGGTATTGCTACTGCCAAACTCCGCGGCAACGCTGCACCCTAGAAAAGCGCTCCGATGACCCAGAAAGCCAATGACCAAATGGCGAAGCAATAGAAGCCGACCAGGCCATAGATGGCCCAGTTCGGAAGCTTCGGTCTGGTGTCCGACTCCAATGGCGCCTCACCGTCCTCAAAGGCGCGGCTCGATACGAGTGTCAGACTTGGAGACGTGCCTGGACGGCGCCGTCCTAGGTCTTGATCCTGGGTATGGTCTGTCATGCACCTTTCCCCAAAAGCGATTGCAGCCCGCTCAAAGCGCACTGCCCATCGATACCTCATCAACCCAACACGTGACCCTGACACGGGGAAACTGCGTTGAGAATGGGGCGAAGCTGAAACTTTGTTAAGGCTGATGGGCCGTCCAGTGGCATCAAACTTGAACATGACAGTGCGATGATACGTGTCTTTAAAAGGTCTGGATGTGCCCAAAGAGGCCTGACCGTGGAGCAGGATGAATGGTCTCTCGAGGCGCTCATTTGAGGTTGATCGGCGGAGAAGATGTGGACCCCTTCGCGGACGTTCGCGCCGAGCCTCGTGATATTCTGGTGGCGATTCCGGCTCTGAATGAAGTCGATCATATCGAGGCGTGCCTGGACTCCTTGCTGGTGGGTGATCCGCGATTGGCTGAGGTGCAATTCGTGGTAGCCGATGGCGGCAGCACGGATGGCACCCGGGACCTGTTGACGGCGCTTTCGGCCCGCCACCCAAACGTACGGTGGATCGATAATCCAAAAAAACTGCAATCTGCCGGAGTCAACGCAGTGGCTTCGCGGGCGACCTCCCAGTCGATCTTGATCCGGTGTGACGCCCATTCGATCTATCCGGAAGGCTATGTCACCCAGGTGGCGGATGCCCTGCTCCAAAAACGTGTCGCGTCCCTCGTTGTGCCCATGGATGCTGTGGGGGAGGGGTGTTTCCAGAAGGCCAATGCCTGGGTGGTGGACACGCCATTGGGCTCGGGTGGCTCTGCCCATCGCGGCGGGACCCAATCGAAGTTTGTAGATCACGGCCACCATGCTGGATTTGACTTGGCAGTTTTCCGCTCTGTTGGGGGCTATGATGAGACTTTTTCCCATAATGAAGACGCAGAATACGACACGCGGGTCGCTGGCATTGGCGGACGGATCTTTCTCGATGCTGGCATCCGGTTGAAATACTTGCCCCGCGCATCCGCAGGTGCTCTAGCGCGTCAGTACTTCAACTACGGCAAGGGGCGTGCCCGCACCATCGCCAAGCACAAGGTTCGCCCTCGCCCCCGGCAGCTCTTTCCCGTCCTAAATCTGATCGCACTGTTGGGTGCGTTTGCGATTGCGCCGATGTTTCCGCTGGCGCTTGCCTATCCGGCAGCTTACGGGCTAGCGCTCCTGGCGGCCTCGGTAGGCCTCTGTCTCAAGCACCGGTCAGTGTGTGGCTTGCTGGCCGGACCAGCGGCCGCGATCATGCATGTCTCGTGGGCTGCGGGCTTCCTGCGCCAGCAGTTTCGCCAAGTGCGTCCTCAGGCGAGTTCGTAATCGTCCAGTTTGACGTCATGCACGCTTTGGGCAAACTCACGGCAGCTGCCGCTCCAGTTCTGGGTGATCAGCCCGCCATCATTCTTGTACCAACTGTTACAGCCCGGATCGGCCCAGACGGTGCCTTCAAGGGCGTGCTGGAGATCATGGTTCCAGGCGCTTTGGGCAGCTTGCTTGGGCGACATCGCCCTGGCGCCTGCGCCGTCGAGCGCATCAAAGGCTTTCAGAACATACTCCACCTGGCGTTCCAGCATGTAAGTGATCGAGTTATGGCCCAGATTTGTGTTCGGGCCATACAGCACAAACAGGTTCGGGAAGCCTGCCACTGCGATCCCGCGATAGGCTTCGGGGTGGTCGGCCCAGACATCATTGAGATGGGCCCCGCCTGTCCCAACGACATCAACATTCCACTTCCATCCCGTCGTCTCAAATCCAGTGGCAAATACGAGGATATCCAGGTCATGGGCGCTCCCATCGCTGGTTTCCACGCCGCTTGATGTGATGCGGGAGATACCGTTCGTAACCAGGCTCACATTGTCCTTGCCCATCGCCGGCAGGTAGTCATCGGTGATCAGGATACGCTTGCAGCCGATGGGGTAATCCGGTGTCAGCTTATTGCGGAGTGTGTCGTCTGGCACTTGGGCTGCGAAGTGGTCCAGCGACTGGCGCGTGTAAGCAGCGCGTCCCGCTTCGGTCCATTCAAAGGCCTGCCAGAAATACGTGTCCGCCGTATCGAAGATCAGTTCTCGGTTTCGAGCCCCCAGATCGACCGCCATGTCCGGATTGGTCATCAGCAGCGCTAGTTCCTCAGGGGGAACTTCCCGGTCGTTCCGGGGCAAGACCCAATTCGGCGTGCGTTGAAACACGCTGAGGTGTCCCACTGTTTTTTGGAGTTCGGGGATGATCTGAACCGCGCTGGCGGCGGACCCGACAATGCCGACCCGCCTGCCGGCAAAGTCCACATCATGATCCCAGGCCGCTGAATGCATTTTGGGGCCCTTGAATGCGTCGAGACCGTCAATCTCCGGCCAAAAGGGGCGGTTGAGCTGGCCGAGGGCGCCGATAACGGCATCGGCCTCAATAACGCGGCCAGAAACGCTGGTCACAGTCCATTTCTGATCGTCTTCGTTCCAGACCGCAGAGGCAGCGCCATCCCCAAGGTGGATATTTGGCCGAAGCTGATAGCGGTCGGCAATCTCCTCGGCATAGGCCTGAATTTCGGCGGCCTGGGGATAGAGCCGGGTCCAATTCACAGACTGGGCAAATGAGAGTTGGTACAGCGCCACAGGCACATCGCACGCGCAACCCGGATAGGAGTTCTGGTGCCACGTTCCGCCCACGCGGGGATGTTTTTCAAGGATTTCAAATGTGTGTCCGGCGTCTTGCAGCTTGATCGCTGCAGTCAGGCCGCCAAGGCCGGCGCCGATAATCGCAACATGCCGTTTTGCCATGTCCTGCTTCCTCCCAAGGTCTTGTGCCTTTGGAAACAGGGTTTACTGGGATTGCTGAGTTGGCAAGGCCAAAGCCCGAAGATCAGCCGCCAAACTTGTAGTAGACACGGACTCCAGCGCTATCGAGGCCTTGGTTGCGGCCATCCCCGAGGATCTGGCCGTGGCTGAGGTGTTCATAGATCAACTGGCCACCCCAATTCTCGCCGAAGTCCCGGTTCAGGGCGAGGCCCGTCCGGAACAGGTCGTCCGATCCCAGGAAAACGTTTTCCTCGGCGAAGGCTTCGGATTCTGGAGAGCCCTGGGGGAACGGGCTTTCATTCGCACCATCATGGATCACGTAGCCGAGGCTTGGCTCCAACGACCATTTTTCGGCAAGATCGAAGTTCCAGACAAGACCCACACCGCCGTAGCTGGTGTCCCCTGCAGTGTTTATGGAGGCGATCGCATAGGGGCGTGGCGACAGGATATACCGAAACACGTCAGGTGAAGCGAAGACCAGTTCGCCTTCGACAGTCGGTCCGTCCTCCTTGTTGGCGTTCTTACAGTCGCTGACACAGATATTGTGCTGGAGGACGCCGGCGCGAACCTCTTCGACCAGTTGAGCCTGCGCCATGGCCGGCAGGCTAGCTGCGCAGAGGGCTAATGAAATCAGACGCATGGGATCTCCAGTCGACAACTGCCCCACCCCGGGGTCGCGCCGGGTTGTGGCGTGGTTAGGGTGAATCGGTCAAGCCGTTTCAGCCTTGACCTTCCCGACAGGAAGCGCGCTGCTGTGCAATTACAACACAGAGGGAGGAGTGAATAATGGCGGACTTGACGGGAAAAGTTGCCGTGATTACGGGCGCGGCCAGCGGCATTGGTTTGGCATCTGTTGAGGTATTTGTGGCTGCTGGCGCCAAGGTCGTCGCCGCGGACATTCAGGATGATAAAGGCAGGGCTCTGGAAGAGCGCTTCGGCAACGACGTCGTTCGGTATGCCCATTGCGACGTCACGAGTGCGGATCATTTGTCGGCAACCCTGCAAACCGCCGATGAAGCCTTCGGTGGGCTCGACATTTTGTTCAACAATGCCGGTCATGGCGGCACCCCTGGGGGCGTTGAGGACTTTGATCCCGATGGCTTTGACCAGACGATAGCTTTGCTTCTGAAGTCGGTGTTTCAGGGCACGCACCTTGCGCTGCCTTACTTCAAGGCGCGAGGCGGCGGCAGCGTTATCAATACCTCATCAATAAGCGCGGTATGCGCCGGCTACGCGCCATTGGTTTACTCTGTTTGCAAGAAAGGCGTCGCGCACTTTTCCAAACTCGCCGCTGCCGAACTGGCGAAAGACAAGGTTCGTGTGAACGCCATTCTTCCTGGCTTCATCGCCACATCGATCTTTGGCGCATCCCTCGGCCTGCCGCGAGATCAGGCAGACCAGCTTAGCGAAATGGTGGCCCAGAACGGTGGCGCAATGCAGCCCGCCGGCCGGATTGGACAAGGCAAGGACATCGCGGAGATGGCAGCCTTTCTCGCAAGCGATGCAGCGGAATTCATCACGGGCGGTGAGTTTCTCGTCGATGGCGGAATGACGGTCGGCCCGCCCCATAGCTGGCGCAACGATGTTGCGGGACCGCTGCTGGATGCGCTCGGGCTTACGGTGGAACAGGCTGAAGCAATGCAAGCCGCGGCGGCGGCGTCCAAGGCCTGACACTCTGAAGCCAGTTTCAAAAAAGGCTGCACGGTTACCTTAACCGAATTCAAAACCTTCCCTGCTATCTGATGAGGGTTGTGGGGAAGTGATTGGGTCGATGAAAGGCGCGATGCAGCGTGGCGGAAGCAGTGAAACCAAGGAGCACTTTGTCTCGCCTCAGTCTGGCTTGGGCATTGCCTTTGGTATCGTTTGCCCTTGCCATGGCCATGGCGGTCGTTTTTCTCGTGGTATCGCTGGTCGCGGTTGAAATCCGGTCGTTTAGCGACTCAGAACGCGAGGCTGAGCGCCTCGCAAGTGTGGTCGCCAGGGACATGCATGAAGGATACTTGGCGAGCGTAAGTGATATCGTCAGCGCTTACGCACCCGCCGAAGTGACGGTGTTGACGGCAAACGATGCGCGCGCAGCGTCGTCGACCGGTCTGATCACTCTGCCCGTTGTGCATACGGTTCCGATCATGTTCGAAGGCGAGCAGATCGGCCGGGTTGAGACAAGCCGACTGGTGACCAGTGGGCTTTCCATACCCGGATGGGGAATCGGGCTTCTGGTGATCATGGCAGGCGGACTTGCTGCGGTCAGCGGGCACTTCTTTGCGGCTCGCGTGGTGCGTAGCGTCCAGCAAATCAGCACCGTTGCCGATGCGTTGCGATCAGGCGATGCGAAGGCCGAAGATCTCACCATGGACGCCGACTTTACAGAGCTTCGGGAAATGTATGTCTCGATGCGGCGTGCTGTTGCCAGCGTTCGCCGTGAGGCCGACGAATTGAGAGCCGAGGCCTTCACAAACCCGATCAGCGGGTTGCCGAACTTTAGCGCCTTCATGCGCAAATTGTCCGGGCGTTTGGAACAGGCCGATTTCGATCGTCCCGCTGCTCTCTTTTGCCTCGACCTCGATCATTTCGACAGGGCGTGTGAGTCGTTCGGTAGCGCCGTGGGTGACGTGCTGCTGTTGAAGGCGATTTCACGGATACAGAGCGAGTTGGATGCGCTTAAAGCCGAAGATGTCGTCGACACAAGCGATTACATCCTGGCACAGCCTTGGTCTGACTCTCTGTATCTGATCGTCCCGAACATCGGGGGCCGGGCCCAGGCCTCCGAAACTGCACGACGTCTCCGCAGCGCCTTTGTTCCCCATGTGGAAGCGTGTGGATACGAGATCCAGCTTGGCCTTTCCGGCGGGATTGTGATGATCCCGGAGGACGGACAGGCAACGAACGACCTGGTCCGGCGCGGCGAAACGGCCCTGCGCAATGTTCGTAAGGATGCCAAAAAGGGTTTTCGCTTCTACGCGCCGCGCATGGACCGCATTGCCAAGGGGCGTGCCCAGTTAGAGGCAGACATTCGAGAGGCGATCGAGACCGGCGAGTTCCATCCTCACTTCCAGCCGAAGCTGGACCTGCGGACGGGCAGAATCAAAGGGTGCGAAGCGCTTGCGCGCTGGAAGCGCCCCGATGGGCGGTTTGTGGCGCCAAGCGCCTTTATTTCTGTGGCGGAAGAGACCGGCCTGATCGACGATATTGGCCAGATCATCTTGCGGGAGGCCTGCGAAGCCGCGGTTGGGTGGCTGAAGGAAGGCCACGCCATGAGCGTTGCGGTAAACGTTTCGCCCGTTCAAATGCGCAATCCCAGTTTCCGGGATCTTGTCTTGGACGCCCTTGCAACATCCGGATTGCCGCCACGCTTCCTTGAACTGGAAATTACGGAATCCCTTGCCATCGAAGACCCCCAGGCGTTTAAGGATGCGGTCGATCCCCTCCGCGCAATGGGCGTGCGACTTGCGCTGGATGACTTCGGGACGGGCCATTCCAACCTCGCCATCCTTTCTCGGTTGAATTTCGATGTGTTCAAGATTGACCGCCAATTCATCCAGAATCTGGAGCGAGATGACTCTGCGCGTCCAATCATCGAGATGATCCTTGCAATGGCGGAGTCCCTCGGTCTCGAAACCGTCGCTGAAGGGGTTGAGACCGCTGCACACGCCCGTTTCCTGCGCCTGCGCGGTTGCACCTATGGTCAGGGATATCTCTACAGCCCCGCGCTACCGTCCGATAAGTTCCTCTCATACGTGCAGGACTGGGAAGCCCGGCGTCGTCAGAGCCTTGTCGCAAAGGCGGGCTAACAGCCACAAGCAACTCAGCTCTTGAACTCGGCCCCAAAACTCGCCATACATTTATCGTATGTCGATAAGTCACTCCGATCCGAACACGTGGTATGGAACCACGATCCTGGCCGTGCGAAAGCCCGGTAAGGTTGTCCTTGTTGGCGATGGTCAAGTTTCCCTCGGACAGACCGTCATGAAAGGGAACGCGCGAAAAGTGCGGCGCCTGGCGGGCGGAAAAATCCTCGCCGGGTTTGCAGGCGCAACGGCCGATGCCTTTACCTTGTTCGAACGGCTGGAAGACAAGCTTGAGCGTTTTCCGGGCCAGTTGATGCGCGCCGCCGTGGAACTGGCCAAGGATTGGCGCACGGAGAAGTACCTCCAGAAGCTTGAAGCCATGCTGATTGTGGCAGACGCCGAAGTGACGCTGGTTATCACCGGAACGGGCGATGTTCTGGCGCCAGAACATGACGTGGTCGCAATTGGCTCGGGTGGAAACTTTGCCCATGCCGCCGCACGCGGCATTTTCGAGTATGAGGATGACGCGGAAATGGTTGCCAGGAAAGCCATGGGCATTGCGGCTGATATTTGCGTCTACACCAATGACAGCCTGACCCTGGAAATGCTCGATGTTTGATAGAAGCGATCTTCAGGCCGCTGTCGGCGCTGGTATCCTCGACTCTGGCACGGCCGCCAGATTGGAAGCGTTTGTCGCCAGTCGGCGGGGCGGCGACTCGATGGCAGATGGGGAAAGCTTGCGCTTCCTTGCCAACTTTAATGACATTTTCATCTCGATCGGAATTGTGCTGCTGCTCCTGGGCGTTGCCGCGCTGTCGAGCAGCCTCTTCATGCCGGCGGGTATTCCAAATGGCGCAACATTCGCGGCTATGGTCATCCCGACAATGGCGGTGGCCTGGGGGTTGTCTGAGTATTTTTGTGCCCGCAGGCGACTCTTGCTTCCGTCCATTGTGCTTTGCGCGGCGTTCTGTGTGACGGCGGGCATACTTGGCTCACTCCTCTTTGGGGAACAGGCGGCTCGCAACATCGAGAATTTCGGATTCACGCAATCATTCCGAGCCGTTGGAAATCTCGGTTTGGTTGGCACCGGATCCGTTGCCGCCGCTGCGACCGCCTACTTCGTGCGGTTCCGTCTGCCGTTCTCGCTCTTCGTTCTCGCGCTCGCCCTGGCAGGAATGGCCTATGCTGGTGTAGCGTTCTTTGGTGATGCTGGCTTACTGGTCGGCGGAACGCTCAGCTTGTTGGTAGGCGTGATCACACTGGCCGCCGCAGTTTATCTCGACGCCGGTGACCCGGACCGCACGTCGCGGCGCTCGGATTTCGGCTTCTGGCTTCACCTGGCTGCCGCGCCCCAGATCATTCTCGGATTGCGCGGTCTCACCGTGGGCTTTTTCGGCGAGGGCGAAAGCCTTGGCACGGCGATTATTCTGCTCGCTTCTCTGCTTGGGTTCGCCTTCCTGTCCCTGGCGCTCAATCGGCGTGCCCTCATCGTCTCAAGCCTTCTGACCTATGGCATCGCCCTGACTGCTCTGATTGGCGGTCTGGGTCTCTCAATGGTCAACACAACGATCTTTACCTTGCTGGTTCTTGGAGCCTCTGTGGTCGTGATTGGCGGCGGATGGTCAACGGCGCGGCGCATCGTTATCGCTGTATTGCCGCGAGGTGGATGGATGTCGCGTGTGTTTCCAGATGAGCCCAGCCCCCTTGCACGCGCCTGACGGGGCTGCCATCTGCAGCCGATGACTGACCTGACCCCCCGCGAAATCGTCTCTGAACTTGACCGCCACATCGTTGGCCAGGCCGCTGCCAAGCGCGCTGTTGCAATCGCGTTGCGCAACCGCTGGCGCCGAAAACAAGTCGCTGGCGACCTGCGCACCGAAATAACACCGAAGAACATTCTCATGATTGGCCCAACCGGTGTCGGCAAGACAGAAGTCTCGCGGCGTCTGGCCAAACTCGCAAATGCGCCCTTCCTGAAGGTCGAAGCGACGAAGTTCACCGAGGTTGGCTATGTTGGCCGTGACGTGGAACAGATTATCCGCGACCTTGTTGAAGCGGCCATTGTCATGGTCCGAGAGCAGAAACGTGAGCAGGTAAAGCAACGCGCTGAGGACGCCGCCGAAGAGCGCCTGCTGGATGCGCTCGTGGGCGAAGACAGCAAGGAAAGCACACGTCAGGCGTTTCGAAAGAAACTGCGTGAGGGGCAACTGGATGACAAGCCGGTCGATCTGGAACTGGCGGACGCTTCCAATCCGATGCAGATGATGGACATTCCCGGCGCGGGCGGCTCCATGGGAATGGTCAATCTGGGAGATCTGTTCGGCAAGGCCATGGGCGCGCGAAAGCGACAAGTCCGCACGACCGTTTCGGAAGCCTACAAGCCCTTGCTCGAGGAAGAGGCTGACAGGCTGCTGGATGAAGACCAGATCGTACGCGAAGCCATCACCGCGGTTGAGGAAGACGGCATCGTGTTCCTGGATGAGATTGATAAGGTGGCCGCGCGCAAGGAGCGTGGCGGGGCTGATGTTTCCCGCGAGGGCGTGCAGCGCGATCTGTTACCCCTCATTGAAGGCACCAGCGTCACCACAAAGCGCGGCGCGGTGAAGACCGACCATATTCTCTTCATTGCGTCCGGTGCATTCCACATTGCCAAACCGAGTGACCTGTTGCCCGAATTGCAGGGGCGCCTCCCAATCCGCGTGGAGCTTGATGCACTGACGCGTGACGACATGCGCCGCATTTTGGTGGAGCCCGAGGCAAGCCTGATCAAGCAGCACACGGCCTTGATGGATGCCGAGAACGTGTATCTTACCTTCACAGAAGAGGCGATTGATGCGTTGGCCGACATCGCCGTGAAGGTGAACGATACCGTTGAGAATATCGGGGCGCGTCGCCTGCAAACCGTTATGGAGCGGCTTGTGGACGAAATCAGTTTTGAAGCGCCCGACAGGGGCGGCGAGTCCATCGAGATTGATCGCGCGTTTGTTGAGCGGATGCTGGCCGGATTGGCTGGCAATACGGACCTGTCAAAATTCATTTTGTAGGCGAGTCTGCTGGCGTGCCGCGCGAAACCTGTTTCCCAAAAATCCCGTCATAGGGGAATTCTGTACAGTTCTTGCAACAGGCGAACGTACTGTCCGAAGTGTTCCGGAATGGGAGAAGTCCATGGCTTTCGTCTGGCCCGATGATGCGCGAATAGCGTTCGGCCATGCGCCAGTAATTGGTCGCCACGCGCTGCATGAAGGTGAACTCGCCACCGATGATGGGCTTATCGCTCTCCTGGACGCTTATCCACGCGAGCATATGGGAGTTTACACGTTTCCGCCCCATGCAGAGGGCCGTGTGAAGGCGCGTCATGGACGCGCCATGGATATCTCTGGCGAAGACTTGCTGAACGCCGTGAAGACCGGTCAGATCTGGCTGAATTTGAGAGCTGTGAACCGCGCAGTTCCGGCGTATTCTCATCTGGCCGACACCATTTTTGACCCGTTTGAGACCGCGACAGGCCAACGAACGCTCAAACACGATGTTGGGGTGCTGATCTCGTCACCCGGCATCCACGTCCACTACCATTTAGACATTCCACTGGTTTGCCTCGTGCAACTTCGCGGCACCAAGACGCTGAACCTGTATCCGCCGCGCGCGCCGTTTGCGGAGCCAGACCAGATCGAGGCCGTTGCCCTGCGCGAGCGGGAAGAGGACATAACCTATAGAAGCGCGTTCGAGTCCGATGTGCAGACGTTCGAGCTTCAGCCTGGTGAGGCCATCACCTGGCCCCAGAATGCGCCCCATCGCGTGCAGAACGGCGACATGATGAACGTGTCGCTGTCGTGTGAGTTCATGACACCGACGGCCTTGCTGCGTGCAAATGCAATCTACACCAACGGGGTCCTACGTCGTTCGCTAAATATGGCGCCTCGATACCCAGCCGCCATGGGGCCGGGGCTTGTGGGACGGGCCGTGCTCGCGCGTGGCTTGAAGGCCGTTCGGCGCAAGGAGACAGCGCCGGTCACACCGATCACCTTTGAGCTCGATGCAAAGACCGGCAAGGTGGTCGATCTGGAAACGGCCGCACAATGACAGCCGTCTCTCCCACCTTAGAGCTAACCGCCAAAAGCGTCGACGCCCTGACACCGAGCGATATCGCGCGCTGGGACGAATTGCGGAACGCGCTGCCCCAGGGCATTTCTCCACTATTTTCACCCCGTTTTGCACTTGCTGTGGGTCGGGTGCGCAAGGATGTGCGCATCTTGATGGCCCACCGCGGCGATCGGATGGAAGCGTGTCTGGCGATCCACGCCCGACCATTTGGCTTTGCTCGCCCGCTCGGCGCGCCTTTTGATGATGTGGCGGGCCCGCTTGTGGCTCCAGACAGCACACTCACAGCTGAAACGCTGATCGCTGAGGCTGATCTGGGCATCTACAAAGCCCAGAACGCAATATTGCCGGAAGGCGAGGCTGCCGCTGACGCAGGATCTGCCTATGTGATCGATGTGCGCGGGGAGCAGGGCGAAGCTTATCTCGAGGCGCGGCGCAAGTCGTATCCGAAACGGTTCAAGAATTTCCGGCGGCTGAAGAACAAGCTGGAAAGGGAGCACGGTGACGTCGTGTTCGAATGGGGACGCCCGAACGCCGCTGACCTGGATCAGCTATTGCGCTGGAAGCGCGAGCAATTCCTGCGCGATGGGCTGTTGGATATCACCTCCGCAACGCACAGCCGGGCTATCTTGAACGAGATTGCGTCGATTACGCCTGAGGACCCGACTGAGTTCGGCGGATTCATGACTGTCCTGCGCTGCCGGGGCGAGCTGATTGCCGGGCATTTCGGCGTTCGGGAAGGTGGACACTTCCACCCCTGGGTTTCAGCCTACCGCCCTGAATTCGCAGATTGTGCGCCAGGAATGGTGCTCCTCAAGTGGATCATCCGAAGCATGGGCGATATGGGGCTTGAGACGTATCACCTGGCCAGCGGTCACGGACACTACAAGAAGTATTTCGCCACCCCCTCTGCGGCTGTTGCGCCATTGACGGCCATCGCTCCAGGCATGCGCGGTACGCTGCATCGGGTTCGGCATGGCGTTTCCAATGCGCTTGCAGGGTCTTGCGAAACCTCTCCCGGCGCTCGGCTGATCCGGCGTATGGACCATATCGCGGTGTGTGAACCCAGACCTGTGGCGCGCACGCGGGAGTTTGCTTACGCACTGATGCGACGGTCACACTCCTCGGCGACGGGAGGGGCAACAGCATAGCCCTCAGTCTGGGGCGCTCGGTTGCCTTAACGTGACGCGGCCAATGGGTGGCTGGTCTCCAGCAATTCCGCCAACTCGTCTGTGAGCACATGGGTGTAGATCTGCGTGGTAGCGATATCGGCATGGCCGAGCAAGGTCTGAACGCTGCGCAGGTCCGCCCCGCCCTGGAGCAAGTGTGTTGCATAGGCGTGGCGCAGGGCGTGGGGGTGGACTTTTGCCGACGGTAAGCCTGCTACGCTCGCGAGTTCGTCCAATAGCTGGCCAAGTCTTCGCCGCGTGAGATGTCCGGACTTGCCTCTCGACGGAAACAGATAGGGTGCAGCGCGTTTGTTCGCCTGTTCGCCGGTTGGCAGAAAGCTCTCCCTTACCTCAAGCCACGCATCCAAGGCGGCAAGGGCGGGCGGCCCAAGCGGGCAAAGCCTGTCACGGCCACCCTTTCCGCGCACGGTCAGGCTTTTGGCTTCCCATTGTCCATTCTTGCGTCGCGGCAACGCGCCAAGCGGCAATGATACAAGCTCCGAGGCCCGCAAACCCGCACCATAGAGGAGCTCCAGCAGACACGTAGCGCGCAAATCGCTCGACGCCACGTCCAGCAGGCGCGACATCTCCTGCCGAGACAGCACGTCAGGCACATCCCGGCTCATCCGGGGCGTGTCGATCAGGGATGTGGGATCGTCCAGCCGCTGACCTTCCTGGAACTCAAACTTGAAGAAGTGGCGCAAGGTCGAGAGCTTCCGGGCTGTCGTGCTGGAGGCTTGTCCCGCCCTGGATAGGGCGGCGAGAAAACCGCGCAGGTCGCCATTTGTGGCGTTGCAGAGGCCACCACCGAGAAAGACAGAGGCTTCGTTCAGATCCCTGGCGTAGGCCTCAATCGTGTTATCGGCGGCGCCGCGGGCCGCAAGCATCATTTCGAGGAAAGCTTCGATCCGCAGTCGGTCTTGCCCAGCCGACTTACTGGCTGACAAATTTGACGCCTGCGTCATGGGTTTCCTGCCACACGACTTGACCACGCCGGATCCCGGAAAGGCCTTCGATCCGAAGCTCAACGTCGTCTGGCAGTTCGCCGCGTTGGGAAAAGCGGAGGCGTGCGCCTGATGGAGACAGGTCGACGACAATACCCTTGCGGACATAGCCGGACGGATAGGTCACGGTGACAACCTTGTAGACACCGGAGCGGTCATTGCCGCGGTGATCCACTGGCTTTTGTGGCGCCTCTTCAACGTCGACGTTTGCCTCCGATGACCGGCCCAGGATTTTGGCGAGAATTGACACGGGTGAGTGACCTTAAAACTATCGGTTTCTACCCGTTACTTTCCAGACAAAAGCAACGATTGCGTTAACTGCTTTGAATAGACGTCAAATTTCTCAGGCCGACTCACGTTTTGGTTCCGGCGTTGCACCGATTTCCTCCAGGTCGACATCAAACCCCCAAAGGTGTTCGACGTGGCGCAACACCGCATCGCGATCCTTTTTCGCCAGCCGCGCGCCATCGCTCATCTGACACTCGAGCAACAAGGAACGGTCCCCAAGGAAATCGACGTCCACGACCTGAATATCGGGCTCGGTCACGCTGAGGTCGTGGTTTCGCGCCAGGGTGTCACGAATGGTCCTGAAGCCGCGCATGTCATGAATACTGTTCACCGTGTAGAAGCGCGCGCGTTCTGAGCCTTCCAGCGAGAACATCTGGAAGTCGCGCATCACTTTCGGGCTCAGGAATTGCTGAATGAAGCTCTCATCCCGATAGTTGGCCCACACATCCTTGAGCACGTCCTGCCATTTGCCCTTGCCGGCCAGCCGGGGGAACAATTCCTGGTCTTCCTCGGTCGGCGCCTCCACCATGCGCTTGATGTCCATCATGATGGCAAAACCAAGCGCATAGGGGTTGGTGCCGGAATAGCGCGGATCGTCGAAATCCGGCTGCGTGATAACGCCCGTATGCTGATGCAGGATTTCGAACAGCGCGCCATCCGTGATCAGTCCTTTCTCGTGCAGGCGATTGACGATGTAGTAGTGCACAAAGGTCGCACAGCCTTCATTCATCACCTTCGTCTGGCGCTGGGGATAGAAATACTGGGCGATATGGCGCGTGATACGCAGGAGTTCGCGCTGCCAGTTCGCCAGAATTGGGCTGTATTGCTCCAGGAAATAAAGGAGGTTTTCCTCCGGAAGCTGTATCTGGCTGCGCGGATCGATATCCGTCACCTTCTGGCGACCCTTGCGGCGCTGGCGGGCGTCCAGCCGCTCCCAAAGGTAGTTCACCTCGGCCTCTTCCTGCGCGAGCCGCTCGCGATGCCGCAGTCGCTCCTCACGCAAAGATGGCCGGGCCGGGCGCTCATACCGGAACACCCCATTTGGCATGAGGGCGTGGGCGGCATCCAGAACGCGCTCGACGGCTGCCTCGCCATAGCGCTCTTCGCAGTCGGAGACGAAATTCCTCGCATATTCAAGGTAATCGAGGATGTTCTCAGCGTCCGTCCACATCCTGAACAGATGATTGGTCTTGAAGAAGTGGTTATGTCCGAACGCGGCATGGGCCATGACGAGCGTCTGCGTCGCCATGGTGTTGTCTTCCATATTGTAGCTGATGCACGGGCTTGAATTGATGATGATTTCATAGGCGAGGCCACGAAGGCCTTTGCGGTAAAGGCGTTCCTCGCTGAGGAAGCTCTTCCCGAAAGACCAGTGACTATACATCAGCGGCATGCCGGTGGAAGCATAAGCGTCCAGCATCTGTTCGGATGAGATGATTTCGATCTGGTTCGGATAGAGGTCCAGACCGAGTTCGTCCAGCGCGATTTCCTCGATCGCGGCATAGGTCCGGTTCATTGTTTCAAAGGTCCAGTCTGGTCCTTCAAACAGGTAAGCGGGCTTCTTCGGCGCAGCTTTCTTGCGGGGCGCGCGCTTTTTCTTGGCCGGGCTTTTTTTCGCTGTTTCAGGCATGGGCTTTCTCCCGCTCTGATTTGGCAAACAGTTCGCGAAATACTGGATAGATGTCGGCGGGGCGGGCGATCCGCTTCATGGCAAAGTTGCCCCAGTCCTGGGTGAGCTTCTGATAGGTCGTCCACAGCTCCACGCCGGTATCATCGGATAAGAGGAACTCCGCCTCGGCTTCATCAATGATTTCGATGTAAGCGAAGTATTGGACCAGCGGCATGATCGCTTCGCGCATCAGGCCCAGGCAATGTTCGCTGTCACCGGGAAAATTGTCCCCGTCACTGGCCTGCGCAGCGTAGATGTTCCAGTCACTGGCCGGGTAGCGCGCGGCGATAATCGCCTGCATTTCTTCCAGAGCGGTTGAAACCACCGTCCCTCCGGTCTCTCGGGAGTAGAAAAACGTTTCCTCGTCCACTTCCTGCGCATTGTGGGTGTGGCGAATGAAAACCAGTTCGATCTTCTCGTATCGCCGGGTGAGAAACAGGTGCAGCAGGACGAAGAAGCGCTTCGCGAGGTCCTTCTCGCGCTCCCCCATGGAGGCGGAGACGTCCATCAGGCAGAACATCACTGCATTGGCATTGGGCTGTGGCTCTTTCTCGAACTGCTTGTAGCGGACATCCAGAGGGTCGATGTAGGGGATGGCGGCCTTGCGCTTGGACTTCTCCGCGATGTCCTCGCGTAGCGCAGCCATACGCGCCCGCTGATCTTCATCCGGTTCAGACACGCGCTCCAGCTGAAACAGCTCAGCCTTCAGATCTGAAACTTCGCTCGAAGAGGGCCGTCTGAGGGCGATGCGCCGGCCCATGGCGTTTTTCATCGTGTTGATAACGGCCAGATTTGAGGGCGATCCGGTCACCGAGTAACCCGCCCTGCGCGGCTTGAATGTCTTCAGTTCCTTCAGGGTGTGTTTGATCAGGTCGGGCAGTTCCAGGTCCTCGAAGAAGATGTCGAGGAACTCTTCCCGTGAGAGCACAAAAGCGAACTCATCCTGGCCCTCGCCCTGGTCTGAGCCTTCCTTGCCGCGACCTCCCCCACCTTGTGGCGGGGGTTTGCGAATGCGGTCGCCAACACCGAATTGTTTGTTGCCTGGAAGAACCCGCTCCGTATGCCCGCTGCCGGGTTCATAGCGAAAGCGCGGTTCCTTGATGCCGTCAGCGGGGACGCCGACCTTGTCGCCCCGGTCCACATCCGCAATCTTCCGATTACGAATGGCTTCGTCTACCGAGGCTTTGACCTGGCCGCGCACACGCCGCAGGAATTTTCGCCTGTTCCCGAGGCTTTTATCCTTCGGGTTCTTTCGGCGGTCGATGAAGTTTTTCATCCATCATCCCGCCTTGTTCACACGCATATACCACTCAACCAGCCTCCGGACCTGTCGCTCGGTATAGCCGCGCTCAGTCATGCGTTTGACGAACTCATGGTGCTTGGCATCGGAGTCCTTGTCCCGCTTGGCGCCGAAGCTGATGACCGGCAGCAAGTCCTCGACCTGTCCGAACATCCGCTTCTCGATCACCCGGCGAAGCTTTTCATATTCGCGCCAGTCCGGGTTCTGGCCTTCATTCTCGGCCCTGGCCCGAAGGACGAATTTGACCACTTCGTTTCGGAAATCCTTCGGATTGGAGACCCCGGCCGGGCGCTCAAGCTTTTCAAGCTCTGCCTCCAGCACGTCGCGATCGAACATCTGGCCCGTATCAGGGTCCTTGTAATCCTGATCCTCGATCCAGGCATCGGCATAGGCGATGTATCGGTCGAACAGGTTCTGTCCGTAGTCGGTATAGCTCTCCAAATAGGCTTTCTGGATCTCGTAACCGATGAACTCCACATAGCGCGGCGTCAGCTCGGTCTTGATGAAGTCGAGATAGGCCTCTTCCGTTTCATCCGGATACTGTTCGCGCCGGATCGCGCGGTCGAGCACGTAGAAAAGGTGCACCGGATCGGCCGCCACCTCATCCACATCATGGTTGAACACCTCCGACAGCACCTTGTAGGCAAACCGGGTCGAGACGCCTTCCATGCCTTCGTCCGGGCCCGCCCCGTCGCGGTATTCCTGCATGGATTTCGCCCGAGGGTCGCTATCCTTCAGGAAGTCGCCATCATAGACGCGCATCTTGGAATAGAGGTTCGAGTTCTCGTGCTCCCGCAGCCGGGTGAGAACGGAAAACCGTGCCATGATGTCCAGCGTTTGCGGAGCACATGGCGCTTCAATCAGCTCCGATTGCTCCAGAAGCTTGCCGTAAATCTCTGCCTCTTCCGTGGCGCGCAGGCAGTAGGGCACTTTCACCACGGAAATACGGTCGAGAAAGGCCTCATTGTTGCGGTTGTTCTTGAACTGGCGCCATTCGGACTCGTTGGAGTGGGCCAGAATGATGCCATTATAGGGATTGGCGCCGATATTCTCGGTGCCCACATAACTGCCTTCCTGCGTGGCGGTCAGCAGCGGATGGAGCACCTTGATCGGGGCTTTGAACATCTCGACAAATTCCAGGAGTCCCTGCGTAGTCCGGTTCAAGCCGCCCGAGAAACTGTAGGCATCGGGATCGTTCTGGCTGAGGTGCTCCAGTTTCCGGATATCGAGCTTTCCGACAAGCGCTGAGACGTCCTGGTTGTTTTCGTCACCAGGCTCCGTCTTCGCGATGCCCATCTGGCGCAGGCGCGAGGGATAGAGTTTCACCACCGAGAATTTCGAGATGTCCCCGTCATATTCATCCAGCCGTTTCACCGCCCAGGGGCTGGCCGGGCTCCGCAACAAACGTTTCGGAACATTGTACTTGTCTTCCAGCACGTCGCCCATGCGCTCTGAATCGAACAGGCCAAGCGGGCTTTCGAAAACGGGGCTGATTTCATCGCCAGCCTTCAGCACGTAGATCGGCTCGGCTTCCATCAGCAGTTTGAGCTTTTCCGCCAGGGTGGATTTTCCGCCGCCCACGGGGCCGAGCAGGTAGAGGATTTGCTTGCGTTCCTCCAGGCCCTGGGCGGCGTGGCGGAAGAAGCCGACGATCCGCTCAATCGTCTCTTCCATCCCGTACATTTCGGCGAAGGCAGGATAGATCTTGATGGTCCGGTTCAGGAATATCCGGCCCAACCGGCTGTCTTTTGAAGTGTCGACCAGTTCAGGCTCGCCAATTGCGGCAATCATACGCTCGGCGGCGGTCGCGCGGAAGGATGCATCATCCCTGCATCCGAGCAGGTAGTCTTGCAGGGAGAGTTCTTCGGTCTTTGACCGGCTATAGGTTTCTGCAAAGCGTGCAAACACGTCCATTGGACATCGTCCTTCTGAGTTGTGCCCCCCAGAGCGCCGTCGACCGTTTCTCCTTTTCCATTCACCGCCAATCGGCGCCTTGGCCCAATACCTAATACAAGGATGTGGCAGGGGCAGGGCGCAAGCTGATAAATCGGTGTTTCACTGCTTTTTTACAGGCTTGTGAGATTGACGGGCACGAAATGCCCACTCTTCGGGCGCCAGCAAAAAATTGTTGGCAGTCCAAGCCGTTGAGTGCTTAATTTTTGCGCTCAGAGTCTGTGAACGCTGATGACCCGAAATGTGTGAATGTCGCCGTCATCCTCGCGGACAGACACATACTCTCCGGCCACGAAGTGTTCGTCCTGAAAGCGGTATCCGCGCTCCAGGTCGCCATCTTCTTCATCATCATAGCGCAGGAACCAGCGACCGCCCGGCCCGTGGATCAGATGTCCCAGAGCGTCTTCTTCTCCGGGGCGGAACCGTTTGATTCGGGCGAGGTCCTTGTGATCTTTCCACGCTTCGGCATCCAGATGACCGTCATCTGTGAGCGGCGCCAGAATGTCATAGCCGTGAGCTTCGTCGCCGCCCGGATGGCCAGGTTCCCGCGCCAATTCCAAATGGATTCGGCGGAAACACTCAGGAAACTTCGACATGTGGCACTCCCTAACGCTTGAGTTTCAGGGAGTATGGGGACGCGATGTCAGGCTTCGCTATGCGTAATAGTCCCTAGCGCCTCGCCAAGCTGTGCGATGTGGGCCATTTTGGCATCGAAAGCCGACCAGTCATCGGTCTTGGCGATTGGATCCCAGAGCGCTTCGATGTCCTCGATGACAAGGCTGACGGGCCTGGCAGCTGCAAAGTAGTCGCGCTGAAGCCTTTCAGGTCGATCTGGCTCGAAAGCATGCAATTGCCCTAGCACGCTGGAAAAACCCTCAGATTCATAGACGCTGGACTGGCGGGTGGCTTTGGGGTCGAACCCACGTGCAATCCCGCCAAAGAGCTCAAAAAAGGTTAGAGGCCAGCTTGCGCCGGACCCGGTCATCCATGCGTAAAAACCCTGCAGGAAGGCCAGTGCATCGGACTGATCGGCGGGCAGCTTCACGCCCAAAAGAAAGAAGGTGTGCCGCGCAAATGCGTCCTGATACGTCGTTTCAAAGCCAGTCAGTGCCGCTGCGAGATCTTCTGATGTCGACAGGGGCAGGAGCGCGCTGCCCAGTTGTTGCAGTGCCCAAAGGGCCTGTGTTGGCTGGCGCCCGAACCGATAAAGACCCGTCTGGTCGAAATAGGCTGCGACGAAGTTCGGGTCGCTTTCGGGCAGGAATCGGAACGGTCCGAAGTCAAACGTCTCGCCCGTGATATTGAAGTTGTCGGTGTTTATGACCCCATGGACAAATCCTGCCGCCATCCACTGGCCGACCATGCGGGCCGTGGCGTCGCTGACGGCGCCCAGAAAGGCGCACGCAGTCTCCGACACGGTCTCTCGACGAGCGCCCGGATGATAGGTTTCAACGCAATGCTCCAGCAGCCGCTGAAGTCCTTGAGTGTCCTCCAGAAAAGCCAGTCTTTGGAAGCTGCCGAACCGAATATGACTGTGCTGGAGCCGGACCATCACAGCGCTGCGGGTCGGGCTCGGCTCATCGCCCCGGTGGAGTGCTTCACCGGTCTCGATCACCGAGAACGTCTTCGATGTGTTGACGCCGAGCGCCTCCAGATAGCTGCTCGCCAGGATTTCCCGCACCGCGCCTTTGAGTGTCAGGCGGCCATCGCCCTGGCGCGAATAGGGCGTTTGGCCGGAGCCTTTTGTGCCAAGGTCCAGCACTCGCCCGCCGGGTCCCTCGATTTGCGCGAACAGAAATCCGCGCCCGTCGCCGAGCTGCGGATTATACGTGCCGAACTGGTGGCCATGGTACCGCAAGGCTAGCGGCTTGGGCAGGTTCTCGGGCAACGCTTCAAAGCGGGCGAAGTGCTGCACCAACTGGGTGTCACTCAGGTCACCAAGGCCGCATGTGCGTGCCCATCTCTGGTTGCGAAACCGAACCTTCGCCATGGGAAATTCAGCCGGCTCAACCGGGTCGCCAATGAGGTCTGCAATCGCTGAAATAGGAGGAGTGAACGCCATTTCCGGGACGTAGACCGGTTTTTGGGAGCCGCAAATACGATTTGTCCTGCGGGGTGAGCTTGACCCTTAATTGACGGGGCCCTGAAGCAGAATGTGCTCGCTTCGAGGGATACGAGAGGTAAATCGGCCGTTTACGGTTGCGGTGGGCGCGGCTGCACTTCTTTATTGCGTTTCGATATATGTGACTGTTGTGCAACACTTGTTGCGGCGCACAACAAAAAGGCACTGTTCAGTTGCAGTTATTACGCATTACACTGCTTTGGTGTGACGCCGAAAACGGCGCACTTTTAACGGGAGGAAATCCAGTAATGAGTCTCAAGACAGTACTTGTTTATTCCATGTCCGCTGCGGCCTTCGCTGCGGGCGGAACAGCTATCGCCCAGGAGACGGACGAAGAATCTCGTCAGGAAACGGTTGTTGTCACCGGTTCGTTTATCGCCGGGACACCCGAAGATGCGGCGCTCCCCGTGGACGTGCTGACCGCAGCGGATCTCGAACTCGAAGGTTCGCCAACCATCACTGACCTGATCAAGAACCTCGGCGTGTCGTCGGGTACGGATGGTCGGACCAACCAGTTTGCATCAAACGGCCTCGAAGGCACCGGCAACGTCAACCTTCGCGGCTTGGGACCAGGGCGGACGCTCGTTCTGATTAACGGCCAGCGCCAGACCTTCTCGCCGTTTCCAATTGGCGAGCAGTCTCAGCTCTTCGTTGACACCAACATGATCCCGTCGGCCGCGATCGGTCGGATTGAGGTTCTGAAAGACGGCGCTGCTGCGCTTTACGGGTCTGATGCCATTGCCGGCGTTGTGAACTTCATTACTCGGACAGACCTCGACGGCCTCGAAGTTTCCGGCAGCTTCCAGCAATATGAGGGCACTGACGGCGAGTACGACCTGTCGCTTGCCTATGGCTGGCAGGGCGACGACTGGAACTTCCTTATTTCTGGTGGCTACCAGTTTGAAAACGAAGTCCCGCTCCTCGAAAAAGACTGGGCGATTTCCGACATCACGGAAAATCCAGTTGGCGGCTTCTCATCCCTCTCCAATCCAGGCCGCTACGTGGCGCTTGGCGCGACTGGCGTGATTGGCGCGGTTAACCGCGAAGCTGGCTGTGAGCAGGTTGGCGGTGTCGTGAACCCGGCCAACGACCAGTGCTTCTTCCAGTTCACCCAATTCGACAATTTGGTGGAAGAAACCGAACGGTTCCAGATCTTTACCGAGTACAACCGTGACTTCTCCAATGGCGTCGGCCTGCATCTGGAAGCGCTCTACGGCAACACAGATGTGCCAGAGTGGAAAACGTCGCCGTCTTACCCGCCACAGGAACTGGCGACCCAGGTTGTGCCGGTCACGAACCCAGGCTTCCAGCAGTACATCGCTGACAATCCCGGCGATTTCCCGGACGGCACGCTGGCAGCGCTCTTTATCGGTCGCAGCTTTGGCTGGGGCGGTTTCCCAGGCACAGGCGGCGCCCAAGAAGGATCGCGCGAAGGTGAGACCTGGCGGATTGCTGCTGGCCTCGACGGCGCCTTTGGTAACGGCGTGAACTGGGACCTGAATGCGTCCTATTCGACAGCAGAAACGTCCAACCTGACGAATGATACCTACATCCTGGGCTTCACGGCAGCGCTGAATGGCTTTGGTGTGTGTACAGACCCTGCGACGGGTAATGACCCTGCGACTGGAACGCAGCCATTTGCGGCAGGCTACACTGGCACGCTCGTCGCTGGCCAAGGTGCGTGTGAGTACTATAACCCGTTCGGGAATGCCATCGCGGCCAACGCCATCACGGGCCAAGCCAATCCAGGCTTTGTTCCGGGGCTTGAAAACACCGTTACACTGGCAGAGTGGCTCACCGATGGCGGCACGGAACAGACCCGGACCACCGAACTGTTTGTCATTGATGGTGTGATGTCTGGACAATCCGGCATCCAGACGGCTGGTGGGTCCGTTGGATGGGCTGCTGGTTTCCAGGTCCGCCAGGAAACCTATGAGCTTGATCCAAGCGATCTGACCAACCTTGAAATCACGCCTGGACCAGGTGGAACAGGCGTCTTCTCATTCCTCGCGGGGACAAATCCGCAAGATGAAGACCAGACCATCTATGCCCTGTTTGGCGAGCTTCAGATCCCGCTTTATGACGACCTCGATGTTCAGGTTGCCATGCGCTACGAAGACTACGGTGGCGAGGTAGGCTCCACGTTTGACCCGAAAGTGGCTGCGCGTTGGCAAGCTACAGATAGTCTTGCACTTCGCGGATCTGCCCAGACTTCGTTCAAAGGCCCGACGCTGAACCAGCTTTCCGGAACGGGAACGACGCTGCAGTTCGTCGCGCCGACATCTGCCTTTAAGGCGGTTGACCAGAACGGTGATCCGGGTCTCAGCCCAGAAAGCGCTTTCAGCTTCAACCTTGGCGCTATCTACCAACAAGGCGGTTTCAACGCTTCGATCGATTACTACAACTTTGACTTCTCCGACCCGATTATCGTGGAAGACCAAGCGTCGATCGTGGGCGCTGCCATCGCTGCTTTGGCGGCCGGTGATACGGACAATCCGATCCTTGGACGGATCACGTTCACCGATAACAATGGTGACGGCATGAACCAGGCGAGCGAAATCGCCCGGATCAACACCAACATCGTGAACGGCCCAGGCATCGAAACGTCCGGTATCGATATCCGCGTGGACAACACGTTCGGCCAGTCGTTCCTTGGCGGCGAGTTCTCCATCGGTGGTGAAGCCTCTTACATCATTGAGTATGTCGTCGATGACTTCGAAATCGAGGGCGTGTTGATTGAGGGCGGTGACCGCGTCGACCAGTTCAACCGGTCGAACTTCTCCCGTTCGCTGCCCCAGTGGAAAGCAAACCTCTACGCCAACCTGGCAACAGGGCCTCACAATTTCCGCGCTGTGGTTCGCCACATCGACAGCTATGACGATGAGCGCGGCGACCTGGGAACTGGTCAACCGGAAATCGACAGCCAGACGACGCTGGATCTGTTCTACAATGTCGATCTGCCTGCAGAGTTCGATCTTGGCTTCTCAGTGGTCAATGTCTTTGATGAAGACCCACCATTTGCCCAGTTCGACCTGAACTATGATCCCTACACGCACAACCCGTTCGGTCGTACGTTTAAAGTCGCCCTGACCAAACGGTTTGAGGGACTTGGAAGCGGTAACTGAGCCGGGCTAACCAAGCTGTCCTAAATCAAAAGCCGCCCCGATTGGGGCGGCTTTTTCTGTTACAGCGGGTGGCTTTGTGTCAGGCGGCGGCGGTGGCGCGTTTGGGTTTTGACTCCCAGGCGTGCGCCTGGAATTGTTCGTTCACAGGCGTTTCCGCGACATGGTTGGTGTAGTTTGAGAGCACTTTCAGCGAAACGCCGAGAATGACCCCGAGCACGGCTGCTCGGTCGTATCCGGCCTCGATAAAGGCATCCACATCGGCGTCCGCCACAAAGCCTCTTTGGGTGACCACCTGCTTTGTGAACCGGCGCAGGGCTTCCAGTTTCGGTTCTGTGATAGGGCGATCATCGCGCAGGGCTGCAATCACGTCCATGTCGAGGCCCTGGCCCTGGGAAATCGTGGAGTGGGCCGCCACACAGAAGTGACATTCGTTTTCAACACTGGCGGCAATGGTCACGACCTGCTGCTCCAGTTGGGAAAAACCGGCCTTGCCGAAGATGTTCCCGAGAGTCGCATAGGCTTCAAGCATTGCTGGATTCTCGGCGAATACGGCGTACAGCGACGGGACAAAGCCGAGGCTTTTCTTGGTCGCTTCCAGTTTGGCGCGAGCGCCTTCCGGCGCGTTGGTCTCGTCATAGAGTGTGAAATCGGCCATTGAGGGCTCCTGTGTTGGTCGGGTGTGCGGGACCATCCCGCTGTCGGTGGTCATCATTTGGCGCTCAGTGGGCGCGGGAGAACGCCTCGAAAGGCCATAACCGCGATGCAGATCGCGCATGGGTTGCCTTTTCCCGTTAATCCCGCTTTCCATTGGGCGTTCTGATTGGGGGGATTTCATGGGAAAGTGGACATGGACTGGTTTGGGCCTGTCAGTTGTGGTTGCCACGCTCGCGCTCGGTGGGTTTCAGCTCTCCAAGCTCTTTGCAAAAGCCAGCGAGCGGGCAGAGGCCACCGTCAGATTTTTGCAAACCTTCGATGGAGATCCCTCGGGCCAGGTCCGGGCAAACGCGTCTGAACTATTCCAGAACGATCTTTCCACCTTCGACACGCTTCTCAGTCTCTATCCCAGACTCGGTAATCTGGAGTCTGCCGGTGACCCAACCTGCAATTGGCGTACATCGCAAACGACCAACCCAAATGATGTGGATGGAGAGTTTGTCGACTGTGGGGGCGTATCCGTGTTCGAGAAGGACCCAACAGTGGGTTTCACGGTAGGATGGAGACGCGAAGGGGAGACTTGGAAGATCTACAATCTCTATTTCCGTTCTGAAGTTTTCGAAGGCGACGGGCCGGATGCGCCCGATAAACCACAGCCGCAAGGATCAAAACCCGCAAAACCGCCCTTGTGAGGCGGGCACCGGCTCCCAACTTTGGTCAACGAACGAGAACGGAGCCCTAGCGAATGGACCGACTGGATGCGATGCGCCTGTTTATCCGGGTGGCGGATGCCGGGAGCTTTTCAAAGGCCGCGAGCGATATGGGCATTGGCCAGCCGACCGTGTCGCGCCGTATTCAGGATCTTGAGCACCGACTCGGCGCTGAGTTGTTCCAGCGCACCACGCGCGCTCTGAACATGACCGAGGCCGGTCAGAAATTCTACGAGCGTGCCGGCGTAATCCTTGCGGAATTTGACGATGCCGAAGCCGAGGCGCGAGGGCTCGACCACGAACCAGTGGGACTCTTGCGGATCTCGGCGGCCAATTCCCTGGCGCGCCGGCTGATTGCACCGCAGATCGCCACCTTTCTGGACCTCTACCCTCACATCAAATGCGATGTGATTGCGGAAGACACGCTCACGGATCTTGTGGAGGAAGGCGTCGACCTGGCATTCAGGCTGGGAGACCTGGCCGACAGCCGCCTCATGGCGAAGCGTATGGGCGCCGTCCAGCGTTTGGTCTGGGCCAGCCCTGCCTTTTTGGAAAAGCACGGGACCCCGGAGTCGCCAGAAGCGCTTGCGAGCTTGCCGGGGCTCATCTTTCGCCAATCACCTTCATCCAAAGAGTGGACTTTGGCCCGGGGCGATGAGCAAACGACCATTCAGGTTGATGGTCGCTTATCAGCCTCATCGGGTGAGGTACTGCTCCAGGGTGCGCTCGATGGACTTGGCGTGTTCTATGCGCCGGACTGGTTGGTTTGCCGTGACGCAATGGAAGGCAAACTGGTGCGTGTTCTGCCCGAATGGACCGGCACGCCATTGCCAGTGAATGCCGTCTGGACGAGTGGAAAACTGCGCGGAAAAGCGAAACTGTTTGCCGAGCATATGGCCGACTGCCTGCGGTTCACAGAACCGCTTTGCGGCTAGCGTTTCCGGGTGCAGTACGATTTAATCAGTATGCGCCGCGCTTAAGAAGTACGGCCGGGATCGCTTTCACCAGGATGTAGAGATCCAGGAAAACAGAGCGCCGCTGGGCATAGTCCACGTCGAGGGCTACGCGGGCCGCGTAGGTTGTATCGTTCCGCCCACTGATCTGCCAAAGTCCGAGTACGCCGGGTCGCACGGAGTCGTAATACTCAATGTCCCGTCCATAGCGGCGGACTTCGTCCTTCACGATCGGGCGTGGACCAACAACAGACATGTCTCCGCGGATGATATTCCAGAGTTGCGGAAGCTCATCCAGGCTGGTGCGGCGCAACAGTCCGCCACGGCGGGTGATCCGTGGATCATCTTTGAGTTTCTGGTTTTCTTCCCATTCGCGGCGCGCATCTGGATTGCTTGCGAGAAGCTTGTCCAGTTGCTCCTGGGCATCCACCACCATGGTGCGGAACTTGTAGCAGGTGAACTCTTTGCCGTCTTTGCCCCGGCGGGTCTGCTTGAACAGGATCGGGCCTTTATCATCGTTGCGGATCATGATCGCCAGACCAATAAGGGCGGGCATCAGGAACAGCGCAAGCGGGATAGCAAGCAGCAAGTCCATCACACGCTTTAGCGTATCGGAAGGGCGCCGGCCCTTGCGGTGTTCGCCCGATGTGGCGCGGTCACTCGCAGCGTTCAAAGGCAGAGCATCTTCGTCGTGGGCGACGGAGGCGTGTGCTGTATTCTCAGAGAGCATGAGGCTCGATCCCAGTCCCGATTCAATCCGTTTGGCATCTTCCCAAACAAGAACCGCGCCAGTTTCCTCGTTACGCACACCAGTCCCCTTTAATCGGCATTTGCCTGCCCGGACCGGTCGGGCCGAAAGCCCATTCCCCAAGGCGCAGGACGCGCCCCGAACCCAGTGCCGATGCATGCAATTCGCTGCACACCGAAGCCGTGATTACCGTGCGGTTAATACATGCCGGGCTGGCCAATACGAGGCCTTTCCCTTCGTGGGGGAATTTCCGTCAGCATTCGGTCACAACTGCCCCTGATGCGTGCATTGGCGCGGATTGGTGCCCATCGATTATGCGATTTTTGAGCTATATGGTGCCCAGATCGGAAAAGCCCCCGGCGCGCGGGCCGAGGGCTTCCGAGGAGGTGCGATTGAAACGAGGGGGATTGCACCTCCCACAAGGGCCACCACGAGGTTTAGTGGCCGCTTGACTGGTATGTGGCCGCATTGCCGATCGCCGTCGCCGAGCCGATAACGCTCCCGGCCTGACCAACCTGCATTGAGCCGGTTGCGGTGATGTTGGCGGCATTGAATTGTGTGGTCGCGCCGGACAGAGATGCCTGCCCGCATGTGATGCACAGGCTCGCCGTCGCGGTGTTCCCGATCGCGACGGAAGAAAGTTGCGCCACGCCGCCATTCATGGAGTTGCCAGTGAACCGCGCTTGGGACGTCACGTCGGCAAAGTTGGACTGGATCCCGTAGAGCGCCGTGTCCGATCCGAGATTTGTCACCGCGGCGGAGTTGCCGACGCCGTAGGCCGACACCGCTGCATGCTCAGTGACTTCGCCCAGTTCAACAAACGAGCGGGCCAGCACTTCGCTTTCATTGCCCTGGTAGAGCTCTGAGCCTTCGCGTCCAAGAGATGCGTACCCGAACTCATTGTTCAGGAGGTAGGAGTTGCCGGCTGCGGTCGTGGCGACGATGGCTGTGCCAGCGCTGCCCATGTCGATATCGGCATAGCCTTCAATCTTTTCACCGGCGGCTGTCGTCTGCACGGCGCCCTGGATGGCCGTTGTTGTGTATCCGGTGGAGTTGATGGTATTTCCACCCGCAGTGGTGGCAAATGCTGCCACGCCGGTGCTGTCTGCCACGTCCGCCAACGTTTTGGCTTTCACGGAGCCTTCCGAAGCCTGGGTCTGGAAGGCCTTGTTGTCTCCGAACTCGCCGCTGGTCGTCGCGACATTGGCGATGCCAGTCGTTGACGCGGAGACGTTTGTTGCGCTTGCGAGGTCAATCAGGGACTTCGCCGTGACATCGCCCGTCATCGTTTGATGGGATTGAGCTAGGCTGTTGCCCATCCAGGTGCCCGCCGTTGAGGCGTTACCATAGGCTGTGGCGGCCGTGAGGGCTGTGCCTTGGACGGTCTCGCCATCCAGACGCGCCGCCGCTTCGACAGATCCATGCATGGCTTGGACTGCATCATAATCGAGGTCTCCGGATTTAATCAGGCCCGCGGCCGTGTTGCCTACAGTTGTGGCGCTGGCAGCCGCATCGGTGGCCGAGTGGTCTATCTTGACGTCCATGGACGACCAGAGGTCGCCGGTCTGGATCTGGTCAATAACAATACGTGACTGGGGACCCTGCCCACCGGCGCATGGGTCGCAAGCGTCCTGGGCCTGTGCAGCGCCGGAGAAAAGGAGGGCAGCCGCGCCAGTTCCTGCAAGGATTTTCATGGTGATGGACATGGAAGTGTCCTCCTTCTCTGGGATTGGGGCCTAGCTGCGACCGCGCAGTTCAGGCTCGCGACGGTCGTTCCACCGGCTGACGGACCCGCGGGAGTTGGCGTTGTTCTCTTCCAGCGTGTTGTACACGGGGCGGAAGTCGCCCGTGATGCCGTTGGTCGAGGCGATCGCCTGCACGTCGTCGCAGACTTCAGCGCCAGGCGCGCCGTAAAGGTTTGCCATCATCTCGAGCACAGCCCGCTCCACGGTGGAACGTACGGCCAGTTGAATTGGCTCCTGGGCGCGTTCGCCGACGCCGATGTCGAAGACGTTGCCATTGGCGAAGTCGAAGACGCCCGCGGACAGTTCGCGGCCGATGATCTGCTTCTGGTAAGAGATCACGTCGACCACTTCGAGGCTTTCGGTTTCAACCATGCGCAGGTCGAGCGCAACGTTGATGACGAAGGCTTTCGCGCCGAGGCGGCCTTTTGTGTCTGTCGCGTCCAGGTCTCCGGCGAAGGCGTCTGCGCCCACAGAGCGGATGTTGTAGTTCAGCTCTGTGATGCCGCCGACGATGTAGTAGTCCGAGCCCGGAATGGAGCCCGCCATGATCTCACGGAACTGCGCATTGCTGGCGTCTTCTCCGATCAGACGGTTATTGGCGTATTTCAGCTCCAGTTCGGATACGGACGTATCGAACCGCTCCACAAGGCGAGCACCGGCTTTTGCTAGGGCGGAGATCGCCATCAGGGATGCGCCCTGCGTGACGCGGCGACCGCCTTCAATGTCTGCTTTGCCCGTATAGTCGAGGATGCGGCCAACGGCGATGCGAGGCGCTGTGATGCGGTTGGCACGGGAATAGTGACCCATGCAGACCAGCGCTTCGGAGTAAGGCGTTGGGTTTGCCGTAACCGGGGCATTGCCGATGGGCGACGCATAGAGGCCGTCCTGGCCTGCCAGCGGAGAAACGCACCCGGTAAGAGCCATGGCGCCAGCGAGGGCAGCAGCCGAAGCTTTCAGGCGTCGGGCGCTGGAAGAGAAAATGGACTTAGTCATTGAGGTCGAGCTCCCCGTTCAGCGAAGCCGTCTGGTCGCCATTGTTGATCTGTGTCGAGTCGATGATGATCGTGTTGTACGACCCGTTGGTGATGACATTGAGCTGGTTGCCGATGGCGGTGCCGGTTGAGCCCAGCAGGCCTGTTGCGCCGGCCGTCTGTCCCCAGCCCGTGTTGAGGCCGAGGCCAAGACCGGTGCCGCCCTCGATCAATCCGTTGACGACGACGCGGTTGCCGTTGGCGTCGCGCGATCCCGCATCGAAAGGCCGGTTCTCCTGGCCGTATCCGTATCCGTAAGGACGTTCGAATTCGCTGAGGTAGCCGGCTTCCTGGGCGCTGGCCTGGGAAGGGGCGGCGCTGACAACGAGACCCAGTATGGTCCCGGTCAGAAGAGTTCCCTTAGTAACGTTCATGAGCTGATCCCCGCTCGCTTCAAGTTTCGAAACGGGGGATTGCAACGGGTGTGCCAGTTTTCCCCTGCTGGGGTCAGGCCTTGTTAAGGCTCCCTTGTGCGGGGAATCGATTGGTGGGCAACCGGATTGCGCGTTTCAGAGTGTTCTTTGTTCCAGATTGGGCCATGTCCTGGTTAATGGCTGTGCTGTTAGCGGCGCGGCGAAAAAACCGCCTATATAGAGAGCGGGACGGCTCTGAATCGGGCCGCATTAGAAGGACCCATCCGTGTCGTCAGATCCAGCGCCATCTTCGCCTGCACCTTTTTTCAATGCGCCGGCGGGGGTTGTGGGCCTTTGCGGGCTGCTGATCGCGGCCCATGGCCTGCGCATGATCATCCCCTATGGCTGGCAGAATGAGGCCTTCTACTGGCTCGCTCTTATCCCTGAACGGTTGAACCTGATGGTTAATGGCGGTGGCCAGGATGCCTATGGTCCACTCAGCCTGCTCGCAGCGGTGTTCGGCCATGTCACACTCCATGGCGACTGGATGCATGTGCTCCTGAACACCGGAATGTTGTTAACATTGGGCACGCCTGTGGCGCGTCGTCAGGGGCTTGCGAAGTTCCTGATCATCTTTCTTGTGGCGAGCGCTGCCGGTGCTGCGGTCTATTTTGCCCTGCGGTTGCCCGATGGTGCCCCTGCGATCGGCGCTTCGGGCGGCGTCTCCGGAATATTGGCAGCCGCGTTCCTTATAATGGCGGGGCCTCGCGCGGGTTGGCCGGAGATGGTGTCGCGTTCATTCCTTCAGACAAGCTTGGCCTTTCTCGCGCTCAATTTGATTATCTGGTTTGCTGGGCCAAGCCTCTTTGGAGCCGCCATTGCCTGGGATGCGCACATCGGTGGTTATGTGGGCGGCGCTTTAATGATGGCTGCGTTCTCGGGGCGTAGCCATTAGGCGGCCCCTTAAGAGACAGTGGATCGTGTGATAAGCTACTTAAAAGCAAGGCCTCAAAAAGAGGCGTCAACGCGGGAGGGAGCCGATGATCATAGAACAGATATTGCGGGAGAAGGGGCGCAACGTCACCACCGTGCCAGATACCGCTTCACTCCACGCCGTTGCTCGAATCCTCGATGAGGCGCGAATCGGCGCCGTGGTTGCCGTTTCGGACTCGGGTCAGGTCGCGGGCGTGCTGTCGGAGCGCGATGTCGTGCGCCAGGTCGCCCGCAATGGCTCCGCTGGCCTGGAGATGAGTGTTGCCGACGTCATGACCCGCGATGTCATTACGGCGACACCTCAGGATACTTTGGATTCGTGTCTGTCCACGATGACGGACCGCAGGATACGCCACCTGCCTATTCTCAATGGTGGCGCACTGGATGGGCTGGTCTCCATAGGAGATCTGGTGAAATGGAAAATTGCAGAAACCGAAGCAGAGGCTGAGTCGCTGAAATCCTACCTGGCGTCTTGATGCGGTCTGCGCAAACGTCTCCGCGCATCAGAAGCCTGTGGAAATCTCATTTCAGGTGAAGTTTTTTGCATTTTCGACGCAAAAAGGGCTTGCGCGAACCGGCAAATCCAAACTATATACGTCGCCTCACCGGAAACGCCTGAGACTGTCCGGGCCGAGTTAATCGGCGCCGCACGGGAGTTTTTGTGTCTCAAAATTCAGTCCGCTGGTTGGTAAATCAGCTTTCTGCAGAGAGCGCAAAAAAGGGTGTTGACGGGGGAAACTGCGGCCCATATAAGCCGCGACTTCGCCGGGACGGAAACACGGTTTTCGGAGCGGCAACGGAGCCTCGGTTCCAGCTGTTTGACATTGTAAGAGATTGGAAGAGAAACGCAGGCGGCGTGATTGCCTGCGGACCCAAAAGCCCCTCGGGGCCGGGTCCACACGATCACGACGGATGCGTTTCAGGAAACTCCTTTATCGCTTCGCGAGAGCTGAACCCTCTCGCGTGAGTGTCGAAGGCTGCGGGCTTGCCTGTGGCTGGAGAAAAAGGGGTTCCCGTCAAAGAACGCAAACTTATGCTTTATAGCAATCGAGTGCCCTGGATTTTCCTCCAGGGTCCAACGTCGGATCAACTCAACCTGAGAGTTTGATTCTGGCTCAGAACGAACGCTGGCGGCAGGCTTAACACATGCAAGTCGAACGATATAGTGGCAGACGGGTGAGTAACGCGTGGGAACGTGCCTTTCACTACGGAATAGCTTCTGGAAACGGAAGGTAATACCGTATACGCCCTCCGGGGGAAAGATTTATCGGTGAAAGATCGGCCCGCGTTAGATTAGTTTGTTGGTGGGGTAATGGCCTACCAAGACTACGATCTATAGCTGGTCTGAGAGGATGATCAGCCACACTGGGACTGAGACACG
>JBCBGZ010000024.1:0-40601 GCA_038526245.1 Pseudomonadota bacterium
TCCTGCAGCGCTATAAGGAGCTCCAGGACATCATCGCCATCCTCGGCATGGACGAACTGTCTGAAGAGGACAAACTGGTGGTGGCACGTGCCCGGAAAGTGGAACGCTTCCTCAGCCAGCCCTTCGATGTTGCCGAGGTCTTCACCGGCTCGCCGGGCATTCAGGTGCCGCTCGAAGAAACGATCAAGGGCTTTAAGGGCCTCATCGAAGGCGAGTATGACCACCTTCCAGAGCAAGCTTTCTACATGGTCGGCGGCATCGACGACGCAGTGAAGAAAGCTGAAAAAATGCTGGAAGACGCGTAAGCGCGACTGACTTCAATTCAAAACCCCGACGCCAGCATAGGACACCTATGCTGGCGTTTTCCGTTTTGCGCGTCGGCGCGAGTAGATGAAATCATCAAAGCGTGGATCTGAAATGAGGTAGCGTTTGGTGTCTTCGTCCTGGTCTATGAGGGATTTGCGCGTGAGTTTGCGCATCACGCTTTGAATTGTGCGGCGCTCAGGCGCCTCTGCCAGGCCGAGTGTACTTGCATATCGCTCGCGTGTGTCCTGGGTGTACGGGCCGTCTATCCCCTGTTGGAGAAGCGTTAGAAACGCTTGTTCGGGCGGGCTGAGGCTGAGCCAGAGATTGAGGAACCTGAAGTCTTCTGCGAACTCCCGCTGCAAATCCCCCAAGGCTGTCTCGTGGTCGTCCCCGGTGAGCAACCGGTTCTCTACATATTTGCGGAAGTGACCTGTAACCCGGTCGAGCCGATTGAAAGCTTCCAGTGCTTCGCCGCGGTCCAGCGTCTCGCCGGTTCGTTTGCTGAAGCCTTTTCGGCAATGGTCGACAAAGTCCTCGTCAAATTCAGGGAAGGGCAACCGCGTTGCAAAGCCATAGAATGGCTTTTGTCCATCTTCGAAGATGCGTGACAGGCCTTTCAGGTTCGAGCCGGTGAACACGGCTGCGACCCTGCCGGGCCGTTTGTCTATGCTCGACCGCAATTGCTTCAGAAAGGCTTCCGGCTTGGGGTGGCGAAGAACGTCTTGAAACTCATCGAGCATAAGCAGAAGCGGGTCATGTTTTGCCAACTCGTCGATCATCTCGTCCATGGCGGAAAGCAGGTCGGGCGGCACACTCGCAGCACCTGCGGACTTTTTTTCGTAGAATTCAATTCCGGCGAGCTTGGCAGCTTCGAGCTTTTTCACCGTTCCGATGGGGAGGTTGAGCTGTCGACGCTCACAGGCCCGATTGAGTTCATAGGACAGCAGGATCTCACCCGAGACGCGGGATTCGTAGAAAGTGGCGTACAATGTCACCCACTTTTTCCGACGTGCGAGCTGTTCAAGGTCGATCTGGAGGAATTTGGTCTTGCCCATCCGCCGTCGCTCAAACAGCAGGTATGCAGGCTGGCCGCGATTGGCGACTCCATCCATGATTTCTTCCGCAAGCCTGTTGCGGGGGTAGTGCCAGTCCATGTTTTTTGTCCCCCACATCTGTAGCCAGTTGTAGCCATAAGATGCTACTTTTTGTGTGTAGCACACCTTGGCTACAAGTGGCTACATTCACTCCGAATTCAAACGTAGCAACCCATGGCTACAAAAAGCTACATGATTTCACGCCGCGACACATTGAGCGGATTTACATTTGCACGATCCGCGATAAACACGGCCATCAAAGGAGCCAAAGCCATGGCCGACACTCTCAACTTTTCCCTCGTTTCGCCCGCCAAGGAGTTGTTCTCCGGTGAGGTCGAGCAGGTCATTGCTCCGGGCACGGAAGGCCAGTTCGGTGTATTGCCGCGCCACGCGCCCTTCATGACCACGCTGAAGAACGGCGTTGTTCAGGTTCTTCGCGGCGCCAAGGATGAATTGCGTATCTTCGTGCGCGGCGGCTTCGCGGACGTCACGCCTGCTGGGCTCACCATCCTCGCCGAGGAAGCGTTGGATTTGCAGGGTGTCGACGCCAGCGAAGTGGACAAGGAACTTGAGGAAACCCGCCTCGAGCTGAAGCGCCATGACGCCGATGACGGCGCCCATGTTCGCCTGGAAGAGCATATCGCCTATCTGGAAGACCTGCGCGCCGCACTCTAGGCAAGCGCTACACCGCCCCACGTCGATACGTGGGGCTTTCCTCACGCTGTCTTGGTCTACCGGCTGAACTCGCTAGAAGTCGCCGGAGAACCCGAAGGTGAGGATGTAGCCGAAATCCCGGTCGATGAGGCGTCGGCCGGAGACATCACCGCGCCGGTCTGGTGAAAACTCAATCGTCTCCTCAACGTCCCGCGCATCGAACAGGTTGCCGATGCGGACAAATGCGGTCGTGCCGAAGAAGTCCTTATGTTCCGCCTCAACCCAGGCAAACGGTTCAGACTGAACATATTTCTGGACTTCATCGAGACGGAATCTCTGGCCCTGACGGAAGTTTTCTCCAGCGATCAGGATCGCATAATCCGTATTCGGGATGTCCCAGCGCAATTCAGCAAACCAGAACCCGACGCCGCGGCCGTTGAGGCGGCGGGTTTCGCCCGTCAGCGGATCTTCAATCTCGCTCAGAAGGCTTTCGCCCTCGAACTCGAACTGGACGCCCTTCAAGCCAAGGGGCGCTAACTGCAGTGTGGTGTTCCACTCGAATCCCGACTGGGATGCGCTGTCCACATTGCCGACGCCTTGCCCGCCCCCGGGGAGGGGGACACGGTCGATCCGGTCTTCAATCTCTTCGTGGAACACGCTGAACTCGGCCGCGCCGAATTTTCCAAATTCGCGATCGACCTCCAATGTAAACTCCCAGGATTGCTGGGGTACGAGGTCTCGGTTACCGGCGTCATCATTTCCACGGTCGATGTCCTGGCTGGCCACGAAATCGAAGAAGGACAATTGGTCCACTTCGCGCTCGATCCGCAAAGTGATGTCGGTGTTCTCATCCCATTCATAAGTGCCCGAGATATAGCCCTTGGGGCGAACGAAATCCTGGGTTTGTGTGTCGGGGCCCACTTCTGAGGAAATCTCGGAAAACTCTCCCGAAAGAGATGCTTGGACGCTGAGTTTCGGACCAAACGGGCGAGAGTGGGTCAGGCTAACCTCATAGCGGTTTTCCTCGACCAGAGTCGGAATCTCACGATTGTTCAGCGTCAAAGTGCCGTTTTCGGCGAGATCAAAGAAGCTGGAGCCCGCATCCAGCCGATTGTAAGCGCTTTCAGCAGCGATCTGCCAATCATGGCCCTCGCGCGGTGACCAGTCATATTCCAGGCGACCGATGGCTTCATTCTCGATGAAATCATCATCCAGTAGGATTGCTTCGTCGAAACTCAGGCTGGCGGCATCTCGCACCGTGAGCTGATTTCGAATGCGGCTGTCTTCGTGTCGATGCAGACCAATGAGCTTCAGCCGTCCGTTGAGAAGCGGAAACGCATAATCTCCGCTGAGTTCGCCATTCCACTCATCCTCGCCCCGGCGCAACACCCGGTAGATGGGGTCGTCGCCGGTTTCGAAGTTTTCGAGCGTTCCACGCAGGCGGCGACTGAAATTGAATACGGCGTAGGAGGCGTTGAGATTGGCCTCATGACCATTGGGCGGCGTCCAGGTGAGCCCCAGCGTGCCCTCAGTGTAGTCATTGGTGCCGACAACGTCTTCGTCGCGCCGCTCTAGCAACGCGCCGGTTGCATCCGTGATCAGTTCCGGGCCCTTGGCGCCAAAGCGGTTGGCATTGTTCTCAAGGCCGATGTTCCAGGAGAGGTTTCCCGTTTCGCCACTGACCGAGACGCTGCCCTGGTTCAATCGGGGCTCAAGGCGTTCGCGAATGCGGCCCTGCCAGTCCCAGACGCCGGATATTTCCCCACCCGTGGTAATAACATTCACCACTTGTCCCGAGAGCCCTGGAATGCCCAGTGTATTGGCATCCACGAGTTCCAATCGCTCCACGCGGCCCACGGCCAGACGGTCCAATACGTCGAGGGTGTTGCTCGATTTGCTCGAAATTCTCTGGCCATTGATCAGTACGTTTCCGCTGGCTTGACCCAGCCCGCGTCCTCCGCCCGTCCCCTCAATGGCAAAGCCGGGCACTTCGCGGACGAGGTCGAGTGCGGTCCGAGGGGAGAACCTCGCGAAATCTTCCGGTGTGAAAACATTTGTCGCTGAAGAGGTCTCGGGCGACTGTGTGTGCCCCGATAATGCGATAATGGCCGCAACGGCTGTCAGGCAGGCCAATTTTTTCGACATGTACTTGCTCCGGATCAATGCGCCTACCCGGAGCGGTTGGAGCCCATTGCGACTGAGAACGCAACGCAAAAGCCTGAGAATTCCACAGGAATGTCTACAACTGTAGTCGAAATGCCACGCAGCCGCCGCTTTTACTCTTCATGAAGCCCTTAGTGTGAAAACTTGTCGCGAATTTGGAAGGAATTGCCATGAAACGGGTCGCGGTGGTCTATGGGGGGTGGTCGTCAGAGCGCGATATCTCCATCAGCTCAGGCACCCAGATGGCACGGGCCGCCCGCGCATCGGGATATGATGTCATCGAGATTGATGCCACGCGCGAGCTTGCCGGGCAGATCTTGGAAGCCGCCCCTGATGTGATCCTCAACGGCCTGCACGGACCTTGGGGCGAGGACGGTTGTGTCCAGGGCCTGTTCGAGGTGATGGGCATCCCCTACAGCCATTCGGGCGTGGCGAGCTCCGCCGTCGCCATGGACAAGCGCAAGTCCAAGGCTGTGTACGCGCAGTATGGCCTCGATATCGCTGAAGATGTGGCGTGCACCCGTGCCGAGGCGGCTTCAAGACATTTGCTAGAGCCACCCTACGTGATCAAGCCCGTCGCAGAAGGCTCAAGTTTTGGCGTGGTAATGGTGCGCGAAGGCGCCAACACGCCGCCGCAGGAATTGCTGAGCGAAGACTGGGCCTATGGCGATGTCCTGATGGCGGAAGAGTTCATTCCGGGTCGAGAATTGTCCGTCGGCGTGATGGGCGATCGCGCCCTGGCTGTTACGGAAATCACGACCTTAAGGGAGTTTTACGATTTTGACGCAAAATATGCGTCCGGAGGCTCGCGCCACATCATTCCCGCAGATCTGCCGGATGCCGTCACACAAGCGGCTCTGGATGCCAGTCTGAAAGCTCACAAGGCCCTGGGATGTCGTGGTGTGACCCGCTCGGATTTTCGTTTTGATGAGAAAGAAGGCCGGCTTGTGATCCTTGAGACCAACACCCAGCCGGGCATGACGCCCACATCGCTGGTGCCTGAACAGGCGGCTTATCTCGGAATCACATTTGAAGACCTGGTCGCCTGGATGATCGAGGACGCATCATGTCCAAGGTAAAGCGCCACGCCTCTCCTGAGCCGAGCTTCGCCGACGAGGATGTCAGCGTCACGTCCGTCGTATTTGGGCTCGCCATGATTTTCGCGCTGATCGTTGCGGCGGCTGCTTTCATGGGTGGCTCCTTGTCCAAAGTTGAAAGCCGTATGGCCAACACCACCGATGCGGTTGCGCGGTCGCTCGGCGTGGGCGTGGCTACGATCCGCGTTGTTGGCCTTGAACGCGATCCTACTCTGGAGTCCGATGTGCGTTCGGCTGCGATGATTGAGCCCGGCGAGAACATGCTCCGCGCCGACCCCCATACCATTCGCACGCGCGTTGAAGCCACGCGCAAAGTAGTGAATGTCCGTGTCCACCGCCTCTGGCCCGACCAGGTGGTTATCATGGCCGATCCAGCCCAGCCATTGGCGCTGTTCCACACGGGCGATGACTGGCACGTCATCGATACGCTGGGCCGCGAAATGCCGGGCGTGGCCAGTGCGGACTTTGCACACCTTCCACGCATTGCCGGTGACGGTGCCGACAGCGCTGCCTTTGAATTGGTTGTCCAACTCGATGCGGTGCCGGAACTGGCCCAAAACGTGGTTTTCGCAGAGCGCGTTGCCGCGCGCCGGTGGGATTTGCACCTTCGGGGCGGAGCCCGTGCGATGCTGCCGCGCGATGCGGACATGGGCGATGCCCTTGTGCGTTTGGCCGAGTTGGATACCGGTGTCCCGGCACTCGCCGTACGTACCGCACGGGTCGATTTGCGGGGGGACACCCGGATTTATCTGGCACCTGCCATCCCAGCGCGCCGAGACGGGAGCGCCTGATATGACGAGCCAGCCCCAACGCCGCGCGCCCCGAGGCGCCCCTGCCCAGGGTGAGACTCTGGCGGCGCTGGATATTGGCGCCTCCAAGATCACTTGCCTGATCGGTCGGACCGATGCGCGCCAGGCCGCCGGCTTCTCGCTGATGGGGGGCGGGCGTCAACAATCGCGAGGCTTTGCGGGCGGCGCGATCACAGACATGGAGGCGTTGGAACGTGCCGTACGCCTCGCGGTGGAAGATGCCGAGCGCCAGGCGGGGACGCGGATCAACACGCTGCGCCTTGGTATAACCGGGCCGAAGGTGAACAGCCACCTGACCATGGCGGCTCTGGCCCCCACGGGCCGCGAAGTCAATGCGCGGGACATGCGCCGCGTGCAAGCCAAGGCCATGGCGCGGCTCGACCTGAAGGAAGACGAAATCCTCGCTGTATACCCAGTGGCCTACCGCGTTGATGATCTGGAAGGGGTTCGCGAACCCGCTGGAATGGTGGCCGAAAAGCTGAGCGTGCTCCTGAACGTGATTACGGCGCCCACGGCCCTTGTCCGTAATCTCGGAGAGGTGGTCAGCCGGGCGCATTTGAAAGTCGAACGCTTCGTTCCGTCATCCATCGCCAGTGGATTTGGGACACTGATCGAAGACGAGTGCGAAAACGGGGCGATCTGTATCGATATGGGCGCCGACGTCACGGCGGTCTCCGTATTCCTGAATGGTACGCCGGCAGCGCTCGATCTTGTTCCCGCGGGTGGGGGCCATGTCACAGCCGACTTGGCCCAGGGCCTCGGCACCACATTCGCGGCGGCTGAGCGGATGAAGACTGTCTACGGTCATGCTGATCTCACCGCTCCGGGTCTGGCCGAGCGCATTCAGTGCCCGCGTCTTGGCGACGATGGCCGGCTGAACGCCGAGCGTATGGCCCGCGCCAAACTGGCTGAGATCATTGCGCCGCGTATCGAAGAAGTTTTCGAACTGATTGGCGAGCATTTGAACCGCTCGCCCCTGGCCAAAGTCATGCCGAGACGGGTCGTACTCACAGGCGGTGCGAGCCAGATGCCCGGCGTGCGGGACGTGGCAAATCTCGTTTTGGGCATGCCGGTGCGCCTCGGACGGCCCGTTCATGCTGAGATTCTTGGCGAATCCCTGGCTTCTCCGGGTTTTTCCACAGCGGCAGGTCTGCTAACTTACGGTCTTAAGGGCAATCCCGATGCGGCCTGGGCAGGGGCCAGTCGGGGACAGTTTGGAGTAGCCGGAACGGGTGGTACCATTAACAAAACGTGGACGTGGCTCCGTGAAAATTTCTGACGAAATATTCCACCACTTAACTCGTTTTTAGGCCGCGAATGGCACCTTCCACTCAAACGGCACGGCGATGCTCCACAGCGTAGATTTTGGAAGGCGACCTTAGAATGACACAAGAACTGAAACCCCGGATTGTGGTGTTTGGCGTCGGTGGCGCCGGCGGAAATGCCGTCGACAACATGATCGAGGCCGATCTCCAGGGGGTGGAGTTCATCGTCGCCAACACCGACAGCCAGGCCCTGTCGCGCTCTAAGACAGAACACCGCATCCAGCTCGGCCCGGAAACCACCGGTGGCCTCGGCGCGGGTGCTCGCCCGGATATTGGTGCCGCCGCCGCCGAAGAAAGCCTGAATGAAATCGCCCGCCACCTGGACGGCGCACACATGGTCTTTGTCGCCGCAGGCATGGGCGGTGGAACTGGAACGGGCGCTGCGCCGGTCATCGCGCGTGCTGCCCAGGAAAAGGGCATCCTCACCGTTGCGGTCGTCACCAAGCCCTTCGGTTTTGAAGGCGCCCGCCGCATGCGTATGGCCGAGGAAGGCCTCACCGAAATCCGCAACGCTGTTGATACGATGATCGTGGTTCCGAACCAGAACCTCTTCCGTATCGCCAACGAGCGCACCACCTTCGCCGACGCCTTCCGCATGGCCGATGATGTGCTTTATTCTGGCGTCCGCGGAATTACCGACCTGATGGTCATGCCGGGCCTCATCAATCTCGACTTTGCCGACGTGCGCTCGATCATGTCGGGTATGGGCACGGCGATGATGGGCATGGGCGAGAGCACCGGCGAAAACCGGGCGCTCGAAGCCGCCCGTCAGGCGATCGATAACCCACTTCTCGATGACGTCACCATGCGCGGCGCTCGCGGCGTGTTGATCAACATCACGGGTGGGTACGACATGACCTTGTTCGAACTGGACGAGGCCGCCAACGAGATCCGCGCTGAAGTTGACCCCGATGCGAACATCATTGTGGGATCCACATTTGATCCTGAACTGGATGGCAAGGTCCGCGTATCGGTTGTGGCCGCCGGTCTTGAGGGTGTCGCAGCCAAGCAGGCACCAACGCAGCCTGTGCAGGACACCGTTCCGCCAGCTACGCAGCCCGTGATGGATGAGCGCCCCGTTGTGGTCACATCAGCGGGAACCATGGTGGTCGAAACTGAAATGCCCGCTGAACCGGTTATTGAGGGCAGCGATCCGCGGCCGGATTTCGCCGGTCGTCCCCTGCCAGCCTCCCATGTGCCGGGCCAAAGCGGCAGTGACGAAATTTCCGCAGATGCCGTATTGGGCAAGTCGGTGAACGAGACGGCAGCCTCGAACGATGCTGGCCCTGCCCAGCCGGGCGAGCCAGACAGCGGCGCTGGCTTCACCAACCTGTTCGGTTGGCGCAAGGGGCAGGGCGACAATGACGATGCTCCGGCACTGCCAGCCGAAGGCGCCATCGTGTCCACGCCCGATGATGCAGCTGACCCCGCGCCTTTCGATGACGCAGACCTGGAAATCCCAGCTTTCCTGCGCCGCTCCGCCAATCACTAGGCACGCCTGGGGCCGCTTACCAAAGCTTCATGTGATCGAAATCGGTTGAAAAGGGCTTTCGCCATTGGGCGGAAGCCCTTTGTTGCAACAGAGCGTAACAATGCGTGTCTTGGGGGCACACCGGCCCTGCGCTTTATAGACGGGAGTCGGAGGTGGTCCCGTGAGTTCAGTCGAGTACCAAACAACAATAGGCGCAGCCATCATGGTGGCCGGCGTGGGCGTGCACAGCGGAGAGCGTGCGCGGCTTGTCCTGCGCCCAGCAGCGCCCGATACGGGTGTCGTGTTTGTTCGCACAGATGTGGATGCACCGGACCGCGAAATCCCCGCCCGTGGCGATTTCGTCTCTGAAGTCACACTCGGCACGACTCTGTCCAACGAAGACGGGATCAGCGTAGCGGTGGTCGAACATCTGCTCGCTGCGTTTTCAGGCATGGGCCTCGACAATGTCCGCATTGAAATCGACGGTCCGGAAGTGCCGATCATGGACGGGTCCTCGGCGGTGTTCTGCGAGCTCATCAACCAGGTTGGTCTGGTCGAGCAATCCGCCCTGAGGCGCCGTATTCGTATCCTCGAAACCGTCACGGTCGAAGAGGGCACCAAGAAGCGGGCTTCGCTTGAACCGACGACCGGTAAAGCCCTGACGCTGCGCGCCCGGATTGATTTTGAAAGCCGCGCTATCGGCGTTCAGGAAATGGCACTGCGCCTTCGCCCGGGCATGTTTGCCCGCGATCTGGCTTTTGCGCGCACGTTCGGCTTTGCCCGCGATGTCGACTATCTGAAATCCATGGGCCTTGCCCGGGGGGGATCGCTGGAAAACGCCGTGGTTATCGATGGCGACGACATCATCAATCCTGAAGGTCTGCGGGTTGAGGACGAATTTGTGCGCCACAAAGTGCTCGATGCCGTCGGCGATTTATTCCTCGCGGGCGCCCCGATTGCAGGCACATACACGGCTGAACAGCCTGGCCATGCCCTGAACAATGCGCTTGTTCGCAAACTGTTGGCGACGCCAGAAGCTTGGTGTTGGGAAGATGACCGTGACGCGCACAGTGTCCGTGAGGCGTCTGACTTCGCCGCTGCAGCCGTCGTCAGCGGCTAAATCCCCGAATTACTGCGACGTCTCTTGAAATAGCGGACCAGACGCTGCCTCAGCCGAAACTAGCGCTGGGGTTGTTCGGTGTGTGCGCCATTCGTTTGCTGGGCCGTCGTCTCCTGGACCATGCCTTCGGTCGACTCTGCGTCCGGCGTGTCTGCGAGGGCTCGAACCAGCGAAAGGACCGCCATCCGCAGCCTGTCTTCCGTAATCTTGGAAAAGCCGCGGACCAGTTCGATCACATGGCGCGGCGACGACATGTCGTCATCTTCGCTGTCATCGGACCGGTTTTGATCGCCAATCCCTTCGAAGAACCATCCCACATGGGTCTGCAGCCGTTCAGCGATCTGAAACAGGCGCCCGGCGCTCACGCGGTTTGCACCCGTTTCGTACTTCTGGATCTGTTGGTAGGAAATGCCGAGCGCTTCCCCGAGTTGATCCTGGGTGAAGCCGAGGAGTATGCGTCTCCGGCGGATTCGATCTCCGACAACCGTGTCGATCTCTGCTGCGTCGAGGTCTTTTCTTTGGGTCATTGGAATCCGAGAGACTGGGCGGGCAGCCCAATAGCTACCCAATTCAAATAGATAGACCGACGCGGCGAGTCGGCAAGTTCTACCCGGCAAGGCGTACTGCCGTGTGCGTTTGTGACTTGGACAAATCGGGTCGAGCGCGATAGGTCAGAAGTTGACTGCGCACGAGCGCTCCCGCCTTCATATTCGTTTAGGATAGCCCTATGAACGCCAAGTCGACCCTACCCTTGCTGACGCTCGCAGGTGCATTGCTCCTCGGAGCTTGCCAGTCAGCTGAACGGCGACAGTCCCTCGTCTATGTGGAACGCCCGGTAGAAGCACTGTTCAACCAGGCTGCGGAAGAGTTGGACTCCTTCGACTATGAAGAGGCCATCCTGTACTTCAACGAGGTCGAGCGCCAGCACCCTTACTCGGAATGGGCGCGCCGGGCGACGCTGATGACTGCCTTCGCCCATTATCGCGCGCGCCAGTACGACGATGCCGTCGGCGTTGCCCAGCGCTATATCTCACTGCACCCGGGCACGGACGGGGCGGCATATGCCTATTATCTGGTGGGCGTCTCCTACTTCGAGCAGATCGTCGATGTGGGCCGTGACCAAAAGACAACCGAACTGACCCGCGCTGCGCTCACGGATGTGGTACGCCGCTTTCCAGAGTCCGAATATGCCAAGGACGCGGCCCTGAAGCTGGACATGGTCCGCGACCAGCTTGCGGGCAAGGAAATGGAGATCGGCCGTTGGTATCTGCGCCGTGGAGACCATTTGGCAGCGATCAATCGGTTCCGCACAGTGGTTGAAGACTATGACGGCACCAGTCACGTGCCCGAGGCGCTGCATCGCCTTGTGGAAGCCTACCTCTCCGTAGGCTTACGCGGCGAAGCCCAAGCCGTCGGCGCAACCCTTGGCTATAATTTTCCCAATAGCGACTGGTATCAGGACAGCTACAACTTGCTGACCGGACAGGGCATTGACGCGAGTGCGCAGCAACCCCGGCAGGGCTGGCTCTCCCGCCTGTTCTAACACCCGATGCAAAACAGCTTGTTCTGTTTTTGTTCTGGTGCTATGCGAGGCGCATGTTAAGTGCGATCTCGCTGCGCAATTTTGTTCTGATCGACCGGCTGGACCTCGAGCCCGGCGAAGGTTTCACCGCGCTCACGGGTGAAACCGGCGCGGGCAAATCGATCATCCTTGATGCTTTAGGTGTCGCGCTGGGAGAGGCGGCAGAACGCCGCTTCATCCGGGCGGGCCAGAGCCGGGCTTCGGTCACGCTTGAATTTGCCCTTGGGGCAGACCATCCGGTTTGGCTTGATTTGGAAGACAATGGGCTGGATGCCGAGCGCCAAGACGTGCTCACCCTCAAACGCGTTATTCGCGCCAACGGGCCCGCGCGCGGTTTCATCAATGACCAACCCGTAGGCACGGCTCTGCTCAAACGTGTCGGAAACCGTCTCGTGGAAATCCATGCGCAGCATGCTGCGGCGGCGCTGTTGCGCGAGTCGGTCCACCGGGAATTGCTCGATCAGTTTGCGGGCCACGACGGTGAGTTGGGTGCGTGTGCAAAGGCGTGGGAGCGCCTCCAGGCCATGCGGGCGGCAGCAGATGCGCTGCGTGAGTCCGAGGCAGACAGGTCGAGCCGATTGGCCGCGCTCTCGTCAGAAGTCGAAGCGCTGTCCGATCTCGCGCCCATGGTGGGGGAGGCTGAGGCGCTGGCGTCACGTCGAACCCGGCTCATGCAGGCCGAGCGGGTGAGCGGGCAACTCGGAGAGATCAAGACCGCCCTTGTGGACGGTGATGTGGTCGGCATCCTTGGCCGAGCGGCGCGCCAGCTTGACCAGGTGGCCCGTTTGGCGGGCTACGAAGACAGTGAGGCGGGTCTGGAGGCCCGGGCCGCTGCAGAAGCGTTCGAGCGCGGCTTGATCGAAGTGCAAGAGGGCGAACGGGCCCTCGCTGCGCTTGAAGTGGGGGCGGTTGAAGATCCCAGTGCTTTGGAGGCTGCTGAAGCGCGTCTGTTTGCGTTACGCGCAGCCGCCCGGCGGCACGGCGTGGAGCCCGATGCGCTTCCCGCGATTCTGGACGCGCATATGGCAGAGCTCGCGACCCTGGATGGCATTGGGGCAGACCTGAAACAGACCGAGGAAGCCGAGCGAGAGGCGCTGGCCCGCTGGCATGCCGCCGCGGAGACACTCACCATTGGACGCAAGGCGGCCGCAAAACGCCTGGAAAACGCTGTCGCCGCCGAGTTGAAGCCCCTGAAGCTTGGGCGCACCCGATTCCGCGCCGCCATTTCGCCCCTTGCAGACACCCGTATCGGTCCGTCGGGCGCCGATGCGGTCACCTATGAGATCGAGACCAACCCCGGCGCGGGTTTTGGTCCGTTGTCCAAAGTGGCGTCCGGCGGGGAAATGGCGCGCCTGTCCCTGGCGCTGAAATGCGCCCTCGCCGGGTCGGGCCCCGCCAGCGTTCTGATCTTCGACGAAGCCGACCAGGGGGTTGGCGGCGCGGTGGCGGCCGTCATAGGCGAGCGGCTTGCGCGGCTCGGCAAGGATCGACAGGTGTTCGCCATCACCCACAGCCCCCAGGTGGCCGCCGCAGGGGCGGGTCAATGGTCGGTGTCCAAAACAGCGCCGCGCAAGGGTCTGTCACGCACCCAGGTCAATGGACTGGACAGCCAGGGCCGAACTGAGGAAATTGCGCGCATGTTGGCGGGGCTGGAAGTCACGCCGGAAGCGCGCGCGGCCGCAGAGCGGCTGTTGGAGGATACATGCCAGGCGAGGCCCCAACAGAAAAACCGATCGAGGAGATGACACAAGCGGAGGCCAGGGAAGTTCTGGCCTGGCTGGCTGAAGAGATCGCCAAGGCCGATACGGCTTATTATCGCGAAGATGCCCCAACGTTGAGCGATGCCGAGTATGACGCACTTCGACGCCGAAACAGCGCCTTGGAAGCCGCTTTCCCAGACCTGAAGCGCAGCGACAGCCCGAGCGAGTCCGTTGGCGCCGCGCCAAGCTCGGTGTTCTCCAAGGCGGCCCATGGCGAGGCTATGCTGTCGCTCGACAATGCCTTCACCGACGAAGATGTCGGCGAGTTCATTGCCCGTATTCGCCGTTTTCTAGGCTTGCCCGAGACCGAGCTGGTCGCAGCCACGGCGGAGCCGAAAATCGATGGATTGTCGCTGAGCCTGACCTATGAAGATGGCCAGTTGATCCGCGCTGCAACGCGGGGAAATGGCCAGGTGGGCGAAGACGTCACGGCCAATGCGAGGACCATCGCAGATGTTCCGCAAGAACTCACTGGAGAGGGTTGGCCCGGCCGCATAGACGTTCGCGGCGAAGTGTTCATGTCGAAGGCCGAGTTCGCTGCCCTCAATGCGCGAGAGGAAGCCGCCGGTGGCAAGCTCTACGCCAACCCCCGCAATGCCGCCGCCGGCAGCCTGCGCCAGAAAGACCCTGAAATCACGCGCGCCCGGGCCCTGGACTTTTTTGCCTATGCCTGGGCAGGCGCCGACACCGCATTCGCCGATACCCAATTCGAGGCGGTTCACGCGTTCGCAGACTGGGGATTCCGCACCAATCCGCGCTTCACCCGTCATGAGACGGTCGACGGCATGATCGCGGCCTACCGTGAGATCGAAGCCGATCGGGCCGGTCTCGACTACGACATTGACGGGGTCGTCTACAAGGTCGACCGACTGGACTGGCAAGGTCGCCTCGGCCTTCAGGCCCGTGCGCCGCGCTGGGCCATTGCCCACAAATTTCCCGCCGACCGGGCCAGTACAACCCTGGAATCCATCGATATTCAGGTCGGCCGCACCGGAAGCCTGACGCCCGTCGCCCGGTTGACGCCCGTCACCGTCGGCGGCGTCGTGGTTTCAAACGCCACGCTCCACAATGAAGATGAAATCGCCCGGCTGGATGTGCGCGAGGGTGACCGGGTGGAAATCCAGAGGGCCGGGGATGTCATTCCCCAAATTCTCCGCGTGCTCGATCCCGAGCGGGAAGGGCGTGCTGCGCCCTTTGCTTTCCCTCGGCAATGCCCCGTTTGCGGGTCAGATGCGGTCCGCGAGGTCGACGATAAGGGCGTGGCGGATGTGCGCCGCCGCTGCATGGGGGGGCTGATCTGCGGCGCCCAGAAGCTGGAACGGCTCAAACACTTTGTGTCCCGCAAGGGGCTCGACATTGAAGGGCTCGGCGCAAAACAGATCGAGATGTTTGTCGAGGCGGGCGTCGTCGAGGGACCCCAGGATATTTTCCGCCTGGCCGAACGCATCGAAGCCGCCGCCCGCCCGCCCCTCGCCGAATGGGAAGGCTTCGGCGAAACCTCGGCGACAAAGCTCGTCGCCGCCATTGATGCGCGCCGCAGCGTACCATTCGCGCGGTTTCTGAATGCGCTGGGCATCCGCCATGTGGGCGAGATCAGTTCGGGCGTCTTCGCGCGCTCATTTTCCGAGTGGGCCCCGTTCTGGGACGCTGTCACCAAGGCGGCGCTGGAGGGTCCTGAAAGCCCGGCCTGGCAGGAACTCACCTCAATTGACGGTCTCGGCGCATCGGCGGCAGGTGCGTTGACCGATTTTGCGCGGGAAGCTCATAACGCAGACATGCTCGCGGCGCTTCTTGATGAAGTGGAGGTCTTGCCGAGTGAAGCTGCGGCCACCGACAGCCCCGTGGCGGGCCAGACCGTTGTGTTCACGGGAACGCTTGAGCAGATGACCAGGGACGAGGCCAAGGCGCGCGCCACAGCGCTCGGCGCCAAGGTCTCCGGGTCGGTGTCAGGCAAGACTGATTTGCTCGTGGCGGGCCCGGGCGCCGGGTCCAAGCTGAAAAAGGCCGAAGAGCTCGGCGTGCGTGTGCTCACCGAGACCGAATGGCTCGACCTGATTGCCGGAAGCTAAAGCGGCGCGCAGGCGGCGGCGAGCCATTCTGATACCTCGCCGTCCACTTGCGGACCAATAAGGTCAGCAACGCGGACATGGTAGTCGTCGACCCAATGCCGCTCCGCCTCGGTCAACGCACTTAGATCTATCAGGCCCCGGGCTAACGGCGCCCAAGTGAGGTTTTCAAAGCCCAGCATGGGGCGATCGCCACCTGCTATCGGCTCCGCCGGCGTCACGAATTGCAAATTCTCGATGCGGATCCCGTATGCGCCTTCGCGATAAAAGCCGGGCTCGTTGGAAACGATCATCCCTGGCGCGAGGGGCACGCTGTTCCAGGCCTTGGCGATGCGCTGTGGCCCTTCATGGACACCGAGATAGACGCCGACGCCATGGCCCGTGCCATGGTCATAATCGAGGCCCGCCTGCCAGAGCGCATGGCGCGCCAGCGTGTCAAGGTGGGTGCCCGTCGTTCCTTCCGGAAACCGCACGGCAGCCAATGCAATATGCCCTTTGAGAACCAGCGTGTAGTGGCGCCGCATGTCGTCACTGGGCGTGCCAATGGGCACGGTTCTAGTAATGTCCGTCGTGCCATCCAGATACTGGCCGCCACTGTCGACCAGGTAAAGCGAGCCTTGCTCAAGTTTGCGGTTTGTGGCGCTGGAGACCCGGTAATGGGGCAGGGCGCCATTTGGCCCCGCGCCGGAAATGGTCTCGAAGCTGAGATCTTTCAGCCCGTCCAGCGCATCCCTGAACGTCTCGAGTTTGATGGCCGCATCAATCTCAGTGACGTCGCCGGATTGGGCAACGGTGTCGAGCCAGTGCAGAAACCGGGTGACAGCGGCGCCGTCCCGGATGTGCGCCGCCTGGCTTCCCGCAATCTCAGCCGCGTTCTTGCAGGCCTTTGGCAGCGCGACCGGGTCCCGTTGGCGAAGAATTTTAGCGCCCGCTGCGTCAAGCGTTTCAAAGAACCATGCGGATGCGGCATCGGGATCGAGGCTGACAGTCTGTTCCGAAAGGCCGGCGAGATCGCCAGGCAGCGTCTCCAATGCTTGTACGCTCACGCCATTGCCCAGATGCGCGCGCAGCGCCTCGTCGACTTTGCCGGGGTCCGTGTAAAGACTGGCTGACCCGTCGGCGCGCAGGATGGCCCGCGCCAAGGGCAGAGGTGAGCACGCCACATCACCGCCGCGAATGTTGAAAGCCCAGGCAATGGACGCTGGACTGGTCAGGATTGCGGCGTCTGCGCCGTCGGCCTCGAGCGTTTCGCCGATTGTGCTGAGTTTATCACGGTGGGCCAGGCCCGCTTTTTCAAGCGGATGAGGCACAATCGATGCCGTGGGTTGGGCCGGTCGGTTCGGCCAGGCCTGATCGATTGGATTGTCGAGCGAAGCGACCAGTTTTGCGCCCGATTTTGTCGCGCCTTTTCGCAGGTGCGATAAGGCATTGGGTGACATGAGGCGCGGATCATAGCCGATCGTCTTGCCGGCCAGGTCTTGTGTGGCAAGCCAGTCGAAAGGGCCCGGGTCTGGCAGGCCAACCGTTTCAAACAATTCGCTATCGAGTTGGTCACGCGCCTGTACCGTGTAGCGCCCGTCCACAAAAACCACGGCCCGGTCTGACAGCACCATGGCTGCGCCCGCCGACCCGGTAAAGCCGGTGGCCCAGGCGAGGCGCTCGTTGGCGTCGGGCAGGTACTCGTTCTGATACTCATCCTCATGGGGGATATAGAATCCATCTAGCCCCTGCGCGGCCATCGCAGCGCGGAGCTTTGGCAGATTGGCGCGACCATCCTGGGGCCCACCGCGAACATCAAATGATTGTCTCATGCGTCTAGAGATACCCCGCGATTGGATCACCGGAAAGTCGCAATTGAGATATGCATAATTGGGACAATATTCACGCCCTTGTTAACGGAAAACGCATGGCGATCGCTTATATCCCTCGCACACGCAGCATTCCCTCCCAGGAGTTCAAAATGAAACGCATCGAAACCACAATCGCCCCGACATCTGCCCCTTACTTCGCCGACGAGTCCGCCCCTGTGAACGCCATGGTCCGTGCCGCCGGCACAGCGCTCAGCATCACGGGCGCCGAAGATGGGCGCTCGCTTCGCCGGGCTCGCCGCGCCGCGCGGTTCGCCCGTCGCAGCAACCGCTAAGCGCGGACGCTCTTTGCCCACGGGCGGCGGTAGACGAGAGTCGACCAGCCGTCCCGGCGCAGGCGATCCTTGAGGGCCAGGCCGCGCCCCGCATAGGCCGCGCGAACCATTGGCTCTTGGTGGGTCAAGAGGCCTGACAGGATGATGGCGCCGCCAGGCGCTGTCGCCTTCGCGATCCCGGTCGCGAGGCCAACGAGCGGCTTTGCCAGAATATTGGCGAAGACAGTGTCGTACGGCGCGCCGCGGTGGATCTCGCTGGCGCCAAACCCTCGCGCCTGGATAGCCTTGAACCGCGCCGTCGCCTCGTTCGCGACGGCGTTCTGCTGCGCCGTGGTCACGCTGTCGGCGTCGATGTCCGTGGCGAGGGCGAAGCTTGCGCCGGCTTTCAGCGCGGCGATCGCGAGCAGGCCGGTGCCCGTGCCGAGGTCGAGAACCCGGCCCGGTGGGCGCCGGCGCAGGAGCCGGTCGAAAGCGAGCAGGCAGCCCAGTGTCGTGCCGTGGTGCCCCGTGCCGAAGGCTGGCCCTGCCTCGATCAGCAGAGAGGTCTTCCCCGGCGCCGCGTGGGCCAGCACGTGCTCCCCTGCGACGACGAAGCGTCCGGCATGGACAGGTGGCAGGCCCTCAAGCGAGAGTTTGACCCAGTCGCGATCTTCCAGCGGCTCGATCCGCACAGCGAGGCCGGGCACGGCGTCGCTGACAATCTCCGCGCTCTTCTCCGCATCTGCGCGCGTCTCGGCGAAGGCATCGAGGCGCCAGGCCGTTCGTGACTCTTCCTTGGCGTCGACGGCGCCGGCGGGGGAGGGGTCGGCCCAGGCCAGGGCATCCCAGGCGGTTTCGATGTCGGCGCGCGGGCCGGTGGCGGAAATCTTGAACATCGCCGCGCTGTAGCAGCCGCGCCGGGCCCGCGCTAGGGTGTGGGAAAACACATGCGGGAGGCGCGTCGCCATGGAGTTTGAAATCGTTGCCGAGGGGCTGAAATTCCCCGAAGGCCCCGTTGTGATGGAGGACGGTTCCATCATCCTGGTTGAAATCGCCGCGGGCGCCGTGACCCGGATCTGGGGCGACGGGCGCCGGGAGACCGTGGCGACCCCGGGCGGCGGACCGAACGGCCTGGCGATTGGCCCGGACGGCGCGCTCTACTGCTGCAACAATGGCGGGTTCGCCTACCATGAGGTGGGCGACCTGCTGATCCCCGGAAACTGCCCCGAGGACTATAGCGGCGGGCGGATTGAGCGGATCGACCTCGCCACCGGAGCCGTCGAACGCCTGCTCGACACCGTGGGCGGGAACCCCCTGCGCGGGCCGAACGACATCGTTTTCGACGCGGCGGGAAATTTCTACTTCACCGACCACGGCAAGACATTTTCCCGCCAGCGCGACTTTGGCGGGCTCTACTTCGTCGACGCGTCAGGCGCCGCCAGCGAAATGGCCTTCCACCACACCTCGCCCAATGGCGTCGGCCTCAGCCCCGATGAAAAAACCGTCTACATGGCCGACACGCTGACCGGCCGCCTCTGGGCGTTTGACCTGGCCGCGCCGGGCCAGCTGGCGGCGAAAAACCCCCTCGGCCCCGATGGCCGCGTGGTCGCCACCTTGCCCGGCCTGCAATACCTCGACAGCCTGGCGGTGACGGCGGCGGGCAACATCACCGTGGCGACCATCCTGAATGGCGGCATCACAACGTTCCGCCCCGACGGCACCACGGCCCACACCGCCTTTCCCGACCCGCTGGTGACCAATATCGCCTTTGGCGGGCCGGATATGACCACGGCCTGGGTGTGCCTGTCGGGCACGGGGAAACTGGTGAAATGCACCTGGCCCGAGCCCGGCCTGGAACTGGCGTTTAACGCCTGAAGAAACTGTTTCGGCAAGCGCGTGCGGCCTCCCCCGCGGGTGGGGAAGGGGCCTGAAAGCCGAAAAGGGCCATCCAGCGCTCACCCCGGCGGACCCGTGGCGACGGGCGCAGCGCGGTTCAGCACGGTGAAGGCCAGCCGTTCGGACTCGAAAAAGGCGCTCCGCTCCAGATCCATCGGGCCCGTGCGGGCCACGGGGCGCCGCGTGAGGCAGAGGACGGCCCGCGCCCCCCGGGCCAGGTGACGCGCCATGCGACGGGCGGCGGCGTCCGGGGCCTCGATCAGGGATTTCAGCGCGCCTATCCGCGCCGCCAGGGCCTGGGCGGGCACCACGGGGGTGGGCTCCCCACCCACCGCGCCGAACACCGTGGCTGGAAGCGTGGCTACCGGCGACGCTGCCCCCTCAAGCCAGCCGGGAAAATGCGCGGCGGCGGCGGGGTCCATCAGGCGAAAGCCGCGGGCATGGGCACCTCGCGCCCGGTCTGGCCGGGCGGGGGCGCTAGCGGGCCGGGTCTCTGGTGAGAGTTTCCCCGCCTCGGCGACCAGAAGGCGCCGGGCCATGGCTTCCAGAAAGCGCATGCGGGCATTGGCGGCGCGCCAGGCCCCGCGCAACAGGTGCGTCGGCACGCACCCGGCCCAGCCCAGAAGGGCCATCAGCCCCTCCAGCCCCCGGCCCACATACGCCCAACTCCAGGCCAGACTCTCTGCATCCCGCACATCCATGGACCGGAGTTTAGGGGGCCACGAAGTGGGTCGGATTGGGGTAGTATATTATGCCAATTCCAGAAGTTAGCGGATGGCCTGCCCAGCGTCAGCAAATCGCCGGAAATAGTCGTTCAACCTCCAGGTCTGAGTGGCGGCAATCGGTTCAGTTTGAGACACTCCGCGTTGGGCTTCGCGGAAAAGCCAAAGCCGGGAGGTTCCGCCTCAAGATCTCGGGCCGCCGGTTGCAGTCGTGTCCTGCACGAACGCGCTGAAAGGCCTTCAGGTCGCCGGTACGCCAGCGCGGCGGGCGTTCAACTCGCTCTCGATCCGGGCAAGCATTTGGCGGTCAATCCGGTAGACGAACATCAGCGTTCCGGCCACAAGGAAGAAGAGCCCAGGCACGATATTGAACATCATGCGAATGCCATTCAGGGCCTCGGCCGTCTGCACCTGGTCAACACCGTCAATCGGGGCGAGGAAGCCGAACACGGCGAGCACCGTGGACGGTATGGCAACGCCCATGGCCGAGCCGAATTTCAGCGAGAACATGGAGGCCGATACCGTCAGGCCCGCGCTGTTCTTTCCCGACTTCCATTCGCCGTATTCCGAGCAGTCGGTGTACATGGCAAACAGAAGCGTGATCATGATGCCGAAGCAGAACATCATGATGGTGTGCGCGATCAGGGCGGTGGTGAAATCTGCCGGCAACAGATAGTTGACGATCAGCGCCATGGCAGCAGCGAAGTTTGCGGCGATCATCAGCGTTTTCTTATCCGCACGGCCCGAGAGCGCGGGCGTCAGCAGCGCGCCGAACAACTGGCCGATGAAGCCGATTGTGATGATCAGCGAGGCAGAATCCATCCACCAGAGCACCTTCGCATCGTCGAGGCCGAGATTGTACTTGGCAAAGAAGGCGACCGAAGACAGCCGCCCGATGAGTCCGATCACGATCAGGACGCCGGAGATGGCCAGGACGATCCAGGACACATTCTTCACAAGCACGCCAAGATCGTCCGTGATCTTCGATTTTTGTGGCGTTTTTGGTGTAATCCGCTCTTTGGTCGCGGCGAAGGTGATCAGGAACAGCACCACCGACAGCACGGCAAACAGGATAATGGTGAGCCGGAAGCCTGTCACCTCGTCGCCGCCGCCGAGCCAGTCGACCAGCGGCTTGGTCGTGGCGCCAACCAATATGGAGCCAAGCGAGGCGAAAATGAAGCGGTACTGGGTGGCCTTGGTGCGCTCTGCGCTATCGGGGTGGATCACCGCCAGTAGCGCCGAATAGGGCACATTGATCGCGGTATAGGCCAGCATGACGAGGGAATAGGTGACATAGGCGTAGATGAGTTTCCCTGTCTCGCCGAAATCCGGCCCAAGGAAGAGCAGGTATCCCAATAGGGCGTAAGGGATGATCGTCCAGAGTATGTAGGGACGATACTTGCCCCAGCGCGTGTTCGTGCGATCAGCGATGAGGCCCATGGCCGGGTCCGTGAAGGCATCGGCCCAGCGGGTGACCAGGAACATCAGGGCGGCATGGCCCGGATGGATGCCCCAGACATCGGTGTAATAGTAAAGAAGAAAGATGCCGAAGAAGCCATTATAGAAGTTCGACGCCATGTCGCCGAGCCCGTAGGCAACCTTTTCCTTCACGCTCAGTGGCGGATAGCTCGTCATCTCTTGTTTCCTCCGTGCGGCGTGTCGCAGTTTCTCTGTCTGCCGCAATCCTTTCATGCCGCAAATGCAATCGATTGTATAGACTTTCCAGCCCGAGAGTTTCAGTCTTCCTTGGTGGTCAAAAGCAGAGCGCCGATCAGGCCGGCATCGTCGCCCAAAGCCGGCGTATCGATAAGGGCCGCTCCGGGGATGGCCTGCGCGCCGAGATAATCCGCCATTTGCGCGTCATGCGCCGCGCGAACGAGACCGAGCAAGTGTGGCGCCAGCATCAGTCCGCCGCCCAGAACGATCTTCTCAAGCCGAAGGGTCAGCGTCAGGACACGGGCGGCCTGGGCGAGATAGTCGGCCATGACCGCCCAGCCCATATGGTCTGCTGGAAGGTCTTTCGGCTCGCCCCAGCGTGCGCGCATGGCAGTGACCGATGCCATGCCCTCCAGGCAATCGCCATGGAACGGGCAAACGCCATCGAATGCCAGGTCATCACTATGGCGGCGAACCGGGATGTGCCCAAACTCGGGATGAGTCGGTCGCCCCGCAAAGGCGCCATTGACGAAAATGCCGGCCCCGACGCCGGTGCCGACGGTGATATAGGCCGCCGATTGAGCGCCTTTTGCTGCCCCGCGGGTCACTTCAGCGAGAAGCGCGCCGTTCACATCCGTGTCGACCACCGGCTGGACACCAAGGGCATCGGCGAAGAACGCTTTCAGATCCGTTCCGGCCCAGCCCGGTTTCGGTGTGTTCAGGATGGAGCCGTAACCGGGCGATGCGGGATCGACGTCGATGGGTCCGAAGCTCGCTATTCCGAGTGATTGCAAAGTTTGCCCGCCGCTCGCCTCGCGGAAAAAGACTGCGCAATTCGACAGCGTCTCTTCGGGCGTGGTAACCGACACCCGATGCTTTTGCAGCAGGTTGCCATCCAGGTCGCTGACCCCGCATTTGAACGTTGTTCCGCCTGCATCAATGCCGCCAAACATGGGATTTTGAGATGACATTTCGCTCTCCGTTCAAACTGAACCAACATTCTTGCAATCGATTGCATTCCTGATAACATCGCGTCAGAAACTGTCACCATCAAATGCACGCAACAGGGCTTGGCGCCACATGTACTATAAAACGGCTCCTATCCCTTCTCCGAGCCAGAAGGTGTTTACGGGCGGGATTGATCATCCTGACCTGTGGCTCTGGGACAGCTGGACGATGAAGGAGCCAGACGGCGGCCTTCACCTTTACTGTCTGGCCCTGTCGAAAACCCATTCTGACGGTCGCGCCATCACGCCGCCGGAGCGCAATGATTTCACCTTCCATGTGCGCCGTTTCGTTTCAGCAGATGCGGGTTGGTCCTGGAGCGACGAAGGGGCGGTCATGGCTCCGGGTCAGGTCGGCGATGGAGCTGATGCGCGAAACGTCTGGAGCGGATCGGTGCTTCGCCTCGATGCGGCGCGGGTCGCGTTCGGGTTCACCGGCGTAAGGGATTGTGGTCCCAATCGAAGCTTCTTGCAAACAATTTGCGTTGCGACCGGCAGCGGGCCCGGCCAGCCCGATCATATGCCCGAGGACGCACTCAGTTGTCCGTTGCGGGACTATGATGCCATTGTTGCAAAGGGATATTATCTCGGCCCTAAAGACACGCTGGGCAGCAATGATGGCGAGGCTGGAGGCCCGATCATGGCCTGGCGGGACCCGTACCTGTTTGAAACTGCCGATGGAGAGCTCCATGCAGTCTGGTCGGCCAAACTGTCTCCCACTGTCCCCGCCATCGCCCATGCCAGGCTCAAGCGGGATGGAGACCGGATCTCGCTGCAGAATCTCAGCGCCCCGATCCAACTGCCGGATGCGTCTGTGATGACGCAGGCTGAAGTGCCCAAAATATACCAGGACCCTTCAAGCGGCGATTTCCTGCTGATGGTTTCGGCCTGCGACAGGCGCTATGAAGGACAGCCCGATTCAGAGCTCACGCACTTTCACAGGCTGTATCGGAGCGCTCAACTGCACGGACCCTGGCGCGCATATGATGCCGCAGGCAGTGCGCTTCCGGGCATCAATGGCCTGTTCGGCGCGAGCCTTCTGGACCACGACATCTCTCAAGGCCGCTTTTCAGTGCTCGGGCCGTACACAGAGAATGCCGGCCCTGAAAGACAGCTGCGCTTCTCGGAGGTTATTGAAGTGCAAGCGTCGTCCCGCCCAGAGCGGAAACACTCAGGCGCGGCCTAGCTCGCTTGTGTCGAACCGCGCACGATAAGGCGCGTCGGCGTTTGCTGCGAGGCCACCTCATCGCCCGCCAGTTGGCGCAGCAACATGTCCACCATGAGGGCGCCGCCCGCAGCGATATCTTGGTCAATCGTCGTCAGGGGAGGTGTTGAAAGCGCCGCCTGGCCGATATTGTCGTATCCCACGACAGCGACATCATCGGGCACAGATCGCCTTCTCGCCTGGAGCGCCATGATGGCCGTCATGGCAAGCACGTCCGATGCCGCAAAGATCGCATCGAATTCCTGCCCCTTGTCTATATACGCAAGCAAACTGTGGAACACAGAAGCGCCGCCAAATTCCACGTCCAGCCTGAGGCGCTGATCTACAGTATCACCCCGTGCGGCATAGGCGTCTTCATACCCTTGCAGACGAAGCCTGACTTCCGGCAATCCAAACGGCCCCATGAACAGGATACGTTTGCGTCCGATTGAAAGGAGGTGGTCGCTCGCAAGCCGTCCGCCTTCCCTGTTATCGCTGCCGACAAGCGTGTAGTTGGCCGGACCGTCCTGCCCGCCCCAGACCACCACCTTCTTCGCCAGCGGGCCGAGTGCCTCGAGCCGGCCCGTCCGACCCGCCTGCCCGATGATAATCAGCCCGTCCGCCTTGCCCGTGCTCAGCAGGCGTTGCTCGGCGATCTGTTCTTCGCCCTTCGGAACACTGATGACCAGGTCATAGCCGCGCTCAGACGCGGCCTGGCTCACGGATCCAACCATTTCGAGGAAGAACGGGTCTGACAGCGTCTGGCCCGAGCCTGGCCGCAGCGGGATCACCATGCCAATCGCTTCGGATGACTGCCGGCGCAAATTCCTTGCCGATGCGTTCACCGCATAGCCGGTCTCCTGGGCGATTTTGAGAATTTCGGCCTTGGTTTTTTCTTTTACCAACGGGCTGTCGTTCAGCGCCCGCGAAACTGTGGAAACGTCGACCTCCGCAAGGCGCGCAAGCTCGGCCATCGTGATTTTTCCTGGTCTGGTCAAAGATCGAGTCCTGCTGCTGTCGCCAACACACTGTAGGGCAAGTTGAAACCCTGGAACAAGAACAGCCCGCCTCGAAAGGCGGGCTGCTTGGGGAACATCCAGAGGCAGGGAGGAAGAAACCGCCCCGGGACGAACTGTTAGAATTCGTAGCGCAGCGTAGCTGATACCGTCCGGCCATTGATTGGACGGAAGCGCACGAAGTCTCCGATGCCGGGGTTGCCCTCTTCGCCTTCGGTGAAGCCCACCTCGTCGAACAGGTTGTTACCGGCCAGGCTCAGGGTCAGGTTATCGCGCACCATGTAGTTGATGTAGGCGCCGACCGTCGTATAGCCCGGCAGGTCGAACTGGTTGCTGTCCTGCACCGGCGCATCGCCCGTGCTGAAGATGTTCAGCCCCAGATCGTAGGCCTCACCCTCGAAATACGGGTTGATGTTGAGGGTGTAAGGGGCCTGGCGACGCGGGCGGTTGCCGAGATTGGCATTGGAAGCCGGGCCGGAGATTTCCGAGTCCGTCAGCGTTGCATTGCCTGAGATGCCGAAGCCTTCGCCGATGAAGAAGTTGCCTTCGATTTCCAGGCCGCTCGTGTCAAATTCGGTCTGGATCACGCTCTGGGTCGAGGCTTCAAACTGCGCCGCTTCAGATACCTGTGCATCGAAGTAGACAATGGAGAGATCGCCTGCACCAAAGCGGAAACGCGCGCCGATTTCGTACTGATCCACGAAGTTCAGGAACAGGTCACCATTCGGCGACGTGCCGACGCCATCGGTCACCTGCAGGTTGCCTGTGGACCGGTCCGGAGCGGTCAGAGACGCACCCTCGGAATAGTTGGCAAAGACGGCCAGGTCGTCACTCACGCGGTAATTCGCACCAATCGAGAAGCTGTCGAAATCGGCATCATATTCGGTGCGCACTTCGGCGGTTTCATCGAAGCGCTGCACGTTCTGCTCGTTCGTACCAATCGTGCCATCGCCATCGGCGTCAAACGGGCCAACCTGCGCCGTGCCAAAGCCAATATACTGGCCCGTCACGGTGTTGTTGGTCTGGCGGTAGGACGCTTCAACCGTCAGGTCGTCGAAGTCGAAATTGGCCGACACATAAGGTGCCACCTGTTCGATATCGAAGTCCCAGGCGACCGAGCAGCAGTTGCCAAAATTGTTGTTCACAAAGGACTGGCCATTGATGAAGGAGCCATCGGCCGGGTTCAGGAAGGTGCTGTTCGGATCGTTCGTGATGAACCGACCACCGCGCAACACAGCGCGGGCGTCATTGAAGCTCCAGACCTGCTGGCTGGTCTGGTCGCCATAGAAGATGCCGCCCTTGATGGTGACGAAATCGAACTCACCGGTCAGCGCGATGTCGCCAAACAGATTGCCGACATCAGGAACCGCGGTGTTAAAGAGGACGAAATTGATGTTCGAAGAGCCATCAGCATTGGTGCTGTCGAGGCCAGCGGGGAAGGGCGAGTAGAAATTGCCCGAAATGTCCGCCCAGCGCGCCTTGCCGTCCACGGTCAGCATATCGGTGAGGTCAAATGAGCCCTCGACGCCCAGGGACGTCATCTCTGCTTCAAATCCCTCATCGGGGCGATCACGCGAGTCGCCAAGGCGCAGCGCGACATCATTGATGCCAAGCGACGTCGTGCCAGAGCCAAGGTCGAGGCCATTCAGCGCGCCAATCGATCCGTCATTCTGGACCACACCCGGCATGGGAAGGAAAGTCGGGACGCGGTCGTCCAGGTGCTTGAAGTGGACAACAACATCACCGCGCTCGAAATCGCGGCCAACCGATGCCTTGATCTGGAAGCCTTCTTCCAGTGCATCCACCGTCTCGCGAACGCCTTCACCGCTGCGGGCAAAGCCGCCGACATGGTAGTAGATGCCATTTTCGAGTACATCGCCGAACTCGCCGTCGAGGCGGAAGGCGTCATAGTCGAGACCTGCCGTGAGGGCGACGGAACCGCCGCGTTCGGTGGGCTTCTTGGAAATGAAGTTGATAATACCGCCAGCGGCGTTAGGCGCCTGCGTGGATGCCGAGCCGCCCCGGATCGATTGGACAGAGCCAATCGTGCTGTCGACGCGAAGATAGCTGTCAGCCGTGCTAAAGGCCACATCGCCCACAAGCAATGTGGGAAAGCCGTTTTCCTGCAGTGAGAGGTAGCGAGCGCCGCCAGACGCGATCGGCAGGCCGCGCACCTTGATGTTGGCATTCGCATCGCCGCCGGTGTCTTCCGACTTCACGCCAGGAATGGCGCGGAAGAGTTCGTTGACGGAACGCGGCGCCAAATTGGCAATCTCGTCTTCGCCCAGTGCGGAAACCGACGCTGATGAATCAAAGATGGTCGTCTGTCGGGCCACACCCGTCACGATGACGGTTTCCTGCCGGGCTTCAGCCTCTTCAGCCTGCTCCTGCGCGTAGGCTCCGGTGTTGATGAGTGCGAGCGCGCCGGCGCTCAAAAGCAATGATTTCTTGGTAAAAGACATATGTCGATTCCTCCCGGGGTCGTTTCTTGACAGCCGACTTCTTCGTCTTGGCAAGCGTGACCTAGTATCAAAATACAATCCATTGCAAGATAAAATTACAAACGATTGTATTTTTAGGAAAGTCTGTGACGATTGTTGCTTGGTTGTCACACCCCTACGGCCCGACCGTTAGATTCAGGTGCGATCAATAACGAAAACGAGCCGCCCCCAAACGCGACAGGGAGGGACAGTGCGCTGACAGAAACCCGTGCAACAACAGTTGCAAAGCCATGCTCACCAACCGCGGATTCGTCAAACGCATCGCGAAAACCCGGACGGAACTTCATCCGCGTCAAAGCACTGGCCAAAATTGAAGCAAAGCTGCCGTTCCAGAAACCACCGAAGAATGGCTGCTAAGGGCCAACTCCAGCCTTAGAGCTCGCCGATTTCTTTCGTCTTTTTCTGCGCCCAATCCCGCCCCCTCACGCCTTCAGCTTGTAGCCTGAGCGGAAGAGCCACCAGACGCCGGCGCTGGCGAGCACGGCCAGGGCGCCGGCGACGATGACGCCGATCTGGAGGTTGCTGTTGGCCACGCCCAGGAAGCCGTAGCGGAAGCCGTCGATCAGGTAAAAGAACGGATCGAACAGGGCGAGGGTGTAGAACGGCTCGACCATCACCTTGATGTCGTAAAACGTGCCGGACAGGAAGGTCAGCGGCACGATCACGAAATTGGTCACGGCGGCCAGGTGGTCGAACTTGTCGGCCCAGATGCCCCCCATGGCGCCGAGCGCGGCCAGGATGATCGCCGCCGCCGCGCCGAAATACAGCACCGCCCAGAGGTGTACGATATTGAGGCTGGCCAGGCTGTCGACGCTGACCTGCCCTAGCGTGACCAGCCAGATGAGCGGGCCGGAAAAGTGGATCGCCAGGGCCGCGATGGTGCCCACCATCAGCCCCCGCGTGGCCGCGCCCGCGATGAAGCCCGCCGTCAGCTCCAGCGGCGAGAGGGGCGGCATCAGGAAGTCCACCTGGCTGCCCTGCACCTTGGAGATCGTCAGGGAGGAGGAGGTGTTCTGGAAGGCATTCTGCAGGATGGCCATCACCACCAGGCCCGGCGCCAGGAAATTGTTGTAGATCAGCCCCTCAAAGTCGCCCGTCAGCTGGCCGCGGTCCCCGAAGGCGAGCTTGAACACCGTCATGAAGAGCAGGGTCGTGATCACCGGGGCGAACAGCGTCTGCATCCAGACTTTCAGGAACCGGCGCACCTCGCGGGCATAGAGCGTCCACGTGCCCAGCGTGTTGAATGCGCCATAGCGGCGCGGCGGACGCACAAGCGTGGCCGCACTGGGAACGGCGGAGGTGTCGGGCGCCTCGGTGGGCGCAGCGGTGAGATCGGTCATGGCCCGTACATAAAGCGCAGCGCGGGCCTTGGCGAGGGGGCGGGGCGAGGGGGTGTCTGGCGGGCGGTGGGTGCGAATCAATATGTGGTTCCCCACAAGAAAGGCACCACCGCATCTTGCGGTTAATCAATCCCTAAGGCACAACATATGGGCATTGAGCGACGGCGGGGGGTCTGCCGTTACAAGATATAGAGCCCGCTTCGCCGCGGGAAGCAAGAGAGGTGCACCATGGCTTGGACAGAAGAGCGTGTGGACGTGCTTAAGAAGCTCTGGGCAGAGGGGCATTCGGCCTCGCAGATTGCCAAGGAACTGGGCGGTGTGACCCGCAACGCCGTGATCGGAAAGGTCCACCGGCTGGGCCTGTCTGGCCGCGCAACGCCGTCCCGCCCGGTGAAACGCCCGCCGCGCCTGGCCCGGCCCAAGCCGCGCGTCCTGCCCGATGGTACGGTGAAGACGCCGGAGCCGAAGGTCGCCAACCCCACTGCTGCCAAGGCGGCCAAGGAAGAGCGCGCGCTAATCGAAAAGCTGCCGCCGCTGGAGCTTGAAGATGGCAAGAAGGCCACGGTGCTGAACCTGTCAGGCTCTATGTGCAAATGGCCCATCGGCGACCCGGCCGACCCGAACTTCGCCTTCTGCGGCCGCCGCAACCAGGAGGGCAGCCCCTACTGCGCCGAGCACTCCAAGATCGCCTTCCAGCCCGCCCGCAAGCGCGAGCGCAAGAAGAAGGATGACTACGATTACGTACCCAAGATCGCCGGCGGTATGCGCTAGGCCTAAGGCCCCACAAAAGACGAAAAACCCCGCTGACACGAGCGGGGTTTTTTTGTTTGCGTCGCCAGCAGGTGCATCGGCTAACGCACAAATGAGTTGATAAAGCCCCATTTGAGACATATATGTCTCATTCATGAGTTCACTAAGACCCTCCACAAAGAGCGCCATCATCGAAGCTGCTTTCGATGTTCTCAGCCGAAACCCCGGCGCGCCCCTGTCGGACGTGGCGCATCGCGCGGGCGTGGGGCGGGCGACCTTGCATCGCCAGTTTGCCAGCCGGGATGCGCTTGTCCGCGCCCTTGCGCTCATCGCCATTGAAGAGATGGACAATGCGGCAGAGGCGGCGTGCGCAGAGGTCACCACGTTCCGGGAGGCGTTTCAAAACACCCTCAAGGCGCTCATCCCGCTGGGAGACCGCCACGGGTTCCTGGCCCGCGAGCCGATTGAGGATGACCCTGAGATCGCCAAGGCCTTCGCGCGACAGAAACGCGAAACCCACGACATGATCGAGGGGGCGAAGACAGAAGGTGTGTTTGATCTCGCCGTGCCGACGGACTGGATATCACAGGCCTTCGACCACTTGCTCTACGCCGCCTGGGAAAGCGTCAAAGCCGGTGAAACAACACATGGGCAAGCTGCTGATCTTGCCTGGCGAACCCTGACCCTCGGCCTCGGAGGAGGAAAAACGCCATGACACCTGACGGAATTCAAAATCTGGGCGCATCGATCGACGAAGTCTTTCTGCTGATCGGCGCGATCATGCTGGTGATTGAGATCGTGAAGGGCCTGTTCGAGACGTCGTTCAGTGGACGCGGCCTCGTCGACATCATCGCGAGCATTTCAACACAGATTCCATCGGTATTGATTGAGACGTTTGTTCTGTCCCTGGCCTATGTTGGTTATGTGTATGTCGCAGAGACGTTTGTGACGTGGACACTGCCCATCAACATATGGTCGATTGGGCTCGCCCTTCTCGCCTGTGATTTCGTTTATTACTGGGAACACCGCGTCGCCCACGAAGTCCGTATCTTCTGGACCCAGCATGCGGTGCACCATTCCTCCCGCTTCATGAATCCAAGTGTAGCGGTGCGCTTTGGCCCGTTTGAGGGTGCTGTGTCGGCGCTGTTTTACTTCCCCCTTGTTCTTTTGGGGTTCCCACCATCGCTGGTCTTCTTCGGGATTTTTGTGGTGCTGGCTTACCAGACCTGGATCCATACGGAGTTGATCGGAAAACTTGGTGTTTTGGATGAGGTTCTCAACACGCCCGCCAACCACCGTGTGCACCATGGATGCGATGACAAGTATATCGACAAGAATTACGGCGGTATTCTGATCCTCTGGGATCGCCTGTTCGGCACGTTTCAGAGAGAAGAAGAGCGCCCGGTCTATGGGCTGAAACGGGACTTTCACAGCGTCAATCCGCTGGTCGTTTGGGTGTCCGAATTACCGCAGTTTTTCTCAGACCTGAAAAACGCCCGCTCCGGGAAAGACGTCTGGATGTTCATTTTCGGCAAGCCGGGCTGGGTGCCTGACAGATCGCGTCCAGACATTGAGCGGACGAATGCGTCCTGACGGGAAACTCTCAGTCGGGACGCTGAACCGCGCCGATTGGCCAAGGATTGGTCTAAGGCCCCACGAGAGACGAGAAACCCCGCTGGCAAGAGCGGGGTTCTTTGCTCCCAGTGAAGCGCGGTTGCGAAAGATTTCTCACTAGAAACATAGCATAGCAAGCAAAACGGCCAGCCTGAACGCCAGACTTTGCATATATTTTCAATGACGTTTGAAACCGCCGCCGCTACCCATACTAAAAAGAGGGAGGTGAGTAGACATGCGGTTTGCGTTTGCGAGTTTATTGGCGTCGGCGACTTTGGCACTGGCGGGGGGTGTCACAACCGGGCCAGTTGGGGACCCTGAGCGGCAGGACGCTGGTTCGATGCCCGCCGCCGAGACAGCAACCGAGGCGACGGACCCGTTTTGGCGCAATGCAACGGTCTATTTCCTGATGACTGACCGGTTTGCGAATGGTGATCCCGGCAATGACCGCGCCTATGGGCGCCAACCTGATGGCGACAAATTGCGCTCATTCATGGGCGGCGATCTGGCGGGCATTATCGAGAAACTTGAGGACGGTTACTTCTTTGACCTCGGCGTGACGGCCATCTGGCATACGCCCGTGATCGAACAGATCCGCCAGCCGTTCCAGGAATATGGTCGGTCCTATCCATTCCATGGCTATTGGCCGCGCGACTGGACCGGGGTTGACCAAGCCTTCGGAACAGAGGCCGAGTTTGCCCGCATGGTCGAGCTTGCCCACGCGCAAGATATTCGCATCTTGGTCGACGTAATCGTCAATCATGCCGGCCCACCGATCAATGATATTGACCCGCTATGGCCAGAGGACTGGGTTCGCCGCGGACCAGATTGTGACTGGGCATCTTTCGCTGGCGTTGCAACCTGCCAGATCGTGCCGGCGCTCCAGGACATACGCACGGAGTCCGAAGCGCCGGTGGAGTTGCCACCCCACCTGATCGAAAAGTGGCGCAACGAAGGACGCCTTGATGTAGAACTCGCCGAACTGGACGCCTTCTTCGACCGGACAGGTTTTCCGCGTGCGCCCAAATACTACCTGATCAAATGGCAGATCGACTGGGTAAGAGAATATGGCGTTGACGGTTTTCGGATCGACACAGCCAAACATGTAGACCCTGACGTGTGGGTCATCCTCAAGTCCGAGGCGGAGTATGCCTTCAACCAGTGGAAAGTCGAAAACCCTGACAAGGTCATCGATGATCGTGATTTCTATATGATGGGAGAAGTCTACAACTACGGCATAGGCGGATTTCAGCATGCCGTCGCAGGCTCGCGTGCCTATGATTTCGGGGACGTCCAAGTCGACTTTTTCGACTACGGGTTTGATGCTCTGATCAATATGGGATTTGCAACCCATGCGAAACTGCCCACGCCAGACCTTTTCCAATTCTACGCGAACGAGCTTGCCGGTACCCATCGGGGCGTGGGCATTTTGAATTACATGTCGTCCCATGATGACCAATCACCACTCGACCCATTGCGCGAAGCCCCCTTCGAAAATGCGATCAAGCTGTTGCTCGCCCCGGGCGGCGTTCAAATCTACTATGGCGACGAGACCAATCGCAGCCTGGTTGTCGAAGGCACAACCGGCGATGCAACGCTGCGGTCGTTCATGAATTGGGACGCGTTGGAAACCGAGGCCGGTCAGGCAAACCTTGTCCACTGGCAGAAGCTGGCCAATTTTCGGAAGAACCACATGGCGGTCGGGGCTGGTATCCATAAGGAACACAGTTGGTCACCCTATGTGTTCTCCCGCACACTCGATGAAGGCGACATCACGGACAAGGTGCTGGTCGGCCTGGCAGATGCGCCATTCACTGCTTTGAAGGTGCATGGCGTTTTCGAGAACGGTCAACGCTTGCGCGATGCGTATCACGGAGATGACGTCACCGTCGTGGGAGGCGAGGTTAACTTCGCCACATCGCGCGCCATAGCCCTCCTTGAACGGATAGAGTAATCAGGTCTGATCGGGGCAAGCTTGGGGGCCGGACGAAAACTGACTAAGGGAAATCGCTGCGACTGGAGCGAAGGCAAAGTCATGTCAAAACGAGAAGCGTTTTCGCGCTGGATTTCCGCGCAGGACAGCCCGCCTGTGGAAGTCATTGAGGGCTGTCATGGGGCGAATTACCTACGCCTTGATGCTGACAGCCTGACCGCGCGCGGTTGGACCGATTTGCCGAAAGACTGGGTCCCGCCGAGCGGTGAAATCTGGGCAGGTGGTTATCTGGAAGAGCGCGGCATTTACGAGAGCCCGATATTCAAGACGGGTGACAAGGAGCCACGCAAACTGCACCTTGGCGTCGACTTGTTCGCGCCCGCCAGCACCCCGGTGCGTGCGCCGCTTGATGGCCACGTGCACAGTTTTCAGATAAATGATGGCGACCTTGATTACGGACCAACGATTATTCTCCAGCATGAAGTGGTGGGCGGCCCCACTTTCTGGAGCCTTTATGGTCACCTCAGCGAAGGGTCTTTGACTGGTTTGCGTGAAGGGGACATTATCTCGTGTGGCAGTAAACTGGGTGAGTTGGGCGACAGCACGGTGAATGGCGGCTGGGCCACGCATCTCCACTTCCAGATCATTTTGGACCTTCAAGGCCGGTCCGGTGATTTTCCGGGGGTCTGTAAAGTCTCAGAACGTGAACACTGGGCCGAGTTTTGCCCGTCACCCTATGCATTGTTGGGATTGAATCTGGATTAGGGAAAGCGTTCCCAAAGCCCTGGTGCTGGCATTGGCAGCAAGAGAATGTGCTGCCTACTCGCAGCCAACGCGGCCTATCCCCCCAAAACAGCATCCACAAAGCCTAGCGCGACGCCTGCGCTCCAGTCTGCCTCGCCTGCTAATCGCGCGACTTCCAGACCCGCTTCGTCGTAGATGATGGTGGTGGGGAAGCCGCGGGCGCCGGCGGCGTAGACGACCTCCCAGGCTTCGGGCGGGGCGTGGTAAAATTCGAGCACGCCTGCACCGGCGAGCTCATTGAGGCGCAAAGCGGCCTGCTCGCGCACATCGCTCTCGTCCACGCTGATGGCGACGACCTGGAACGCGTCGCTGCCGCGCCCGGTCTGCAGTGCGCCGAGATGGGGCATTTCCCGCTCGCATGGGCCGCACCAGGTCGCCCAGAAATTCACCAGGATGGTGCGCCCTTCAAAGTCCGCCAGGGTCAGCGTCTCGCCATCTGGCCCAGTGAAGGTGCCCTCCGGTGCGGGCTCGCCTGCGCGGGAGAAGTCCAGGGCCGCCAGGTCGCCTTGCGCGAACTGTTCCAGCGGGTTGCCATAGCGCGGACCCCCGGCGCCCGAGAGCAGGATGTAGACAATGGTGACGGCGCCTATCAGGAACAGGGCGAGATAGGCATAACGCGTCACAGGCCTGGGCGCTTTGGTCTGGTCGTCGGCCATGCTAGCTCCAAAAGTCGAAACAGGATTACAGGAGCCGCATATGGCGGGGCAGACCGGCAAAGGCCAGAAAATGTGGGGCGGACGCTTCGCCGCGGCGCCGAGCGACATCATGGAAGCGATCAATGCTTCCATCGATGTGGACCAGCGTATGGCCGAGGAAGATGTCGCCGGCTCGCGCGCCCATGCCGATATGCTGGCGGAGATGGAGATCATCTCGGCGGCGGATAATGAAGCGATCCAGGCGGGGCTGGACCAGGTGCTTGAAGAGTTGCGCGCGGGCACTTTCCCGTTCGACCGGGCGCTGGAAGACATCCACATGAACATCGAGGCGCGGCTGAAGGCACTGGTGGGTGAGCCCGCCGGGCGGCTGCACACGGCCCGCTCGCGCAATGACCAGGTGGTGACGGATTTCCGCCTCTGGACGCGCGGCGCCCTGAATGAGGCGATGGACCGGCTGCGCACGCTGCAGGCGGCGCTGGTGGTGCGGGCGGGGGAGCAAGCCGAGACGGTGATGCCGGGCTTCACCCATTTGCAGACGGCCCAGCCTGTCACGCTTGGGCACCATCTCCTGGCATATGTGGAGATGTTCGAGCGCGACCGGGCGCGCCTGCTCGATTGCGCCATGCGCCTGAATGAGAGCCCCCTGGGCGCGGCGGCGCTAGCGGGCACGGGCTTTCCCATCGACCGGGACATGACGGCAGAGGCCCTTGGCTTTGAGCGTCCCATGGCGAATTCCCTGGATGCGGTCTCGGCGCGCGACTTTGCCCTGGAGGGTCTGGCGGCGCTCTCCATCGCGGCGACGCACTTGTCGCGCCTGGCGGAGGAAATCGTGCTGTGGACCAGTGCCCAGTTCGGCTTTGCGTCGCTTTCGGATGCCTGGAGCACAGGCAGTTCCATCATGCCCCAGAAGCGCAACCCGGACGCGGCGGAGCTGATCCGTGCCAAGGCGAGCCTGATCGCGGGGCAGTTCGCCAGCCTGCAGGGTGCGGTGAAGGCGCTGCCGCTGGCCTATGCGAAGGATCTGCAGGACGACAAACAGCTGACGTTTGCGGCGTTTGACACGTTCGATCTCTGCGTGCGGGCGATGGCGGGCATGGTCGAAACCATGACGTTCCATCCCGATGCGATGGCCGGCGCGGCGGCGAAGGGCTTTTCCACGGCCACAGACCTGGCGGACTGGCTGGTGCGTGAGGCAGGGTTTGCCTTCCGCGATGCCCACCACGCCACCGGCGCGCTGGTCGCGATGGCGGAAGGGCGCGGTGTGGAACTTGCTGAATTGTCATTGGAAGACATGCAGGCCGTCGCGGCAGACATAAATGAGGGCGTCTTCGACGTCCTTTCCGTCGAGCGTTCGGTGGACAGCCGCGCGTCTTATGGCGGAACCGCCCCTGTTCGCGTGGCCGAACAGGTGTCACAATGGAAACATCGACTCGCATTGGATGAGTGACATGACCCGTTTTACCAAACCCCTCCTTGCCGGGATCAGCCTGGTGGCCCTGTCGGCCTGTGGCCTGCAAGGCGACCTCACGCGCCCCGACCCGCTGTTCGGAACGCCGAGCGATCTGGAACCTGCTGAGCCGCTTGAGCGCACCGTCACCGATGGCCTTGATGATTTGCAGGATAGCCGCCGGGCGGAGGACGAAGATCTTACAGGCGAACCCGATCCCGAGGACGAGCTTCTCGGCGGACCCGGCGGATAATGGAGCCACGCTGACACGATGACATCCGCGCTTCGAACTTTTTGCTTTGCCGTTGGCGCCTGCTGCCTTGTGGGCGGATGCGCCTTGCCCTTTGGGCCGGAGGAATTTCGTATTTCAGCCGCGCCCATGGCCGATACCGCGCCGATGGACGCTCCTGTGGCGTTTGTGGAAACCCGCCTGCGCCGGGGCAATGGTGTCGTCTACAACCGGCTCGGCGGCGAGATTCCGCGCGGTGCACCGATCGAGCCGATCGAGGAACGCGAACTCGGCGAAGTTACAACGCCCGCGGCAGGCTGACCCGGCACGATGCATCATTTTTCCTATTCCGGCGGGGCGCTGTCCTGCGAAGGCGTCGCGTTGGCGGAGATTGCCGAGTCGGTGGGCACGCCGTGCTATGTGTATTCCACGGCAACACTGGAGCGCCATATCCGCGTCATCGCAGAGGCCGTCGCAGACATTGATTGCCTGATTGCCTATTCGGTAAAGGCCAATGGGAATCTGGCGGTGCTTGCAACGCTGGCGGCCCAGGGCGCAGGCGCCGATGTGGTGAGTGGCGGTGAACTGATGCGCGCGCGCCGGGCCGGGATACCTACCAGCAAGATTGTCTTCTCCGGCGTCGGCAAGACCCGTTCGGAAATGGAACTCGGCCTGCGAGAAGGCATCTACCAATTCAATGTGGAAAGCCTGGCGGAATTGCGCGTCCTGTCTGACGTTGCCGTCACCATGGATAAAATTGCGCCCGTGGCCGTCCGCGTGAATCCAGATGTGGCGGCCGGTGGCCATCCCAACATCTCAACCGGCAAGGCTGGCGACAAGTTCGGCGTGGCCTGGCAGGATGCCAGCGCGATTTATGCGGAGGCCGGGGCGCTGCCAGGCATTCAGGTGGTCGGTGTGGACGTCCACATCGGTAGCCAGATTGGCGCCCTTGAACCCATGCGCGCGGCTTTTGAAAAGACAATTGACCTGGCCAAGCGTTTGCGCGCCGAGGGCCATGGGATTGAGCGCATAGATCTGGGCGGCGGTTTAGGTGTTCCCTATGCGCCGGGTGACGCACCGGCCAGCCCGGCAGACTATGCGCAGATGATCCGGGACGTGATCGGCGACTTTGACGTCAGTCTGGTGCTCGAGCCTGGGCGGGTGATTGCGGCCAATGCAGGGGTTTTGCTCACGCGCGCGCTCTACACGAAAGACGCCCCGGACCGGACATTCCTGATCCTGGATGCCGGCATGAACGACTTGATGCGCCCGGCCCTGTATGGCGCGCACCACGAAATCTGGCCCCTTGCGGAGGCGCTGACAGGGGGCGGCCAGAAGACCTATGATGTTGTCGGCCCGATCTGTGAGTCGACGGACAAATTCGCCACCGCACGCGCTATGACCGATGTTTCAGACGGTGAACTCCTCGCCATAATGTCATCGGGAGCCTATGGCGCCGTTCTTTCGTCGCAATACAATGCAAGGCCTTTGGTGCCGGAAGTGCTTGTCAAAGACGGCGCCTGGCGCATCATTCGCCGCAGACCCACTTTTGACGAGATGATTGAACTGGAAGCGTTGCCCGATTGGCTGAGTTGAACACCCTCCCTGGCCTGAAGGCCAAGATTGGCGATACGCGCGCACGCCTTGGCCAATTGGCCTTTGCTCGGGCGTTTGGGCCGCTGGTTGGGTTCCTGCTCGCCTATCTGGCCGCTGCGCTGTTTGGACTGTTCAATCACGTGTCCAGCGTGGTCGGTGCCGGGATCAGCCTGTCGGCTCTGTTGATTTCCGCACTGTTATTGCTCCGCGGGCTGCGCGCATGGCGCCGTCCGTCGCGGGCAGACGCCGAGGCCATGCTGGATCGCCAGTCGTCCCTGCGACCGATTTCCGGCCTGGCGGACCGTCCAGTCTCCGCCACGCGTGAGGGCCAATCCCTTTGGCACGCCCACGGCACCAAGCTGAAGCAGGACGCCTTGCATCTGCGCGTGCCAAGGTTTTGGGCGGAATGGCGCCGCCTCGACCCGGCATTTCTGCGGTTTGTATTGCCTGCAATTCTCGTTGGGGCGCTGATCTTTGCAGGGCCCGCGCGCACCGACCGGGTGCAACAGGCTTTCCTGCCCAATCTTGGCGCGCTGGCCGGTGCTGACTCCCTGCGCGTTGAGGCCTGGATCACACCGCCGCCGCATACGGGACGTCCGCCCGTATTTCTTGAAGCCGGAATGCAGGATGTGCGCGTGCCTTCCGGGTCAGTGGTCACTCTGCGCGCGTTTAACCGATCCGCGCCGAGCCTTGTGCTGACGTCTGAGTCGGGCCGCGACCGGCAGGCCTTCGATGAAACGCCCGATGGGGCCTACGAGGCCAAGGCGAACCTCAGCGAAGATACGCGTGTCGCTGTGCATTGGTGGGGCGAGCGAATTGCCTGGTCCGTGCTGGCGTCCGACGATGACGCGCCGACGGCCCGGTTTGTGACCTTGCCGGCGATTACGACGGATGACGAGATGGAGTTCGAATGGGCCGTCGCGGACGATTATGGCGTCGACCGGCTGGAACTCGCCATTCGGCTGCAAACGCCCCACGAAGCCGCACCGGATGCGGAAGACCGTATCCCCGTGCCCATGGACCCGGTCGCGCCGAAAGACGCCCAGGAGACTGTGCTTCTGGACACGATGCGTCACCGCTGGGCCGGATTGCCTGTGAACGTGCAGCTTGTGGCCATCGATGGCGCGGGGCAGGAGGGGCGAAGCCGAACACTGCCCTTTGTCTTGCCGGAGAAACTACTTTTGCAGCCTTTGGCGAAGGCCGCCCAGGAAATCCGCGTCACCGTTTTGCGCGAACCGCGCGATTACGCGCCTCTGGAGATCAATGATGAAGCCCTGCAGGCAGGCGCGCTGAACACAGCCGCGACCCAGCGCCTGGATGCGGCCCCGCCAGATGTTCAGGCTGCCTCGGAATTGCTCGATGCGCTGACTCTTGAGCCTGAGCGCTATTTCGAAGACCGGTCCGTCTATTTCGGCCTGCGTATGGCCCATGGCATCCTGATGGCGGCGCCGGACAAGGCCGAGGCTGACAGTGTGGACACGCTGCTCTGGCAGGTGGCGCTGAAGGCTGAATATGGCAGTTCGGCTGACGCCTTGCGGGCTTTGCTGGCGGCCCGGCGTGCGCTGGAGCAGGCCCTGCGCGATGGGGCATCGGAAGATGAAATCCGCCGGCTGATGGAAGCGTTCCGGGAGGCGGCCAACAATTACATCGCCGCAAAAATGGCTGAGGCCATGATGAATGGAACCCAGGCGCCGAACATGTCTGACATGGGTCCGGAGGGTGGCGGGTCCGGGCTCGGGTCCAACCAGTTCGAGGATATGCTCAACGCGCTGGAGGATCTGGCCGAGACCGGCGCGGCTGACCAGGCCCGCCAACTCCTGTCCGACATCACCAATATGCTGGAGAATCTGGAGTTCCAGCAGGGCGGCCAGTCCGGCGGTGATGGCTTTGCCATGCCCGGCCAACCCGGCGGGGAAGAGGGCGAGGACAGCGAACTGCCCCAGCAGGAACAAGAGCTGACTGACGCGCTGGAAGCCCTGTCGGACCTGTTGCGGGAGCAGCGCGAGTTGAACGACGACACCTTGGCAGAAGAGCGCGGCGAGCGCCCCGGCAACCAGTCCGTTCAAGGCGGCGAAGGGGCCGAAGAGGGCGATGCTTCGGGCGAGGGGCAACAGGATGGCACCGAAGGCCCGGATGCGGGCGCGCAAGAGGGCCAGTCACAAGGCGGGGGCGGCGGGCTCGGCGATCGCCAGCGCGGCCTCGCGGACCGCACAGACCAACTCGGCCAGGGCTTTGGCCCCGGCGGGGATGAAGAGACCGGCGAAGGCGGTGGCGGCGAGGAAGGCGACGAAGAAGGCCAGGGCTTTGGCCTCGGTGCCCTGGATGAGGCAGCCCGACAGCGCCTGGACGATATTGCCCGCTTGCAGGACCGGGCGGCCCGTGAACTGGAAGAGGGCAATGGCGCTCGCGCCAACCGCCTGCAAGAGCGCGCGACGGGAGGCTTGCGTGATCTGTCAGAGGAACTTGCGGCGGCGATTGATGAGCTCCAGCGCGCCCGCGAAGGTGACATGGTGAGCGAGGACACCCAGGAGGGCGAGCTTGACCCGTTTGGACGTGCCATCGGAGGGGCGGGCGTTGATGATGACGTCACGATCCCGGACGAGGCCGAACGCCAACGCGCCAAGGACATTCTCGACGAATTGCGCCGCCGGTTCGAAGACGCCG
>JBCBGZ010000025.1:0-40541 GCA_038526245.1 Pseudomonadota bacterium
GCAGGCTGCACCATGGTGCTCAAGCCGTCCGAAATCGCCCCGCTCGACGCCATGATTGTCGCCGAAGTGTTGCATGAGGCGGGTGTCCCGGCTGGTGTGTTCAACCTGGTGAACGGGGACGGCCCCGGCGTCGGCGCATACATGTCCGGACACCCCGGCATCGACATGATGAGTTTCACAGGATCCACGCGCGCAGGCGTCCTTGTTGCCCAGGCGGCAGCGCCGACCGTGAAACGCGTGGCCCAGGAACTCGGCGGGAAGTCGCCGAACATCGTCCTGCCCGAAGCTGACATGCAGAAAGCCGTTGGCGGCGGCGTGATGCACATGATGATGAATTCGGGCCAGTCCTGTAACGCGCCAAGCCGCATGTTCATTCCGCGCGAGAAGCGCGACGAAGCCGTCGCCATTGCCAAGGCGGCTGCAGAGTCGGTGAAGGTTCAGATGCCCCGCGAAGCCGATAAGGGCGCGATTGGTCCAATCTCGAATGCAAACCAGTACCAGAAGGTCCAGGACCTGATCCAGAAGGGCATCGAGGAAGGCGCCACCCTCGTCGCTGGTGGCCCGGGCCGCCCGGAAGGCCTGAACCGGGGCTATTTCGCCCGGCCCACCGTTTTCGCGGATGTCACCAATGACATGACCATCGCCAAGGAAGAGATCTTCGGGCCGGTGCTGACCATGATCAATTATGACAGCGTCGATGAAGCCATCCAGATGGCCAATGACACCGAGTATGGCCTGTCCGGCTATGTCCAGGGCCCTGAGGCTCAGGCTCAGGAAGTCGCCAAGCAAATCCGCGCAGGCCAGGTCGTTCTGAATGGCGCGGGCGTCGACATGAATGCGCCCTTCGGTGGCTATAAACAGTCTGGAAATGGCCGCGAATGGGGCACTCACGGACTGGAGGAATTCCTCGAAGTGAAGGCTATGATTGGCACCAGCGCAGCATAAGCCATCACCGATGGGAATCGTTCAGCCCCGCCGGATGTTCCGGCGGGGCTTTTCTATGGGGCGGCCGGCTGTCGGCGAACCCGGAAGGCGGTCGCTAGCGCATCAACGAGAGCCAACGCCTCGGCAAGGTCGCCAATACCCCCGCAGACGCTGTCTTCGCTCCATGCACCCGTGGCCGGGTCCAGAACGGCAAACCGGTCTTCTCCGGCGACATCGAACACGAGCGTTCCGCCCACAGCGCTCGCCCGGAAAGTCTCGCCATGGGTGATATCAATCATCCGTGCCACAACGGCCGGGTCGAACAGGGCATGCGCCTCAACCTGATCATTGGAGCGAACATCATAAGCGGCGCGGAAGGCATCAGGCCCTACTAGAACCTTTTCCATGGGTTTCCCGCCAGGAGGTCTCCACCACGCTGCCTTCTGGGATTTCAGTTGAATGATGCCCTGACTGCGGCGCGGCGCGGTCAAAACGATAATCAGGTGGTAGATGTCCGGCGCTTCATCCTGGCTTTCCTTCCACTCCAGGATGTCGAATATGATCCCGCCCCGTTCCCCATGGAAGCCGTCTTCAAAATGCAGACTCGCCGCTAACTGGTCCTCATACTGGGCTTTCTGCTTCTCAGAGCCAATAACGATCACATTGCCCTGCAAAAGGCCGCTTTCGCGGATCGCGCTGACGGCCTCAACCATTTCGCCGGTCCCGCCGACTGATTTGGCTGCCTCGCGCAGTTCTGGCGGCACCCACGACTGCGAAGCGAGCCAATCAAGGATTGCCGGTCGATTGCCAGGACTGGCCACATAGGTCAGACCAACATGGTCAGCGACTTGGCCGAGAATTTCCCCGCGTCTTTGATACCGGCCATGGGCACGCAGAATGTACTGCGTCAGTTTCTTCCGATTAAGCCAGAGCGCCGACACGATCGTCCCGAAGAACATGAGCGGGAACAGAATGAACCGCAGCAACCCACCGAAAAAAGTGTCGGGCAACAGGAAGAAAGGTATCAGGAACAGAAGACCAAAGGCCGTAAATGCACCAGAAACGATGGACTGAACGCCCTTCGGCTGGCCATCTTTGCCAAGCTTTTCACTCTCCACATGATCGAGACTGGGCAGAATTGTCTGCTCCACCAGCTGCTTGATCCCCGCAAAGCCTTCGACACGCTCAATCTCGGCCCAACTGCGCACCATGGTTAGCCTCCGGTGCGCTCCAGTGCCCGCTGAAAGGCCGGGCGCGCCAAATTCCGGTCTAGATAAGCCTTTAGCTTCGGATAGGGCCCGATTTCGCCCAACCGCTCCGCCATATGACATATGTAAGTGAAGCCAATATCTGGCGCTTGCAGCGTGTCGCCCAGGATGAAGGGCTTATCGCCGAGGCTGTCTTGCATATTGCCCAGGTGCAACGCCACTTCCCCCTCGGCAAAAGCGCTGATGATCGGAGGTTTGGGGTCTTCCCGCGTGAGCAGCAATTTGAACAAGAGCGGCGCAAAAGCTGACGCTTCACTATAGGCAAGCCACTGGTTCCACTTCGCGCGCGCAACTGTATCGCTATGGGGCGGGGCGAAGGCATGATCCTTGTCGTAAGTGTCCACCAGATAGGTTGCGATGGCGCCGGATTCAGCGAGGGTAAAGTCGCCGAAGTCGATCACGGGACTTTTGCCCAGCGGGTGGGCCTCTTTCAGCTCTGGCGGCGCCCGGTTCATCTCATTGCGCACATAGATCTTCAGCGCGTAGTCGAGGCCCAGTTCCTCGAGGAACCAGACGGTAAAAATTGAGCGACCAACCCGCAAATGATGAACCGTGATCATGGGCGTTTTCCTCCAATGCCAACGACCTGCACCTGAATGCAAAGCGCCCCGGTGTGCAACCGGGGCGCTCTTGGTTTTCGATCCGGGCGGAGGCGTATCAGCCCTGGCAATCGGAGGTGTCTGTGCCAGGCGAGCAGAGGCTAGGCTCATCGCATTCGCCGTCATTGGCATAGATGCAGCTGTCTGGCCCACCTGTGCCATGGCAGTCATTCATATCCGTGCCAACGGCGCAGAGATCTGGCTCATCACACTCACCGTCATTGGCCCAGCGGCAGGAATTGTCCGCACCCGCCGGGATGGCGCCCTGACAGTCCGTCGTGTCGGTGCCGCGAACGCACAGGTCCGGCTCATCGCACTCGCCGTCATTGGCATAGACACAGCTGTCCGGGCCGCCCGCACCGGTGCAGTCATAAGTATCAGTACCGGCTGCGCAGAGATCTGGCTCGTCGCATTCGCCGTCGCGGGCATACTCGCAGCTGTCTGGGCCTCCGGCGCCGCTGCAATCATTGCTGTCAGTGCCTGGCGCACAAAGGTCAGGCTCGTCGCACTCACCGTCATTGGCCCACTCACAGCTGTTCGGGCCCGTATTGGGTGACATTGAACAATCCGTGGTGTCCGTTCCCGGCAGGCAAAGGCTTGGCTCATCGCACTCGCCGTCATTCGCCCAACGGCAGCGATCCGGGCCCTGGCCTTCAGCGCGAAGAGGCGCGCAGTCGGCGGTGTCTGTTCCCATTTCGCAGAGGTCAGGCTCATCGCATTCGCCATCGCGGGCGAATTCACAGCTATTGGCGACCTCGTCCTGGCAGTCGGCCACATCCGTTCCGGGGGCACAACCATCGGGCTCATCGCACTGGCCGTCATTGGTCCACTGACAGCCACCCGCGATGGGCGTCACGCCCGTGCAGTCGTTCGTATCGGTGCCGGCAGGGCAAAGGTCTGGTTCGTCGCACTCGCCGTCATTGGCGAACATGCAGCTATTCGGGCCGCTTGTGTCGATACCTTCGCAATCGGTGGAGTCGGTGCCGACCACGCACAGATCTGGCTCGTCACACTCGCCATCATTCGCCCAGCGGCAAGAGTCCGCACCGCGCTGCTCTGCGGGCCCGCCGCAGTCGGCCTGGTCGGTGTTCACCGCACAGAGGTCAGGCTCATCACACTCACCGTCATTCGCGAACTCGCAGCTATTGGGGCCTCCGGCCGCCGAAGCGCCATCACAATCGGCGGAATCGGTGCCGAGCACGCAAAGGTCGGGTTCATCACATTCGCCATCATTGGCGAACTGGCACGAATTGGCGCCGCGCTGCGCAGCCGGACCGCCGCAATCGTTCTGGTCCGTATCGACCGCACAAAGTGTTGGCTCGTCACACTCGCCATCATTGGCGAACTCACAGCTATTGCCGGAATCCTGGGCCGTCGCGATCCCGGGCTGAGAGCCCCATAAACAGAGCACCGCACCCAGCAGTGCCAACCAAATATTCGCTCGCATGAATCTCTCCCCTCACGCTTTCGTGACCCCGTGCTAGCAGAGCCCGTGGGCTCTGCCTAGCGCCGCTCAACATGCACAACTCCGTCCCGCGGGGCCGAATTTCAGGAAAATTCAAGGTAAAAGTGTGACCAGATGGCCTGTAAGCCGGGTTCTGTTCCCCTTGCGGGGTGGCAGCCATTCATCTGGGACGCCCTTCACAGAGCGCCTCTTGCAGCACACCCGGGGCGCGAGCTGAAAACGGCCCATGCGCACCCCCTATTTGGCCTTGCTCCAGGCGGGGTTTACCATGCCGCGAATGTTGCCATCCGCGCGGTGGGCTCTTACCCCACCCTTTCACCCTTACCGGCACCAGGGCACCGGCGGTCTGCTCTCTGTGGCACTTTCCCTCGGCTCGCGCCGGGCGGGCATTACCCGCCGCCTTGTCTCCATGGAGCCCGGACTTTCCTCCCCGCAAAATGCGGAGCGACTGCCCGGCCATCTGGTCACACGTCGCTATATACCGCAAAGAAGAAGGAATCGAGGCAGGGAGCCCAGCGACAATGGAGCAACAAGCCAGCAAGCGCGTTGATCTGCCGGGCGCGTGGGCGTGGCGTCCGATCTGGCGCGCCATTGTCCGCTTGTCCCAACCCCAGGTGCGTATCGTCTCGGGCGGAATTGCCTTTTATGCATTGTTTTCGATATTCCCGCTGATTTACCTCACGCTGACCCTGCTGATCGCAATCCTCCCCGCAGAGATTTCCGTTCAGATTGCCGGGTCGATTGAACAGATTCTGGCGTCGAACGTGGCGCCCCTGGATGCAAATGAGGTCGATATCATTGCGGCGCTGACGCCCCAGGGCCTCACATTCCGGGCGATTGTCGCGATCATCATAGTCGCGATCACGGCCATCTCCGGGGCGAAAGCCGTCATCACCGGCATTCGCATGATCACGGACACGGAGCGAAAAAGCGGCGTGATCGGCTTCCAGGGCGTATCCCTGGCCATGACAGCGGCGCTCATCCTCCTGGTGTGGACCCTTGGCGCAGCCCAACTGGCCGTGACCATTTTCCAGCAGGGCGAAGCAGGAGAGGCGGGCCGGTTCGCGGGGGACATTGCAGCGCTTGCATCGACCCTGTGGATCACGAAATGGATCGCGACCTTTGCCGTCTTCTATCTGCTGATTGCGCTCAGCCTGCGAGGCTGTGGGTTTAGCGCACGCGCCCTGGCCGCTGGGGCTGCGACGGGCGCGCTAGCCTGGCTCGGTCTCACCTGGGCCTTCCAACTCTATCTGCGCCTGTCTGTGCTCGACACACTTTATGGCGCGCTGGCCTCGCTGATCCTCGGTTTCATTTGGCTGACGCTGTCTGTCATGGCGCTCCTGCTTGGCGCTGCGCTGGCCGCGGAGTGGACCCGGGCCTACGCTTCGCCGTCTTCGGCCGCACAATAGTGCGCCCGCACGCTTGCGATGGCTGCCAGACACGCCAAGTCGGCCTGACCGGTGACTTGCGTCGGGCGCCAACGCCGCTGGAATGCCCGCACGACCTCCTCGGTTTGGGCATCATAACTGGCCGAAACGGACAGGTCGTAGCCAACCGACAACAACATGGCCTGCATACGCTCTACCGGCGCGCCCTGGTCGCCGGGTTCAAGGCCTTTGCCACGCGCAACACGGCCCGCCATCTCTGGCGATTGCGCGGGCCAAATACCGATGCCGCAGTCGGACAGGCGCTGCCAGGGAAAGTGCTCGCCCGGATCAGCCTTGCGTGCAGGCGCAATGTCGGAATGGCCAACGATACGGGTTTGGGGAATGTCGTGGCGGGCAAGGATCGCTTGGCAGAGACTGATCACCGCCGCAATCTGCGCCTCCGGATAGGCGGGTAAGCTGCCGTCACCGGCTGGGAAATCATGGCCCCCATTGACGATCTCCATGCCGATTGAGCGGGAGTTGAGGTCCCCCTCTCCTTGCCAGGCCGAAACGCCAGCATGCCAGGCACGCTTGTCCTCGGCGACCATCTGCACAACCACGCCGTCCTCGCGGACCACATAATGGGCAGACACTTCAGCGGCGGGATTGCAAAGTCGAGCTTCGGCCGCCTCGCCGGTCTCCATGCCCGTATAGTGCAGCACCAGCATGTCGAGGGGGTGCCTGCGGTCGTTGAAATTCGGCGATGGCTTCTGAATGATCCTCATGCGCCCGGCCCCGCGACTTTCTTCCCAAGTGCGGCTTCGGGCAGTTTTTCGTTGGCGCGCACAGCAATCACAAACACCCCGCCAAGGGAGATCACGGCGCCGACGACCAGCCGAAGTGTCAAATCCTCACCCAGAAGAATGATCCCAAAAATGACGCCCCAGATTGGCGTCATAAGCGTCAGGGGCGACAGAAGCGAAACGTCATAAGACTTGATCAATGTGTAGAACGCCCCGTGCCCGAAGATCGAGACACCGACAACCGCGAATGCCGTAGATGCCCAAACCCAAAGCCCACCACTGGCATAAGCCGCCACCTGACCCGTCTCCAATAAGCCCGATAGCGCGAAGAGAGGGAGGAAAGACAGGGCGCCAACCCAGGCCTGCATGCGAAGGGCCGGCATGGGCTCAATCTGCTTCATCAGAATGCCGCCCGCTGCGCCAATCACGGCGGAGATGACGACGTAGATCAGGCCGATCGAGAGCGAGAAGCCTTCAGGATCCACTGCAATCAACAGGCTGCCAGCGAACGCCAACATAATGCCGAGTCCGCGCCGCCACCCTACAGTCTCGCCCAGGAAAGCCATGCTCATCAGGGTCGAAAACGGCACACCGAGCTGGCCAACAACAGCCACAGCAGACGCCTCTGCATTGGCCAATCCGAGAAAGAGGAAGGTGAAATGGGCTGCACCGATGCACATCGCGATCGCGAACAATCGCCCAAATTGACGTGGAATCGGTCGTAAAAACCAGAACAGCAGCGCTGCGATGCCAAAAAACCGTACAGCCGCAAAGAAGATCGGTGGAATACCGGCATCGGCTACCACCCATCGCGTCACCACAATGTTCAGGCCCCACACAAGGCACACCGCAAACAACAGGCTGAAATCGCGAAAGTTCATGGGACGGGCCTTAGCAGCATCGCGCCGCAGCTTGGAAGCGTGTCACGCAAGATAGATCAGCCCGCCATCAGGCCGACTCATGATTTCGCCTATCGCTTGATCGCGGCGCCTCCTAATCCCGACCCCTGAAACTGCGCCTCGGTTAAGGCCCTGTTGAGTGTACATGGGATAGGCATGGGCCAACGATAAAAAGCGCTTATGGCGGGTCGATGGCCGAGAATACATTGCAGGGCGAATGGACCGTTTCGCGGCGACACGCGCTTGTGCGAGAGCGCGCAGAAGTCGACCTGCGTCTTGTGGGCCTGCTCTTCGCGCTGGCAATTATTGCTGCAGTAATCCGCCCCCCTTACGCATTCTCGATCGATGAGATGATTTACGTCGAGATGGCACGCGCCTTCTGGCAGACCGGCGTTCTGTTCATTTCTGAGCGCGGAGGCGTGTCGGGAGCGCCGGAACTCGTCCTGACACTCACCCATGGTATTGACGGCAAGGTGTATCCGGAATTTCCCGCCCTCTACGGGATTATAGCTGCACCGTTCTACGGACTAGCGGGGGTGCGCGGCCTCGTTTTCCTGAACGCCATCAGCTTCTTCGCGGTACTCTGGCTAACCCTCCGGATCGTTCGTCACCTTTACGGACTGGCCCTCGATCGGCGCTTTGTCGCTGGCCTCCTGGCACTTGCCACCTTCACGCCCGCTTATGGCATGGGGATCTGGCCGCACATGTTTGCGCTTGCGCTTGTATTGGCCGGTGTCGAACGCGCCACCGCGCATCTGGCCGACCGTCAGGCGCCTGACCGGGTCCGTTTGATCCTGGCCGGGCTTTGGCTCGGCTGTGCCATCGCCATTCGGAGCGACTCTGCCCTGCCGGCAATTGCACTTGTTTACTGGATGGCTCTGTTCGGCGCACCGGGCCAGCGCATGGCTCCCTTGTGGCTCATCTTCGGCATGGCACCGTTTCTGGTGCTGTCGAGTGCGCTAAACGGCGAGAAGTTCGGCACATATTTTCCGATCAGCCATGGGCCTGACGACGGCTGGACGCAGCTTGGTCCTTACACGCTCCACCTCACGGCTCTCCTCGGCGCTCTCGCAACCGCAATCTGGATCAATCCGGAAGAGGGCCGGTGCAAAGCCTGGCTCGCCCGCTTACGCACGCCATACTATGCAATCCCTGCCCTTATGATCGCTGCATCGGTTGTGTTGCTGGCCGCCCCAACACGCTCCTTTGCGTGGAATACTTTTGTGCTGGTGACAAATCTTCAGTGGATTGCCCCGGAGCAGATAGAGCATGCCGCAAAGACGGACGCGGCAGGGCTGGTCCACATTCTTGGCATCTACAAGAGGGCCCTTATCCAGTCCGCGCCCTGGCTGGTATTGGCGGGCGTTGCTGTGGGCGGTTTCGCATTTGGGCAACGCACAGCTGCCCGGGGGCTTTGTATCCTGATGACCTGCACGGTCATCGGCTTCTACGGCCTTCAAAACGAGCAAGGCGGTTACGGGCACAATATGCGGCTCTTCCTGCCGGCCTTGCCATTCCTCGCGATTTTATCCGTCGACGGCTTCACCAGCCTCTGTCGCGGTGTGGGCGCGCGACAGCGACGCACAGGCCTGGTTTTAGGCGGCATCATCGGCAGTTGCATCATCGCAGTCGCGTGGCTGGGGCTTGTGCCGCCCGGCAGTGTGTTTTTGTACATACCTCTGGCGGTGGCGGCGGCCCTTCTGGCGCTTAGCCTTGCGGTGTCTGCTGGCCGGCGCCAGCAATGGCTGAAGCGCGGCTGGCTACTCGTAACAGGCGCCGCCGTTGCCATGGGATGTCTTGCCACCCTCAGCGACATAGCGGGTCAGCACAGCCGCGCCGCATATTTCGCGCCAATCACCAAAACGGCCGCCGCATCCCTGCCGAAGGGCTCTCTCTTGGTGACCAGTATCGAAGAGCACTTTCTCCTGACCCCACCCGCGGGCGCTTACCTTGTATCGCCCAAACGCCTCGAAGGGCGGGTGGCACGCGCGGCCATCGCAGCATTTCGCGCCGAAGGGCGCTGTGTGTATGTCCACACCGTGGAAACGGCCGAGGCGCTCGTCCTCTCCGGTGACTGGGCACCCCTGCAATTGCCCGGCCTTCAAGGCCCTGCTGCGACCTTGGTCGAACCGGCTTTCCAGTCCACGCGTTGCAAACTCAACCCTTCGGCTTGATCGCTTACATCGACCGAATGGGCTCTGTTTTCTCAAGCGGCGTTTCGCCCTTCGGTTTGCCGGCGCCTTTGCCGTAGCCATGCTTTTTGAGAAGGCCGCGGAGTTGGTGGTAGGTCAGGCCCAGAGCCTCCGCTGTTTTGCCCTGGTGGCCATCTTGGGCGGCAAGGGCTGTATCCAGGATTTGCATTTCAAAGGCCGCGACGGCTGCTTCGAAATCTCGTGGCAGTGTCGCCGGGCTTGAGGGAATTCTTTCCGCAGCGGGCAGTGATGTCTTACGGGGCTTGGGTGTTCGCCCCGGTCGCCATGGCGAGTCGAAGGGATCCAGAGCGGAGGAATCAAACCGGACCGGCTCACCTGGCGCACTCACCATGGCCCGGTGCGCCAGGCGTTGGGCAAAGTTGCGCAGTTCGCGCACGTTTCCTGGCCAGTCATGAGCTTCAATTTCAGCTATGGCACTGGGCGCGAAGCCTGGAAAATCCTGCGCCATCTCCACGGCCATCCGCCGCGCAAAGAAGTCTGCCAGCAACGAGGCGTCCCCCGTTCGCACTCTCAGGGGTGGCAGGGTAATCACGTCGAATGCCAATCGATCGAGCAGATCGGCGCGAAACTCCCCCGCGTCGACCATCGCGGGAAGATCCCCATTGGTGGCGGCAATCACTCGCACATCCGTCGTGAGAACGGCCTCACCGCCGAGGCGTTGATACTCACCATACTCGATAACGCGCAGGAGCTTTTCCTGAACACGCGAAGATGCCGTCGCGATCTCATCCAGGAAAAGGGTGCCGCCATCGGCGAGTTCGAACCGGCCCGCCCGGCGATCCGTCGCTCCGGTAAACGCGCCGCGCTCATGGCCGAATAGCTCACTGTCCAGCAGTTCTTCCGACAGGGCTGCGCAATTCACCTTGATGAAGGGGCCTTCCCAGCGGCGTGACAAGAAGTGCAACCGCTCACCGATCAGTTCCTTGCCGGTGCCGCGCTCGCCAATCACGAGCAGGGGGCGGTCGAGCGGCGCCACGCGGGACGCATGCTCGAGCGCCTCAAGCCAGGCTGGGCTTTCTCCGATGAGCTGAGGGGTCGAGCCAATCATTGGTGTAAATTACCAAATTTCTTCGTGTATTTCACCTACATTATTAGCATATTCTACTAATTACTGTTTACGCCACTCTCGCGGAAAATTTTTTCTCTATATTTCTCAATGCTCTAATCACTTAATTTCAAACTGGCACACTCCTTGAAATGATACTGGCATGCTCAGGGCGGTTAGGGGCCGCCAACCTCGAAGGAGAAATCGAAAGAAGATGACCGACCCACACTATTCCACCCGCGAAACCAGTGACTCCGGCCGTTTTGGCCGCTGGCTGTCAACGCGCCCCGCGGAAACCTGGATGTTCTTCGCAGCCGGCATCTTCCTCGGTGGATTTTTCTTCTGATCGCGGCGCCGCCGCCCTCCTCCCAACTTACTTGAAGGAACAAAAATATGGGACTGTTTTCCCGCCTCGGTGACATCATCAACTCCAACATCAATTCGATGCTGGACAACGCCGAAAACCCCGAAAAAATCGCCCGCCTGATCATCCAGGAAATGGAAGACACGCTGGTTGAAGTCCGCACTGCCGCGGCCCGCGCCATGGCCGACAAGAAAGAGATGGAGCGCGAAATCGCCCATTACACGACGGTGCGTGATGACTGGAACACGAAAGCTGAACTCGCGATCGACAAGGGCCGTGAAGACCTTGCCCGAGGTGCCCTACTGGCAAAGCAGAAAGCGGACGGCGAGATTGCCCGGCGCCAGGATGCAATGGCTGCAGCCGAAGAGGCTTTTGAACGGCGTCAGGATGACCTGGCAAAGCTTCAGGACAAGCTGAGCGAGGCGAAAGCCAAGCACCGTGCCCTCATGATGCGCCGCGAAGCTGCTGAACAGCGGATCCGTATGCGCTCTCAGACCCACGACGGAAAGGTTGATGAAGCTCTGGCTCGCTACGCCAATATCGAACGCAAGGTCGACGAAATGGAAGCCTATGCCGACACGATCAAAGGCCGTGAGCCGACCCTGGAGGCTGAATTTGCTGCCCTGGAGCGCAATGATGCCGTGGAAGCTGAGCTTGAAGCCCTGAAAGCCAAGCGCAACGGCTCCAAGCCGAAGGCCGTCAAAGGCGCGAAGGGGTCTGAATAATGCTTGTCCCCCTCGCCATTCTCGCCGGCATTATGTCGGTGATCACTGCGCCGGGCCTCATCGCCCAACACCTGGCCGCCCGGCGCGCCAAGACAGAGCAGACAGAGGCCTGATCCATGGAAGACTTCTTTGTTCCATTGTTTGCGATCTTCGCCATCTTCGTCTTCCTGCCGGGGCTTATCCTCCACTACATCACGGAGTGGCGGAAGCTGAAGAGCCTGCAGCCCGATGATGAGCGGATGCTCGAAGACCTCTGGCGCTCCGCCAAGCGCATGGAACGCCGCATCGATACCCTGGAAACCCTGATCGACACGGAGGGCGGCGCCCGCCGCTCCGAGGACGACGACTTTACAAGGAGATATGACCAATGACCCGGGACTTTACCGGCTCCCCCAACCCGACCCAGCTGAAACGCTCACGCACCAATAAGGTCTGGGCCGGGGTTTGCGGCGGAATTGGCGAGCGCTTTGGATGGGACCCCGTCCTCGTCCGTGTGCTCTTCGTCCTGAGCTTCTTCTTTTTCTTCGGGCCGCTGATTTTCCTCATCTACTTCATCATGTGGATGATGATCCCGGAGCGGCGCGCCAGCGATGACCGGGTCGCCCGGAATGACGAAGAGCAGGAGTTCTGGCGCGGGGTTTCAGACCGCCCAGCTGCCACATTCTCAAACCTGAAGTACACCTTCAGAGACCTGGACGACCGCCTCCAACGCCTTGAACAGTCCGTCACGTCCGACGAGTGGCGCCTGCGCAAGGAATTCCGGGACCTTGAGAGCTAGACCAACGCCGCACGGGGCGCGCCAATAGCCGAAGACGGCAACCGCGCCCCGCTTTCAGAACCAGCGCTACCGAGCAAGAAGGAACCAAGGACATGCGCAAGGGGACTATCACACGCTACCACGGACGGATCGGATTTGCCGTTGCCTTCCTTATCATCGCCGCCATTGCCGTGGCGACCACCACAAGCGGGCTCCACATCACTGCCGGCGACGTTGCCGTCACCATGGATCTCACAGCCGAGAACGGCCTGCACCTGCGCTTCGGGAAGGCCAGCGACGTATAAGTTGCTGGCCCACCCGGCCCAGACCCTCATACCAAGACCGAAGAGCAGACACGAAAGACACCCAGCCGGTACCATCGTAAAGTGACCGCGCCCCGAATCAGCAGTCGCCTGATCTTTGTCGAGCCCTTATCAGCATCTCAATCAAACATAATCGCGCTTTGGCCGCCTGCGACTGGCCATCAGTGACTTGACAGCTTCCCAAAAATATAAAATGAACACGTTCAATTAAACGGCGTGTGTGGAGTTTGTCCTGCGATCGCGTCGAACGCCGGTGACTATCCGGCGAGGGAGGTGAGATATGTCAGCGCTCGATCAATCTGGACGTGGTAATCGCAAAATCTCCAAACGCGCACCGATTGCTCGATTTGTTGAAACCTGGCTCTGCGCTCCGCTCAACGCCTTGGAGTTCATCCTCAACTGGCTGCTCGTAAAGCCAACACGTTGGTTGATGCAGCATCTGGATCGCTTGTCTTACAAACTTGAGGGGACTTTGCTGCGCGAAATCCTCTCACACACCGTGTTTCCGTTCACGATCCTGCTCTCGCTCTTCCTAGGATTTAAACTGGTAGAGAACGGCATCACCAGCTTCACGCTGCTGGGGTTTGTTTTGCTACCAATTGTGTTCGGATTGTACTGCGCGCCGCTCGAGCGCCTGATGCCTTTCAGCCGACGCTGGTTGGAAGGCGGCAATGACACAGCCGTCGATGTCATCATGTACTTTTCCGGCGCGTTCTGGAGCGGAATATCAAAACTCATCGTCAGCGCGCTGTTCATTGTTGGCGTCGTCGAGGTTCTCGAACCCTATGGGCATGACTACTGGCCGACCCATTGGAATCCGATCGTTCAGGTGTTCCTGTTCATTCTGATCAAGGACTTCTTCCGCTACTGGTTCCACCGCGCTCTCCATGAGGTGCCCTTCCTCTGGCGCATGCACGCTGCGCATCATTCGGTTGAGCGGCTGTATTGGCTGAATGGGATCCGCGCCCACCCTCTCGAGATCATCAGCCAGGCCATCTTCTACGCCATTCCATTGGCGTTGGTGCAACCGACTGCGGAGATTGCCCTGGTCGCCGTGATCATGCAGCTCAGCATCGGCATCTTCCAGCATTCGAACATCGACCTGAAACTCGGCTGGTGGGAGTACATCTTTTCGATCGGCGACAATCACCGATACCACCACTATCCCGACAAGGGCGTTGGGGACTCCAATTATGGCGGCGAATTCATCGTCTGGGACATTCTGTTCGGCACATTCCACAAGGTGAAGGGCGAGCGTCCCCACGACCGGATCGGCATTGGCACGGCCCCCGAATACCCGATGACCGTGGCCGGGCTGTACATCGCGCCCTTCCTGCCAAACCAGAAAGTGTTTGGCCCAAAGCGCGACGAGAACAACGCTGGAGACGATGCCTCGCCGAGCGAAGTGCACCCGCTTCAGCCGGCAGAGTGATCGGCACTTGCATTAGCTGTTGCGACTCTGCGTGACTTGAGATCGCCGGGTCCTCTTGTAAGACACAGCTATGCCCAGACCCGAGACAACGCCTGAACAAAAAGAAGAAATTCGCCGCGAGATACGTCGCGCGGCGAAGAATCTCTACGATCGCGAGGGTCAGGCGAGCCTGTCCGTGCGCGCCATCGCCAAGGAAGCTGGCGTATCTGTGGGGACGATCTACACCTATTTCGGAAGCCTTCAGGGGCTGACGGAATCCCTCTGGAGTGCGCCGGTCAACAAGCTGACCAAACAGCTACAGGCCATCGCCGACGAAACCGAAGACCCTGTTGAGCGCATTCGCGCTCTCATGGCGGCATATCGGCAATTTGCGCAGGACCATGAGCGCATTTTTCGCAACGTGTTTCTGTTCGTGAGGCCACTGGAAAAACCGAGCCCGGTCCGAACCCCGGCCGAAGACGCCCTGCTGCCCGTGCTGCTCACTGCCGCTCTTAAAGAGGGTCAGGACCAAGGCCGGATTCACCCCGGCAAGCCAGAAGATCTTGCGATGATGCTCTGGGGCAGTCTGCACGGCTGCCTCGCCCTTCAATACAATTTCGGGCGGCTTGAGTTTCGTAATCCGGACGACATCGCCGACGGCGTCATAGAAGCGTTTTTGACGGGTCTGATTGTTTAGCCGGAACGTCAGACAAGGGATGCAGGCTCCATTGGATGATCTCAATTCTATTCGCGCCGAGCAAGGATCAGAGTTGACTAATCCGCCTCACCCGCCATTATTTGAACGCGTTCAAAAATAAATCAGATGGCGCACTCCGGGAGGAAGATAAAATGGACCTGAACTCCAATCGCATGCACACATGCCATCAGCGCCAACACTTTGAGACCCGTCCTTAGTCGGCCGTTCCGGACCGTCAAAAGACAAGCATCAAACTCTCCCGGTTGGTGCTGAACACGGAGGTGGGTCTTTGCGTGAGATTTCCATAAACTTCAGGACCATCCTGGCATTCAGCACGGTCGCGTTCCCCGTGGGCATGATCTCCCTGCCTGTAGCGATCTACCTGGCGCCACTCTACTCCGGGCATTTCGGAATTGGACTTGGAATCGTCGGCGCAGCACTTATCGCGACCCGCCTCCTCGACTTCGTGACCGACCCGCTGATTGGAATCATCAGCGACCGTTGGCGACCGAGCATAGGGCGGCGCCGGGTCTGGTTGATCATTGGGACGATCACCCTTGGCGGCGGTATTTATATGCTGTTCTGCCCGCCCGACGGCGTAAACGCGGTCTACTTCGTTCTGGCCGTATCATTCGCCTATTTCGGCATTACGACATTGAGATTGCCCTATACCGCCTGGGCCGCCGAGCTATCGCCAGACTATCATATCCGCACAAAAGTGAGCTCAACGACCCAATTCTTCGGCATTTGCGGGCTGCTTGCCTCAACCCTGATCCCAACATATCTCATCGCAAAATACGGCGCGTCACCTGTCGAGATTATGCGCACTATCGGATGGACGATTATTGTCTTGCTTCCGATAACCTCGACCATCGTATTCTTCACAGTGCCGGAGCCGGACGCGCCTCCGAAGACCAAGAATTTCGATGTTGTGGCCGCATCGAAAATGCTAATGTCGAACGGGCCGTTTATCCGGCTTTCGCTCGCCGGTCTGGTGGCGGGACTGGGCGAGGCCTTCCGCCAGTCGACCACAGTGTTCTTCGCACGTGACGTTGTCGGGCTGGAAAACATCGGCCAAGTTTACTTCTTCTATTTCGTCTCTGGCCTCATCATGGTCCCGGGATGGGCCTGGCTTGCCAAGAGAATCGAGAAACACCGCGCGCTCTTCGTCGCGCTGGTGATTGTCGCGATCACGAATGGGCTGATGTACTTCGCCTCTGCCGGCGACATTGCGCTTTTCTACACCTTGTTTGTGATCAAGGGCATGTGTTTTGGCGGCGTCTACGTGTTGCCTTACGCAATGATAGCGGACACGGTTGATGTGGACACGGCCGATACGCTCGACCGTCAGCAGGGGCTGTTCTACTCGGTCGAAGCGATGGTTCAGAAACTCGGCGGCGCCGTTGGCGCAGGATTGCCCCTGATCCTGTTGGCCATGGTGGGCTACACGGCGGCGGGGGAGTCCAATCCCGAGGCCCTCCACTCGCTCGCACTGATCTATAGCTTCTTTCCGGCGCTCTTCGTGCTCATCGCGGCGTATATGGTTTGGGGCTACAGCCTGACCGAGGCGAAGCAGAAAGAGCTGCGCGACCGGATCATCGAGAAGCAAGCCGCCCTCAACGAAGGCTGACCTCAAACAAGCCCCGGATCTAGACCATGACTTCAATCACCCGGGGACCTGTGGACGCCATGGCGTCAGCAAATTGCTCCCGAAATGCCTTGAGCGTTTCAGCCCTTGAGGCGGCCACGCCCATACCCTCGGAAAGCTTGACCCAATCCAGTTCCGGGTTCGTCAGATCCAGCTGGGACAGTGCCTTTGGTCCAGGCGCACCAACGCCCACCCGGTCAAACTCGATCTGCAGGATCGCATAGGACCGGTTGGAAAAAATCACCGTCGTAACATCAAGGTTCTCGCGCGCCGCCGTCCAAAGCGCCTGGAGCGTATACATGGCGCCGCCATCGCCATGGAGGCACACCACTTTGCGATCCGGACAGGCCACTGCCGCGCCCATAGCAAGCGGGAGCCCTTGGCCGATGCTGCCGCCGGTGAGGGACAACCAGTCATGGGGCGCTGCGGTTGCAGTCGCCAGGGCTGGCCCAATGCCCGACGTATTGGCCTCGTCAGAAATGATGGCACCTTCGGGCAACAGGTGAGCGATGGTTTTACCGATCGCGAATTGCTCAAGACTATCGGCGTCGGACGGCAGGCCCGTCTGGGACGGCGTCAATTGACTTGGCGTGTTCGGCGCGCCCAACGCCTCGGCAAGAGCACCCAACGCCGCCGCCGAATTCTCGTGGGGATGGGACACGTAGATGATCTCGCATCCCTCAGGTGTGAGCCAGCTGGATTTGCCTGGATAAGCGAAAAACGACACGGGCGGCTTGGTTCCGGCAATGATCATTGTCTCGACGCCGGCGAGCTCGGCCTCGATCATCTCTCCAAAGTAGGGAAGGGGCTGTACCATGACACGTCCGGCACCGCGCTCGCGCCGGGCATTTGAAGTGGGGCACATGAGCCTTGCGCCCGACGCTTCCGCCACGCGGCCTGCATTTCGGATCCCCTCGCCCGAAAGCGCATCGGCGCCAACAAGCAGCACTGTTTTCCTACCCGACTTGAGTGCCTCAGCAGCGGCCTGAACGGCGTTCGGGTCGGGGTCGGCAAGCTGTGGTCTTGGCAGCGCGGGCGCTGGACCGAGTGCCTCGTTCCAAGCCGTATCGGCCGGGAGAATAAGGGTCGCGATCTGGCCTTGCCCCTCCATGGAGGCCGCCACGGCACGGGCGCCGTCTGCGGCCACCGTCTTGGCGCTCATGCTGGAGTGGATCCAGCCCGAGACTGGACGCGCAAAGCCCTCAATATCAGAGGTCAGCGGCGCGTCGTATTGGGCATGATAGGTCGCATGATCGCCGACAATGTTCACAATGGGTGTCGAGGCGCGGCGAGCGTTGTGGAGGTTTGCCAGCCCATTCGCCAGTCCCGGCCCCAGGTGCAGAAGAGTCGATGCAGGCGTCCCTGACATCCGGCCATATCCATCGGCCGCCCCTGTGACGACCCCCTCAAACAGGCACAGTATTGTGTGCATGCCGTCGATCTTGTCGGTCGCTGCCACAAAATGCATCTCGGATGTGCCGGGATTGGAGAAACAGGTGGTCACACCCGACTGCACGAGTGTTGCGACGAGGCTTTCAGCACCGTTCATAAGTGTGTCTCCGGAGGGTTAAGAGCATCAGGCCTGATTGATCTGGCGGTAGTCTCCGCCGAAGTACAAAAGCGGGTCGTGGCCCGGAACGTATTGGGCGCGCTTCACTTTACCGATGAAAATGGTGTGGTCCCCACCGTCAAACTGCGCGTTCTTTGAGCACTCAATACTCGCCAGCGCGCCTTCGATAACCGGCACATTGTCCTGGGATAAGCACCAGGGTGTGCCCTGAAAGCGATCAATGCCCTTCGTCGCGAAGCGGTTCGAAATGGCCTGCTGATCGCTCCGCAGCAGGTTGATGACGAAATGCTCTGTCGTTTCGAACGCTTCAACGCAGCCAAGCGACTTGCCGAGGCAGAAGAGGACGAGCGGTGGCTCCAGGGACACGGACGTAAATGAATTCGCTGTGACCCCAACCGGGGTGTCGCCCGACATGGCAGTGACCACCGTCACACCAGTGGCGAACTGGCCCATGGCGCGTCGCAATTCCCGCGTATCGTCGCCCTTCTCGAATGTTACGAGCGCCCCAGAAGGATCATTTTGCGGTACGGGGCGACCCGCCAGGCGCTTTGCATAGGTTCTCATGAAGTCACGCATTCGATCCACTCCCGACGGATTGGCTTCAGCGGTGTGCTGTTCAAGCGGTGGATGGGCCCGGCCAGTTGGCCGGACCCAGTCCCCCCAAGCGCCTGCTAGATGCCGTAAAGCGCCTTTACGTTGTCATAGGTGATCTTCCGGCGCACTTCCGGTGGGTATTCCTTGAACATCTCGTCCAAAACGTCGCCGGAGCATGGGAACGTCGAATCCGTGTGCGGATAGTCTGAGCCCCACAGAAGGTTGTCGACCCCGATAATGTCCCGGGTACGGATTGCGGGGTGATCATCTTCAATGGTCGCATAGAACTGACGCCGCCACGTTTCAAAAACGACGGGTTCATAGGGAATGTGGTTCGGGTTCTTGCCGTATTCGCGCTGCCAGGCCTGGTCGAGCCGGTCGAGGAAATGGGCGATCCAACCCGCGTTGAACTCTGCCAGCACAAACTTCACGTTCGGGAACTTCTTGCAGACCCCGCGTACCATAAGATCGATCAACGTCTCGTGGATGAGGGCGTGGGAGTTGGCGTACAGCGCGAGATTGTCTCGCATCGCCGCTTTGATCACCCATTCAGGGGTCTCCGCAAAACACGCCACATGCATGGAGATCGGGGTTCCCGATTCCTCGGCCAGCGCCCAGATTGGATCGTAGATCTCGTCAAAGTAACGCGTTCCGGTCGGCGCGTTCTGGGGAATGATGACCCCCTTATAGCCCAGCGCCAGAACACGCTTGAACTCTTCCAGCGCCACCTCCGGGTTCTGCATCGGGAGAGCCGCCAATCCGTATAGCCGCCCGTTCGAGACCGAGCAGTGATCATGGAGCCAGTCGTTGTAGTTCTTCTCCAGAGCGATCAAGAGCTCCGGGTTCGGCGTTTTGAACATGGAGAAATAGCCCGGATACACGACCTCGGCTGAGACGCCGTCAATATCCTGGTCATCGCCGCGACGGGCCCCGTCCTTCAGGCCTGGGCGAATGGCTGCGTATCCGCCTTTGAAATACGCCGCGATCTCCGGGTCGGTCACAGACCCGGCCTGGGGCTTCTTTCCACGTTTGCGCAAAATTGGCCCGTCCTTGTCGAGCCGCGTTGCCGCAAGGCACATGATGGCGATGTTTGACCCCTGGTCGCCGGGCTTGTTCGGGATCTTGATCGCGTCACCACCTTCAGGGGTTTTCACAACCCGCGGCGCGTCATCTCCAAACTTGTCAGCCAGCCCAGCGAAGACGTCGGGACTTTCAACGACATGTGAGTCGGCAGATATGGCTTGCATGGATTCTTCCTCTTGTTCGGGTCTGTTTTGCTCTATGGATCATTATAATTTGAACATGTTCATTTTATGTAGAACGATGCTCAAAATGTCAATGGGAATCGGCTTGGCGGTAGATGAAAGCGGCACTCTCGGTGCGTAACGAGGCGGAAGGTTTTCAGCCATCGCGCTGCCCTTTCTCGCCACTGGCAAAAAAAGGACCGGAAAGCTCTGGGAGGAGTGAGCTTTCCGGTCCAGGGACGAGAGCTGGGAGGCCCTTAGAAGCGCTTGCGAATTGTCACGCCATATGTCTCAGGCTGGTTTGGGAACCCGGCCAGAGATCCGCTTTCGAGCACCGGCTGGAAAACCAGGGTGAAATACTCTTCGCCAAAGATGTTCCGTCCCCAGATGCTGACGTCAAAACCATTGTCGGTCGTGAAGCCAGCGGACGCATTCACGAGATCAAAGTCACGCGTGAACCCTATGAAGTCCTGCAGGGCCGCATTGTCGGTGTAGGTCGCACCTTCAGAGTGCTGCCAATCGGCACGGACAAATGAGTCCAGACCCATCACGTCAAAGCCGTACCGGAAACCGGTTGATGTGGTTGTCTCGGGAATGTTGGCGGGTGTCTCGCCTGTGAGGTCGCCAAAGGCAGAGTCCGGAAAGCTTTCATACTCCGCATCAACGAATGTACCGGCGAACGAAAGGACCAGATCATCGATCGGGGCCCAAGTCGCATCAATTTCGAGACCCGTGGAGGATTGCTCATCGGCATTGGCGAGAATCCGCCCTGCCGTGCCGGTCAGTACGTTTGTTTGGAAGTCATTCACCGACTGCTCGAAGAGCGCCAGATTCACCGAGAAGGTGTCGTATTGGGCTTTCAGTCCCAACTCATAGACTTCTGACGTTTCCGGCCCTGCCAACCGGCCACCAGCACGCAAATTGGGTGTTTCGAGGCCAGCATCGACGATTTGCTGGAAGACCTCAGGCGTTGGTCTTGAGTCCCGCGACAGGTTCCAAGCCGTGGCCTTAAAGCCGGTGGCGTAGGACGCATAGAGATTCAGATTGTCGTTCGCATCATATGCGAGGCGCAAATTGTAAGTAACGTCGTCGTCTTCCGATTTCCCATCCTCGAACTGGTTCGGAATGGGGAAGGTCTGGGGCAAGGTCTGTAGAGGCGCGAGCGCAGGGTTGATCACGGCCAGGTTCAGCTGGGACCACAAATCATCATTGATCTGGGTCACATAGGCCTCTTTCTCATCGTATATGTAGCCCAAGCCCACGGTCGCGGTCAGTTGATCGGTAATGTGCCAGTCGGCAGTCCCGAAGAGCGACCAGGACATGTTGTCTTGCCCTCTCAGTTCGAGGGTTCGCGTGGCATCTGAACGCAAAAGTCCCGGCGTAATGGAAAACGCGTTCTCGACCAGGCCCAGAAGGTTCGGCACGCCCGACAACGCCGTATAGAACGGATCATAGAACGCACGCGCATCGGCGCCGTAATCCAACCCGCCCGGGAAATCGATCGTTTCGTCAAAATAGTAAGCGCCAACAAGCCAATCGACCTTTGCATCCGTGGCTGTGGAGGTGAGGCGGACTTCCTGGGTGAACGTCTCGCTTTCACCGTCATTGAAGCTGTTCAACACATCGGCGGTCGACTGGTCGATGTCATAGAGCGTTGAGTTTTCGCCCTTCCGATACGCCGTGATCGACGTCAGGTCGGCAAAACCGAATTGCTTTTCCGAATGAAGTGACACGCCGTAATTGGTCAGCTCGTTGGATGGATCGAAGGTTGCAAAATACTCGTAGGAAAACGGATCTTCGATGACGATATCGCCGATCACATTGAGGATGCCCACGGTCGCCGGCCCAGCCACGACATTTGCAGAGATGCAGCAAGTCTCATCAATCTCGTCATAGTCAGCGATCAGACGGAAGCTCAGATCATCGGTTGGATTGAACAGCAATTGCCCCTGGACAGCCCAGCGATTGCGGTCGTTTACGCCTTCACCTGTGGTGAGGTTTTCAGCGTACCCATCGCCCTTGTTGTAGGACGCCGCCAAACGGAAGGCGAGGTTGTCCGAGATGGGCCCGGTGACATCTCCCACCAGCCGAATGGTGTTGTTGTTCGCGTAGGTGAGCTCCGCCATGCCACCCGTTTCAAATTCGGGTTCCTTGGTGATGATCGACACAACACCGACCGAGGCATTCTTGCCAAACAAGGTCGATTGCGGGCCACGCAACACTTCCACACGGCTTACATTCAGGAGGTCGGACAGGGCCGCAGAGGGTCGCGAACGGTACACCCCATCCACAAACACACCCACTGACGGCTCGATGCCCGCATTGTTCGACGCGCTGCCAAACCCCCGAATAGTGAACGCTGTCTGGATGGTCGATGTGGCCTGACTCACCTGCAAAGATGGAACAACTGACTGCAGGTCCACGATGTCGATGATCTCGGCTTCATCGAGCACGTCGCTGCTCACCACAGATACGGCAATCGGCGTATCCTGCAGGGTCTGCTCACGCTTGGCCGACGTCACGATGACGGTGTCCATCTGGCGCGTCTCGTTGGTGTCGTCGTCCTGGACTTGCGCGTGAGCGACCGTGGCTGTCGCTGTCAAAACAGACAGGCAAATGCCGGCATTGAGCACAGCGCGCAGGGTTGAGTATGGCGGTGTCCGCATTCGTAATTCCTCCCATTGATGGTGCCGGTCTCTATTGAGACTCTGTGGAAGAACAATATATTGAACACGTTCATTTTACAAGCGTCATAGGCTTGTGATGTGAAATCTCTTCGACTCCAGACCTAAATCTTACCCCTTCGAGGAAGCGCCGCTTCGTTATCCCGGGCCAAGATATCGGGTGCGCAACTGGCTGCGACAGAACCCAGGCGACGTGCCCATGCCCCAGGGATCGAGCGATGGCCCGGAGCTTTGAAAGCTCATCCAAATCGTCGATTTATTGATATATGCTAGGAAAGCTGGTGCCCCTGGCCCGCAGGGAACCGAACAATTCCGTATCATATTGAGTTATATTGTGTTGTCTGGGGTTCTTGAAAAGTTCATATTTTCAGCGTACTAATTCGATCGTGTTTTCTGCTTTTATCTTGTCTTATATCCACTAAGAAACCACTTTTGGTGGGCTGATTGGTGGACTAACTATGGTGCCCTATGCGGGAATCGAACAGACTCAATGGGTTATCGGCAAAGTCCTTAGGGCCAGGGAAGCACCATGACGGTCGCGGCCTCTATCTCGTCAAAACCGCCGCCGAAAGAGGGAAGTGGATCTTACGTTTGACTATTTATGGTCGGCGCAGGGAGATGGGCCTTGGCCCTTACCCGACCATCAGCCTGCAGGATGCCCGACGAAAAGCTGAGGAAGCACGCTACGCGGTTCTCCATGACAGAGACCCGATTGCAGAGCGCCAGAACGACACTCAGCACAACCGCTATCTTCTCCAGGACGTTGCTGAGCTCACGCTCGAAGCCCGCAAGGCTGAACTCAAGGAAGACGGCAAAGCCGGACGCTGGATGAGCCCTTTGGACCTTCATGTTCTGCCGAAGCTCGGACGCACTCCTATCGCTAAACTCACCCAGAATGACATCGCCGCCGTCCTCAGGCCGATCTGGCACACGAAAACAGAGACCGCTCGCAAAGCGCTCAACCGCCTCAATCTCACGCTAAAACACGGCGCCGCAATGGGACTGGACGTCGACATTCAAGCGGTCACCAAAGCACGCGCATTACTCGGTACGTCAAAGCACACCCCAAAGCACGTGCCCGCCATGGCGTGGCAAGATGTTCCTGAATTCTACGCCTCGTTAAACGATGGCTCGATCTGCCACCTGGCACTCCGCCTACTCATTCTCACAGGCGTCCGCTCCAAGCCGCTCAGACATGCACACATCGATCAAATCGACGAGGACGTTTGGACAATTCCCGAAGACCTTATGAAAGGGGCCGAAGGCAAAGTCAGTGCGTTCCGCGTACCGCTTTCGAAGCCCGCTCAAAAAATCGCTGAAGAAGCACTTCAACATAGCCGAGACGGCCATTTGTTTCCATCCGTCCGCAAAGGCGTGATTTCCGATGCAACGATGGCTCAGCTCATGAAGAGGAGGGGACTGGCAGCGCGGCCCCACGGCTTTCGGTCATCACTACGTACTTGGCTTGCCGAAGAGACCAACGCGCCTTTTGAGGTGTCAGAGACGATTCTCGCCCATAACGTCATGAACAAGGTTCAGCGTGCCTACCAGCGCTCAGATTATCTCGAACTTAGGGCCGAGCTGATGGGGGAGTGGGCAAACTATGTCGTATCGAAAGTATAGCGCCGCCAGCAAATGCGGGCGGCGCTAAAAATCTGATTCCAAGTAAGACTACAGGGCACCATCCACGGTTTGCTCACTCAGGTAATTATCGAGCTCAGACTGGCGATAGCGGATAGCCCTCCCAAGGCGCATGAAGCGCGGGCCGCCACCATAAGTGCGCCACTTGTTCAGCGTTGAGACCGCAAGACCAAGATAAGACGCCGCCTCCACCACCGTAAGCGTTGCGCGCCGACTTGATGTGCTGGTTTGATATGTCATGCAAAACTCTCCTTTCGTTGCTGACGAAGGGAATTTCTCAATGAATACAATGCGAGGCGACAGCAACAGTCGAACCCGTTCGCTTGTTGTTGTGTTAGATGTCGAGTTGCGGCGTGAGACGGCGTTAGCCGGCCAAGATAGCAAGAGACAATTAGGTAGAATCTGTTCGTCTTTTGCGAGTTTCTTCGCCTAGCCATTAGGCAATTCGTGGACCATTTGGCGTTTTTGGCTTTGATGCCGGAATCCGGTCTGACAGCGCTCAAGCATAAACGGTGCTTTTCATCTGGGCAGTTTTAGGTGACCCTATTCGCGGTGGTCGGCTAGTCACCTCACTTCGGCTCCTGTGTGAGCGTCGAGGGGGCTTCACCGGCCACCAACCCAAGCAATCAGCAACAAGCTGCGCCCCCACACCTCAAACGGCTCAGACGTCTTTGAGGGACAGGGTCACATCCATGTCGTCCAGCTCAATCTTATCCACCAAGGCCTCCACGACCTCGCGCCGTGCAGAGAAAGGCAGCGCTTCCCATTGAATGAAAAGCTTATTCAATGGGCTTACTTTTGCACCCGGAAGCTCTCGGAGCTGATCTACGACAAGCTTTTCGAGATCTTCAACCACCGCCTTATTGCGGCACGTCGTGCAAACATACTTCCGGCTTCCGGAAGGGACATACATTTTCTGGCCGCAGCCGCAGTAGAGCAAGCCTGCTAACAAATGGCGCGGCGCCCTCTTGGCGCCACCTGCTTGTGCTTGGGCCTGTAGGATGTCTTGGACTTGCCGAAACAGTTCGTCGGAAACGATTTGCTCTACATTTGGAGCACGACCGAGGACGACAGGATCTGAGAGATAACGGCCAACAGTCTGGCTTGAAAAAAGCGTGCCACTACGCGTCCGATATCCCATCGCACTAAGTTCACTCGCGACGACACTCTTCTTTTTTGAACTCAAAAATAGCGAGAAAACTAGATTCCGAATTTCTGCATCGACCTCGTGACGGACCAAATTCTTACCTACTTTATAATAGCCGAAAGGTACCGGCCCAGGCTTGGTCATTCAAATTCACGCTTACGCAATCTCGCTCCATCCGAGCACGTCTACGTATTGGGTAGCTAGAAACACACCAAGAAATACCTAACGAGCAACTTGTCTGGCAGTAGACACCGCTACTCACAGAAATCGATGAGAACCGAATACAACGGTGACGAAGTGTCTTCCCTGGAACGACAGACACAACATATAGCCCCAATTGCGGAGGGACATCTATATGTTGACACCTCAACAAAATCCCTAAACGATTAACTTGACGAGGAACAATACAACTGATTTATCCCGCGTTTCAGGTTTGCGGACAGGTCTTTGTAGAAACCCTTCGCACTGGTCGAGGAGCACAAGAGAACGCATATGGTTTTGCCTGCGCAATCTTCTGTGACCTTTTTTCCAATTCCGCAGGCAATTTTGCCAACTGACCAAAAGCTTCAAAAAACGCTTGAAACGTTTTTTGAAGCTGGTAGAATATATTTGTTGACAGAAAGATCGACTCAAATAGTGCCCCAACCACAAACTTCAAAAATGAAGTTCGCGACGCGGGCAGTAGTGATCAACGCTTTCTGGCAGCGCAAAAAGTTTTCGGCGGCCCAAGCATTGGCCGGAACCAACACGTGGTTCCATGCTTTTGTAAAGGCAGCCTCCAGAAGCAAAGTCTCAACCCAGATAGTTACTCTGGCGCGAAACTTGCTCGCCAAGAACAGGGGTTTCGGCGAAAAAACTGATGGTGGATTCTGTTGGCAATTCATTGCCGCATCTCCTTTCTGGAGGGTTGTGAAGTTCGCTTGAAGTTTTCGGTCGAGTTGGAGTTCGACTGATAGCCGAGACCTCTACCTCTAGCGATGGTTTAGCAGATCGTTATAAACACGACCCAATTTGATAATACTGCCTGGCTGTCCTAGAGTCCACACCACACAAAGCCCCGCTCATTACGAGCGGGGCTGTTTATTAGGTACGATTAACTTTTTACACTAACGGAGCGACCGTGGCGGGTGGGAACAATAAAAAAGGTGCACGCGTTGGCGACAGTTTTGGGGGTCCAACCGGAACACGAGCCTTGCAGAAGACCATTCAACAAAAATGGTATCAAAATAGTCCAAAATATAAGGATGGGACGAACCTCAACGAGTTCGCGGAAGAGTCATTTGATATAGTGGATGACGAGTGGCAACGCCGTGGACGTTACGGAAACAAAGAAGACTTTGAGGCCGGAACGGCTTTACCCGACGATGGAAATCGACGGCGCAAAGTGAAGCGCCGGATGGAAGAGGTTGCCAACGGAATTTTCCCTCAACATCTGGTCGATGTTCAAGCATACGCAAATATTATAGGTATACCGGTTGGACTTTTCCTGGTCTTATCACGAATGTGCTCAAAGGAAATCGATCTAAAAACAGCCGGAATAAAAAAACAAGATATATCTAAAATCCTACTAGACGATTTGGACAAAATAATAATTTCAATTGAAGAGTGTAAAAAGATTGCCCTGGAGAACGCAGATAGTGGAGACTGCTTTGTATTTGATGTGAAATCAAAGAGCTCACAGTATTATGCCTGCATAGATGCCATACGCAGAGTATCAAATGCTTTTAATCATGTACCAGCCGAGTGAAACATATTAATTAATAAGCTAAATCCAATCGTATAGATTAGAACAGGGCCTCCTAAAGCTCTAAGCTACTGTCGCACGATTTCCATCTTGCGACATGAAACGCTCCATTGACGCGACAGTCCTAACAATCGATCAACTTACGACCGGAACAAGAGCAGCAACTATACCTGCCATTCCGAGAACATTCGCAAGCATCAAACCAACCATCCATTTGATCAAGCTGATCTTGGTTTCCGCCAAACCGGATTGAAGATCTGTTTTGGTGGCCAAGATGTCTTTGGCCTCAGGTTTAAACATCACCTCATTCGCAACGCGTTTGGCCACGTCATCTTCAATTCCTGCCTTCAGCAGCACATTGTAAAAATCGATTGCAACTTGTGTCATATGGTTTGAATTATATCATCTGTGTGCTGATTATAAAACTCTGGGCATCCCCAGCTCGAACGCTGGGCCGGGTGCTTGCTGCGCCCCAACGCGCAGCCCGAGCCGGATCCCGTCTCGGCCCTTCGGGTCACGCCCCCTGATGCGGAACACGGTTCCCGCCGCTATGGTATAATTTCGCCATGCACTCCCCCACCCCGGCCCATGACGATGCGCGTATTGACGCGCAGCCGCACGAAGCTGCGCGCAGTGACACGCCAACATCCGATGTTGCCCCCGCGAACCGCGCGAACCCGCACGCAGACGCGCCTGATCTCAGCGCTGAATTCAACGCCGAACCTGACAACAACCCAGATGAGCTTGCGCGCAGCGACGCGCAATTGCGCGTGGATGGGTATACGCTCACCGTCGATCAAGTGATGCAACGCCTCGACGTCGAAGGCGTCGCCAAATCCCGTCGCACTGTCCAACAATATATGAAAGACGGTCAGATCGACTCCCGGCGCGTCCAGGTAGGTTCAACGATCCGGCGACTGGCCAATGAACTCGATATGGCCCGTTTCATCGAGGAGCTTAAACGTCGCGAAGCGCTCGCCCTCTTGGCACGGGGAGAAAATGACGTTGACCGAATGACTGAGCAGAGAAGCGCCACCGTTCAACCGGAAGACAGTACGCCCGGCCCAAATATCGAGCAGGCACGGCTTCAGGAACGGGTTGATCAGTTGGAATTGCGCCTTGCCGACAGCCAAGCGCAAAGCGCAGACCTCCGCGAACAGCTCAAAGCCGCCAATGCTCAAGTCAATCATTGGGCTGAAAACGCCCGAGACCTCAAACAGCTTCTATCCGCCCAAGCTGAAATGAATGCCCCCGTTCTTGCAGCCTTGGCCAAGAATTTGGATGCCCAGGCGGGCAAGGCCCGCGAACACAACACGCCTCCGCTTGAACTCCACTGATCCCGCCCACACGCTATCAACAGCTTATCCACGCCGCCCCATGCTAAAATACAGCCATGCAAACCGCTGGCGACATTCTTCAGAAAGACCGCAATATCAAACTTCTTGGTGCGGACGCTTTCACACTTGAAGGTTACACCCAAGTGCCCAATGCGATCCTTGCCAGCAAACAGCTCTCAGACGCCGCCAAAATAGCCTATGCGTTGTTGCTCTCCTACGCTTGGCAGAACGACTATTGTTTCCCAGGACAAGCCGCCATGGGCGAGAGATGGGGCAAATCTGAACGTTCTGTGCGCACAGCACTGAAAGAGCTTGAAACAGCTGGATATCTGAAAGTCACACGGCAAGGCCTCGGGCGAACAAACCTTTACCACGTCGTTATTTCGGTCGGTCGCGGAAAAGTTCGCGACAAACGCCTCAACCCCTAGTTTTCCACACATTCCGCACCTGACCGGAAGAATTCTGCCGGTCTGTACCGGAAGCGAAAGACCGCCTTGATCGGCAGATTTCTTCCGCTCCCTCTATATAAGAAGATACATAGAATAAGACGGGAGCCTTTGAGGGGAAGACCGGCCGCAACTGCGGACAATTGACCGCCTGGCGAAACATGGAGCGTCAGTCGTGGGGTTTCGACCGCAACCGGTGAAGACCGGTTTGAAACGGGTTCCCATATCCATTGGGCGAGCAAAACGAGATGACCCAATGGAATGGGGGAACCGGCACTGAGCCATAGTATTCTTTGAATGCCCGTCTATGCTGAAGTGCCAAAAGTGAAAAGCCGCACCCGATTAGAGTGCGGCTTTTGGTTTGCCCAAAGATCAATATTCAAGGGCCAACATGATTGTAAGCACACGAACGGTCTTTGAAGGGTTGGCAGGGTCTGGTGATCCACCTGTCAGGTCGCGGTTATAGTAGTCGATCTTCCAGAAGATCGTCTCACCGACTTCCTGAAATTGCCCAAAGTCTCGCTCACCATGCGGATCATTGTCCGGCGTGAAGGCGTCATAGGTCTCCACGCGTTCGCGAACACGCGACTGAATTTGAGCTCCTAACGCAGCAATGCCATCTGTAATCACCAAACGACACGCCACCCCCATGGCTGACCGAGCGAGATCATTCAAACGCGCGATCTCTTTCGACGTTGCCGTCATGACGGCGCCTGCGGCCGTTCTAGGCCACTCGTCTCCTCCTCGTCCGGATCAACTTCACGGATGACCAGTTTCGACCCCAGAGGCAGCGCCTGGAGCTGCAAATTCATGCCTTTGTCATCCTTATGGCGAAAGGCAATGCCGATATTCAGCCAATAGTCTTTTGCATTCTCACGGGGCACCAGCGTGTAGACCCGGTAAACCGGGCGATCTTCATTGGACATCGGAAACGTCCCTTCAGTCTGAACATGACAAAGGGCCAAATGGCCCTTCGCCCACCCGTTCTGGGCAGGCGCCTGAACGCCCGAAAACGTTCAAACGTCTGCGCATCGCAAGGCGTTCTGGAACTGAAACCGCGCCAATTTTAACATGGAGAGACCACCCCAACACAGCCCCTACAAACCGGTTTGTAGACCCGTTCGCTCGCACATCGAGCGGAACAACCAACACTTTCCCCACGTTTTGTCGTCTGGTGACCCAGCCGACTTCAAGGCGGTTTCCTGGGCTCGATGACACATACGAGACCTGCTGGCGAAACAAGGACGCCAGCACCGGCCCCCACCTTGAAGTCGGCTGACCCACGCCCTCCGGGCGCGCCGACAAAACGTGGGGCAACGCGGTGATGCGCGCAACAGCGCGCACCGAGTTTGGAGATAACGCGTTGAGACAGAAACGACCCGGATCTCAATAGAAAGAGAATCCGGGCCGACACAGGTTCTGATCGGATCGTTGCCTCAACCCTCGAACTGAGCCGATAGGTCGGCCGCCAGAACGGTTTTGACAAAAACAGTTCGAGACAACTCATCAAGTGCTTCCGGAAGACTTTCGCCAACCTCATCGGTTTCAGGATCGAGCAACAGAACACGCTCGATGCCATGGGCCGACAAAGCCCGCACATGGGGCAGGCGAACGTCAAACGCCCAGATACAAAGGGCAGGTAAGCTCGCATCGCTCAGGGCCAGAACGGTCCAATAATCATGGGTGAGCACCACGACCGGTTCGCCCCCAGCCGAAAACTGATCCAGACCAAAGACGAAACGAGCGAGATTGAACTTTGGCGGAAACTGCCAAAGCGGCTCGCCCTCCGGCAGATCATTGCTCGCCCAACGTCCGGCATACCCAAGCGTTTGACCCGCCGCATCCCGGAGCGGGAAACACACCCGGTTTTTCATCAAGCCGCGCTTGGCCACGCCCACTCCAAACCGTTCAAGGGTCGCGCGTTTGATGCCCTTACCCTTCAGAAAACCATGTCCGGTCTCGAGCTTCAGTTCAAAGCTGAGAGGGGCATTGCCGTCTTCATGGTCAGGGCGTGATGCAGCAGCCTTTGGTGGCAAGTTGTCTGCTTGCCTGGCGGGCTCGACGGCTTTGCGCTTTGGTTCCGGCTTCTGATGCCCGGCCGCATCACTGCCGAGAATAGCCATGGCAGCTTCAGCGCCCTTTCGGATGGCACCTTTCTCAGCCGGGTCATACCCTTCCATTCGCGTGATGAAATCCAGCACATTGCCCGACGCTTTGCAGGCAAAACACTGCCAGATCTTCTTCTCTAAATCGATGCCAAGCGAAGGCTTCTTATCCTCATGAAACGGGCACCTGCACTTTACATGAGCCGGGCCATCCGAGACGCCTTCCACACCATAATGGGCAAGTACGGCCTCAAAGCGGATTTGCTGCTTCAACAGCTTAAAGTCGATCCACTGGGTCACGGTGAGACTCCTTTCCTGTCTGATCTCGACCGCGCCTAATCTTACCAAATCAGCCAACCGCGATCCGACAGCCTCAGCCGTGATTGGGTATAATATCGACCATCAAAGATGGGCTTCGCCCTCAGCACCCTCCGCACGCAGCTCCGACCCACCAGACGCGGCACGCGGCGATGGCCGGGGGTGCTGATGCCGGATGAAACACGACACATCAGACCATCTGTTTTTGGGAAAGAACCGCGCCACGGGCGCTTGGGAATTTCTGACGCCAGAAGAGCGCCGAAGGCACCTTTATGTCGTGGGACAAACCGGAACGGGGAAGACCACTTTCTTGAAAAGCCTCTTCATGCAGGACGTTATGACAGGCCGAGGCGCAACGTTTATCGATCCCCATGGCGACGCGGCCTCAGATCTGGCCGATGCAATCCCGCCGCACCGCTTAAGCGATGTGATCTATTTCGACCCGAGCGATGCCACATGTCCTCTCGGCTTCAATCCGTTTGACCGCGTTCCGCCCGAACACCGATCGCAGGCCGTCTCCTCCCTCATGGCCTGTTTCGAAAGCCAATGGTCGAACAGCTGGGGGCCGCGCTTGTCTTATATTTTGCGCCACTGCTTCACGGCGCTGATGGAATGTCCGCCCCAGTCCAATCACACCCTTCTTTCAATACCGCGCCTCCTGACCGATAAGGCGTTTCGCACGCGGACACTCCGACACGTCAAAGACCCGGTGTGTGCGAGTTTTTGGCGTTCGGAATTCACCGCCTGGGACAATCGTCAGCGCGCAGAAGCGGTTTCACCGATCTTGAACAAAGCCGGCGCCTATGCCGCCCATGCCAAGCTTCGCCGCGTCCTTGGCCAGGCGCGATCATCCTTTCGCATCAGTGATGTCATGGACAAACGGCGACTGCTCATCATCAACCTCAATAAGGGCGCCCTCGGCGATGATGGCGTGTCGTTGATCGGCGCTTTGATTGTCGCCAGCCTCCAGCACATTGCTTATCGCAGGAGCGCAATCGCAGAAGACCAACGTATCGATCACGCCCTCTACCTCGATGAGTTCCAATCCTTCTCTAGCCCAAACACATTTGCATCCCTGTTTTCAGAGGCGAGAAAGTACAGGCTGTCATTGACGGTCGGTCATCAATTTCTCGCCCAGCTAGACCCGAAGGTGTTTTCGGCCGTCACAGGCAATGTTGGAACACTGGCCTGTTTCAGCGTTGGGACATCTGACGCGGATATGCTGGCTGGTCAGTATCGGCCCTTGAACCCGGACGAACTGGTCAGCTCCGGGCGCGGCGAATGCGTCTTGCGCCTGCGCCGAGACGGGCAATTGCTCAATCCCATCCAGCTTGCATCGATCTATGAAAATTGGGCGCTCGGCTCGTTTGAAAACGTGCTGAAACAGACCCGAAGGCGATATGGAAAAGATGCCTGCGGGCGAGACATCGAAGCTCGGATCGCGCAGCAATATATCAGGCCGGGATAAGCGACACGCTGCGTCCCTTTCCGTCTTGCCATACCCGCCCGAGAGGGACAGCCAGCATGTCCGCTTCACTCGCGAATAAGAATAGACCGGGCGGCGCTTTGGTTTTTAGTTTGCGCCCATACAGCGCTTGCATCGCCGCTGCCCGTTTTGCACTGGTCGTGATGAACGCCAGGCGGAAGTTTTCGAGCTCGCACGTCCGTTCAGAATGGAGCGCGCCATAGGCCAAGAGCTTTCTCAAGATGGAAGACGTCTGAAAATGAGCCCGTGTGATCGGCTCGGTCCCGCGGTCATACTCTATAAGAAGATGTGCTGGGTTCTTTTGAGATGGGTCACGCCAGCCGACATATCCATCAGGCACGATCCGGACACCTTCGACAGGCACGCCGTCCCAATCGAAATCAACCGACCAGGACAGACGGTCTGGCTGCTCGGCCAATCGGAGAACGCCCGTGTTGGACTCAAGCGCAGCCTCGAAAGCAAGCTGGCACCGCGCCAAGCCCATCGAATGCTGCATATGGGAAAACCCAACTCCGCGATTGAGGTCCTTCAGCCGTTTGAGCGACAGTCCCCGACACCCAAAATCAGCGAGGTGCGCCGCGCCGCGATCCGACAATCCATACACCATGGGGCGGTTCCCCAAGACGATCTGTGCGATCTGAGCCTGGGGGCGGTCGATGTAACCGTGATCGAATAAAAGCCTGAGACGCCGTCTGACCTGCTGCGCACTCCCCATGTCCGGCATCTCTGCGATCAACGCACTGTCCAGAAATCGAAACCGGGCAAGTGCTTCCAAAATCCGCACATCACGGTCGGTGATCTGCATAGGTGTAGGTTGGGGCGCAGCGCAGTATCTTTTGCGCCTTTGCGCGGGTCTGCGCGCAGTTGCATGCATAACCATAGTGTATCACGGCGCCGCGCCACCCTGCGCGAGAAACCTACGGGGTTTCTATTTTGGCGCGAATCGTCGGAGTCTCAGTTCGATCTGCAAAGAGGGGACTGACATGAAACTGATCCTAACCAAGGGCCAGAAAAAGGGCATGATCGGAAACAAGGTGGTTTTCGGCATCAAAGCACGCGTCGAACTGATGCCAGAAGAGCGCGAAGCTCTCGACAAATACAAGTTCAACAAGGAAGTGCTCTACGCCAAGGAGAATGTGTCCCCCACATTTGCCAACCGGAACACCTGGGGCGGCATTGCCCGCAATCTGACTGCCGCCGCTTTGAACATGCGCATCACCGTGGATGATCTGGTCCATGGAAAAGTGGTCGAATGCAAATCGATCACGGAAATCCTCGACGTTGAGCAGACCTTCCGGGAAAGCTGCGAAGCCCTGAAAGCGCTCCTCGTTGCAGCCTCCACCTTTGGTGGTGAGACCGTCCACGAATACTAGTGGCCGATCTCTTCAATTACCGAGCCTGGTCGGTTCGAGGCAAACGCGCCAGCCATCCGGAAAGAGAAACCTGGCAACTCAAAAGCCAGGCCGAGGCCGTCTATGCGCGCACAGCCCTAGACGAAACCCAGCGCGCGGCCATTGCCCTGGCAAAGGTCGACGAGATGAGCGCGGCGTTCAGCGCCGAGCTGCCAACCGAGCTTGAAATCACCCTGGCCATGGCGGTCGACGATCTCTTCGACGAGGCGTGCGTCTACTTGCCGGAAATCGACCTCGCCCAAATCGATGTGATGGGGGAGGAGGGCAGGTGGCTAAGAGCTCTGTACACGGAGCTGATCCGGTTCCATAGCGCGCCGGAAAAGAGCCTCACGCTCCTAGGTCAAATTCTCAATGCCTCTTTCAGCCATGTCATAGGGCGTCTCAGTCTTGCCGCGCCACTCAAAGCCATGGCTGACGGCAAACTCGACAGCAAAGACCGCCTCCATATCAACCTACTAGATTATCTCGGCGAGCCCAAAGCCGCCATGGATGGTGTGATCCGGGCTGTCTTTTGCCAGGAAGCAAAATTCCAAGGCATGTTCACGCAGATGCGGAAACGCCTCGAAATCAATATAGACGCCGCGTCCGGTGGCACGCATCGCGCCGGGTTTACAGCGCCGATACTCTTGCCATCGGAGAATGCAGGCCTCGACGCTAAAGAGGCAGCAGAGGCCTATTTCCGCGGAACGCCTTTTGCCGATGTGTTTGATGCCAAGCTCCCGCTGGTCCTGCCGGACAAAGCCCGCTTCGAACACGCCCACATCATCGCGGGATCAGGACACGGAAAGACGCAGCTGCTCTCCCATTTGATCTTAGGCGATCTGCACCGCGCCCAAACCCATCCTCAAAGCGTCGTCGTCATGGACAGCCAGGGCGATCTGATTTCACAGATCGAGAACCTATCGCTTATTCAGCATACTGATCTTGCCGACCGCTTGGTCATTCTCGACCCCACCGAATTCCATCACCCCATCGCGCTCAACCCGTTCTCGCTGGATGAGAGTCGCCTTGCCGATCTTTCTCCAGCCGACCGCGAGCGGACGGTCTTCGGCGCAGTTGATCTGTTCGAGCATTTCTTTTCCGAACTCCTCGGCAGCGAGCTGACAGCCCAACAAGGCACCGTCTTCAAATTCTTGATCCGTCTGCTGATCGAGATCCCCGGCGCCACGCTGATCACGCTCCGGGATTTGATGGATGATCCAAAGCCGTTCGTCCCACATATGAAAAGGCTCTCAGGGTCAGCCCGCGCATTCTTCGAGCGCGAATTTCTCTCAGGTAGCTATGACCAGTCTCGAAGGCAGATCGCCCGCAGGCTCTGGGCCGTGCTCGCAAACCCTGTCTTCGAGCGCATCTTCTCAAGCCCAGTGAACAAGGTCGATTGGTTCGACATGATGCAGACCGGTAAAATCATTCTGGTCAATACATCCAAGGATTATCTTAAATCGTCTGGCTCCCAACTCTTTGGCCAGTTCATCACCGCGCAGATCGCCCAAGGCGTGCTTGAGCGCGCGGGCATGCCAGACGCCAAGCGCACGCCCACCATGATCTACATAGATGAGGCCCATGAGTATATGGACGCCTCCATCGAGATGCTGCTGTCCCAGGGGAGAAAATACCGCGCCGGTCTAACCCTGGCACACCAACATCTCGACCAGCTCACACCTTCCCAACGCTCCAGTCTCATGGCCAACACCAGCATCAAGCTGGTTGGCGGTGTCAGCCGTAAGGATGCCCAAGCCCTGTCAGGCGAATTGGGGTGCAGCGCCGATAATCTCGGAGCGCTTCAGAAACGCGGTTCCATGTCTGAATTTGCTCTGTCAGTGCGCCACATGATATCCGCTCCGGCGAGATTGAGCGTGCCCCTCGGTGTCTTGTCACGGCAAGATCAAGCTCTGCCTGAAATCACGCAGAAAAGACGCAGCCATATTCGCCAAGCCTTTGGACGCAAATGGGAGCCGGAACGGGCGATTGATCATCGCCCCTCCACCGAGCCTCTAATTCAACATGTGCAAAACTTACCGGGGCGGGGGAGTGCGAGCCACCGCGCAGAACAAGCGAGGATCAAAACCCTTGCCCAGTCTTTGGGCTACAGCGCCCATGTTGAAGAACGCCTGAAACACGGCCTCGGCTCGGTAGACGTTCTCGTCGCGAACAGTTCCACCAAAATAGGCTTCGAGATATCAGTAACGACATCGCCCGAACACGAGGTTGAGAACATCTCGAAGTGCTTGTCTGACGGTTTTGACTTCGTGATCTCCACGGCCAGCGATCGCACCCACCTCAAAGCCATCGAAACGCTCGCATGGAAGAGCATCCCGGCGCGGGACATCTCTAAGGTCTTGTTCTTGATCCCAGATGATGTGGAGGGGTTTTTGCGCACACATCAGCGCGCACCCGAGAAAAACGTCGTTATGGGATACACGGTGACGGTTCAGACCGTGCCCACCAGCTCGGACGGTAGACGCATCCGGCGCGAGCAGCTGCAAAGGCTCTTGGAGCGAGAAAAGTCTGCGTAGTTGAGGGACGCCTTTCGGAGTAAAAAAAGCCAGTTTTAACATCATCTTTCACAGGCGTGACTTGGCCCTTTGCAACCTGTGATTTTACTCGCTCCGACTGGCCGCTTTAGGTCTGCATTGGGCCAAGCGGGGTCCATTCGAACGCTTCAAAGCGCTCTCGCAACTCTGAAGCCTACGTAATTATAGGCGTCCTGTACTCCGGCTTTTTTTCGTGTCGCGACGCCCAATCCGACCTCCGGGTCTGTATATGCGCCACCCCGTATAGAGCGCCATCGACAGTTTGGGGTTTCCCATACCGCACCGTCGGTTGATGCCGCAGTCGAATAAGAACTCCGATAGCAGTCGGCAGTCCATTCTGCAGCATTGCCAAGTATATCGAAAAGGCCGAACTTATTCGGCGCGTAGCTTCCAACTGGTGCTGTGGCCTCAAAGCCATCGTCACATACCAAGTTTCTGAATGTGTACCGCGGAGGCGACGGAGAATCGTCCCCGTTCGCGTATTCGCAAATATCGTTGACATCATTTCCAAAAAAATAGTCTGTATCTGTACCAGCACGAGCAGAGTACTCCCACTCAGCCTCGCTCGGCAACCGATACGAGAATCCAGTTTTTTCACTCAGCCAATCAACATAAGCGAGAGCATCATTCCAGGTAACGCACACCACGGGATGTCCATCCCCTTGTTCAAAACCGAGATTGTCGAATCTAAACCCATCTTGGGGGTTAACATAGCCGTCCAATACACACTGATCAGTTGGTCGGTAATCGGTTTGCACAATAAACTCTTCGAACTGCGCGCGCGTGATCTCATATTTTGAGATCGCAAAATCATATGAAATCTGCACCTCTCGTATTGGGTATGAATCACCCCAGGGGCCACCTCCCATTGTGAAAGCGCCGGGTGGAATGACCGCCATTTCCGGGCACTCAGCACAGTCTCGGAGGGCGGCGCCCGGCGAAAACGATGGTGATATCGCCAATCCAGTTCTGGTGTTCCCCGTGATAATGATACCTTCAAGTTCGTTCTGATTATTGTCAGAGCGCTCGATCATTCCATCGCCTAAATCAACTACCCCCGCGAGCCTAACCCAGCGCTCCACGCTTTCGGCGAAATCCTGGATCGGCGCGGGATCAATTGCGGCGATGTCTACCGAAGCAACATCGAACCCTCGCGCCCGGCGATACGCCTCCACCGCCGCCCGCGTCTGGCGCCCAACTTGACCGTCCTCCGTGCCCGCCTCGAACCCCTTGGCGTTTAGCGCTGTCTGCAGCCGCAGCATGGCCTGCTCATGGCGCTGCAGCGCCGTCTCCGCGCGTCCGCGATGGCGGGTGTTGGCGTCATCGGCAAGATAGTCGCGATAGGCCGACACCGTGGCGCGCTCCTGCGCACTCCCCCAAGCCGCATCATCGACCGCTGCTGGATAGGGCTCCGATAGCCCGGAGGTATCAGCCAATTCTTCAACAGGTTCCAGTGGCGGTGTGATCACTGCTTCAACCACCGGCTCGGGCGCTTGTGGCTCCATGTCCGGAGCAAGATCAAACGGATCAATCCAGAAGAACGCCGAGAATGCAGCAATTGCCGCAACGCCGCCGCCAACCAAAAATCTTGTGTTCGATCCGTCTGAAACGGGCTCGATCGGTGGACGCGACCCTGTCGGCAAGGGCGCAGAGGAGTCCTGGCTGCGTTGCTTCAAATCATTCATCTGGCTTTCGATGAAGCGGCGAAAACTAGTACCGGGATAATCCTCCAAGAAGGTGTTCCATGCGCCGATCGAACGGAGTTTGGCGGCGGCCTGAAAGGCCGTGATTTCCGCGCGCTGGCGCGCCGTTTCGTGGGTGGAAGTGCCCAGCCTCGCCTCCTGGCCCGTTCGCTGTTCGATCGAGCCCAGCAGCCGATTGAACCCATCGTGGCGCAGTTGGCCGCTCCACCCCTCAAGACTGTCGGCATGCACGCCGCCGAAGCCGAAAGGGATGTCGCAGGGGGCCAAGAGGGTCGGGCAAAGTTTGTCCTGTCTTTGCGCATAGCTGGCCTCGTCGATGACGAACTGCGACTGGATCGAAAGCGGACTCCAAAGAACGACCACCGCCTTGCACTTATCGATCATCTCAACAATGACCGGGCGGAATTCATCTCCCGACAAGAGCTCGACATCGAACCAAACGGAAAAGCCGAATTGTTCCAGAGCGTCATGCAAGCGCTGAGCGAGCTGCTTTTCTTCACGTTTGTAGCTGATGAAGACGTCCGCCATTGTCCCTCCGCGTGCATTACTGTTTATACAGCGGCGAAATTGGCTGTCACCACAGCCCGCCGGGACTGAATAGCGGTTTTTGTTCGACACAGACATTCGCTTAGTGACAAGCAACGGCTGTTTTTGGCGAATTTCTGCCGTCTGCTTTTAGCCCCGCGCGTTGGTGGGGCTGGCTGTTTTGCGCCGGTCACCCAGCGCTGGCCCGCTCGCCGGTTTGGATCACATGTCGGTCGTCGCCAATCGGTAGTTCGAAGGTCCGGCGGCGGGTGCAAGCTGCGTTTAGTTTGAGTAGGCACCATGGTTTCGGCAGGCCGGCGGCGCTGAAATGAGACCATGCCCAAACGTCGTGTCGTGCCCCGCAGCCCCCAGATCGCTGGATGACTCCGACAGGATGGCGCGAACCTCATCCACGGAGCCTGAGGATGCGGTCTCTGCGTCGCCGGCAATTCTCATCGTGACAAAAGGGGCGGCGATCGATGTCCCCGTCAGAAAGCGCCCGTCGCTGGCAAGGTCTACATAGACATCGACGCCGGGGGCGCTGAAATCGATCTCCTCGCCCCGAACGGCATTGTCATAGATGTCTGCGTCGGCGTCGATGGCGGTCACCGCCAAGGTCGAGGAGAAGCCGGCGGGGTACCGCACAGACCGGTCTGGCCCATCATTGCCGGACGCGGCCACGACAATGACACCATTGCGCTCGGCGGACTGGAAGGCTCGATCGAGGATCTTGTTGTACGGGCCAGACAGGCTGATGTTGATGAGATGGACATCGGACTCAATCAGCCAGTTCAGCCCCCGAAGCATGGAATCTACGCTCGCCACTTCGCCGAGTGTGCCCGATGGCGAAACGATGTCAGCGTGGAACACGTCCACATTTTCCAACAGGCCCGGCATGTGGAGCAGTTCGACAATCGCGGTCCCATGGCCAGCGGGCTCATTTGATGACGGATTTCGGGAGAAATCGGCCTGATGGATCGAGGCCCTGATCTCGGGGGAAATGGCCGTATCGAGGACACCAATGGCGGTGAGAGCTTCGCACCCGGCTGGATCCCAACCCATCAATTGTGGTGCATAGGTTCGACGGTCCGTTTGCGTGGCTTGCGGCGCGTAGGCGTGGTTGACCCCGGCTGTGACGCTCGGCTCAAGACGCTCCAACTCGCGAATAGCTGACCCGCCATCCTGGCCTCGTGGAATTCGCAGGGTGAGCATGATCAGATCCAATCCGCCGAGCGTGTCTTCGGCCGACACGCGGTAACCGAGCGGGACCGCCTTGCGGATCAGGCTGCGGGCCTCGGCGGGTGATGGCGTGACCACCACGATTTCCTGGGGATCGACGACGAGATCCTGGTCCGCACGAATTTCGGCATCGACGGGAAGGTCCAGAACCGCGGATTGGCAACCACAAAGAATGGCGACGAAGACCGGTAGTAGGAACGCTTTGTGGATCGTCATGACGGTCGCCTGTTTGAAGCTGTTGAAGGTTGGTCGCTGAAACATCCGAAAGGGTTCAAAATCTTTGGGACACAGTGAGCCAGACCTT
>JBCBGZ010000026.1:0-32388 GCA_038526245.1 Pseudomonadota bacterium
GACGATTACACCAGCCAGCATGAAGGCAATGAAGACCTCGCACCATTCATTGAGGGGCTGAAATCGGCCAAGGCCCAGCTCCAGGAAGCCACCCAGTGGCTGATGCAAAACGGCATGTCGAACTTCAACAATGCCGGCGCCTCTTCCAATGATTATCTCCACCTCTTCGGCCTTACCGCGCTCGCCTATATGTGGGCACAAATGGCTGAAGTCGCCATGGAGAAGTCGGGCAGCGGTGATCCCTACTACGACACCAAGGTGAAAACCGGTCGCTACTTCATGGATCGCATCCTGCCAGACACCGCGGCCCACCTGGCCAAGGTAAAGTCCGGCGCTGACACGATGATGGCGCTCGACGCAGAAGACTTCTAGCCCGTGAGCTTTCGCGAAGCACCCGTCCTCGAAACCGAGCGGCTGGTGCTTCGCCCCTATCGGCTTGAAGATTTTGACGCGTTTGCTGCCTATTTCGCATCATCGCGGTCACGATATACGGACGGTCCGGTCTCACGCATTCAGGCTTGGGACCTGTTTACGGCAGGCGCTGGACGCTGGGTGATTGCCGGGCACGGGGCATGGTCCATTACCGTTCGCGGCAACGATGCTGGCATTGGGCTGGTCTCCCTGAACACACCGATCACCCTGCCCTATCCAGAACTCGGCTACATTCTTTGGGAGGGCTTTGAAGGTCGAGGATTCGCACGCGAGGCCGCGGAAGCGGCACGGGATTTCGCCTTCGATCGTCTCGGATGGTCCACGCTGATCAGCGGCATCCACAAGGACAATGCGTCATCCATTCGTTTGGCGGAGCGCATGGGCGCGGTGGCCGACTCGTCGATCAAACTCGAGGATGAGCCCGAAACGCTGTTTTTCCGCCACACGAAAAGGACGCCGCGCACATCACCCAATGGCTGATTTCCCTTAGGGCACCGGTAGAATTTCGCAGCGCAGCAGACTATGTTGACGTGAACGTAAACGAAAAGGCGCCACCCAAGAGCGCCCAACGCTTTTCGGGAGACACACCATGCAGGCCAGCCCCCTCGATGTGAAACAACCAGAGTGGCGCAGCGACGATGAGATTTCGATCTTTTCCGATGCCGTTGGTCAGTTTTTCGAACGCGAATGCAAGCCCCATGTCGAGGACTGGCGTACGCAGGGATATGTGCCGCGCGAGATTTGGAAAACCGCTGGCGAAGCCGGCCTCCTGCTCGCCTCCGCGCCCGAAGAATATGGCGGCGCAGGCGGGGATTTCCGCCACGAAGCGGTGATCATCGAACAGCAGCAATGGAAGGGCATAGACGGCTTCGGCATCACGCTGCACAACGCCATCGTCGCGCCCTACATCACCCACTACGGCACCGAGGAGCAGAAGCGCCGCTGGCTGCCAAAGCTCGCCTCCGGCGACATGGTCTGCGCCATCGCCATGACCGAACCGGGCACAGGCTCGGACCTCCAGAACATCAAGACCACGGCCAAGAAGGATGGCAACGGCTATGTCATCAACGGCTCGAAGACGTTTATCTCAAATGGCCAGACGGCGAACCTGATACTCGTCTGTGCCAAGACCAACCCCGATGAGGGCGCAAAAGGCGTTTCCATCATGGTGGTGGAGACTGATGAGGTGGAAGGCCAAGGTGGCTTTGAGCGCGGTCGAAATCTGGAAAAAGTCGGCCAGAAGGCTGCAGACACGTCAGAGCTGTTCTTCAACGATGTGAAGGTGCCCGCCACCGCCCTGCTTGGCGATGCGGAAGGCCAGGGCTTCATCCAGCTCATGCAGCAACTCCCCCAGGAGCGCCACATCATCGGCCTGCAGGGCATCGGCATGATCGAGCGCGCCCTGACCGAGACTGTCGCCTATGTGAAACAGCGCAAAGCCTTCGGCCAATCCATTATGGATTTCCAGAACACCCAGTTCAAACTGGCCGAGTGCAAGACCGAAGCGACCGTGGCGCGCACCTTCATGGATTATTGCACCGAGCGCTTGCTGGCCGGAGAGCTCGACCCCGCCACGGCGTCGATGAGTAAGTATTGGGTCAGTGACCTGCAGTGCAAGATCATCGACGAGTGCGTCCAACTCCATGGCGGCTATGGCTACATGGACGAATACCCGATCGCCCAGATGTACGCCGACGCCCGCGTCCAGCGCATCTATGGCGGAGCCAACGAGATCATGAAAGTGCTGATCGCGAGGACGCTTTAGGAACGTGCCTGACGACCGCGCCCTTCTCACCCAGGTGTTCCCACAGCCGGGCAACAGTTCTGCTTCGTTGGGGTTTCACTTGCTCGCCCTCGACATGACGGCGCTCACCACCCGCGTACGCTTTGACGGCAAATCTGACTTCACCAATCCGGCCGGTTACATTCAGGGCGGCTACCTGTCCGCCATGCTGGATGATACGATCGGCATGCTCGCCACGATGAAGACGGGGACAGAGAAATTCCCCTCAACCATCGACCTGCACACGACCTTCCTGCGGCCCGTGAAGGTCGGCGCCATCGAAGTCGCCGCACGCCTGCGCAATATCGGGCGCGCCGTCATCTTCGCCGATGCAGAGCTCTATGATACACGGGGGAAAGAAGCGGCACGCGCGGTCGCCACCCTCGCCATCAACCCGCGCAAAGCCCCCGCCAGTTAATCAAGCTCCAAGGAGGACCTCCCCAATGGCCGAAGCCTACATCTACGACGCCGTGCGCACCCCGCGCGGCAAGGGCAAGCAGAGCGGCAGCCTGCATGAAATCACCGCCCTCGACCTGGCGACGCAGTCGCTGCAGGCCGTGCGCGACCGCAACGAGCTCGACACATCCATTGTTGATGATGTTGTGCTCGGCTGCGTCTCACCCGTCGGCGAGCAGGGCGCCGACATCGCCCGCGTCGCCGTGCTGAACGCCGACTATGCCGAAACCACGGCCGGTGTGCAGATCGACCGCTTCTGCGCCTCGGGCCTGGAAGCCTGCAACATGGCCGCCTCCAAGGTCATCACCGGCGAGGCTGACATGGCCATCGGCGGCGGTGTAGAGTCCATGTCTCGCGTGCCCATGGGCGCCTCCGGCGGGGCCTGGTCGTCCGATCCGTCCGTCGCCATCAAGACCTATTTCGCGCCCCAGGGCGTTGGCGCAGACACGATCGCCACGAAATACGGCTTTTCCCGCGATGATGTGGATGCCTATGCCGTCGAGAGCCAGAAGCGCGCCAAACGCGCCTGGGACGAGGGCCGCTTCGCCAAATCCGTCATTCCCGTGAAGGATCAGATGGGCGGCACGCAGCTCGACCGCGACGAGCACATGCGCCCCGAAGCTGACATGCAGTCGCTCGCAGGCCTGAACCCGTCCTTCGCTGGCATGGGCGCCATGGGCTTCGATGAGGTCATCAAGCAGCGCTATCCCGAACTGGAAGAGATCAACCATGTCCACCATGCGGGCAACAGCTCCGGCATCGTGGATGGATCAGCGGCCGTGCTTTTCGGCTCAAAAGAAGCCGGCGAACGCACCGGCATGAAGCCCCGCGCCCGCATCCGCGCTATGGCCTCCATCGGCTCAGAGCCCGGCATCATGCTCACGGGCCCAACCTATGTGACCCAGAAAGTGCTCAAGAAAGCCGGCATGGAAGTCGGCGATATCGACATTTATGAGCTGAACGAGGCGTTCGCCTCCGTACCGATGCTGATGATGCAACTGCTCGAAATCCCGCATGAGAAGATGAACGTGAATGGCGGCGCAATCGCCATGGGCCACCCCCTCGGCGCAACAGGCGCCATGCTGCTCGGCACCATGGTCGATGAGCTAGAGCGCACCGGCAAGGAAACCGCGCTGGTCACCCTCTGCGTCGGCGCCGGCATGGGCACCGCCACAATCATCGAACGCATCTAACTCGGAAATAGACACATGAACCTCGAAACCTTCAAATGGGATGTCGACAGTGACGGCATCGCCCACGCCATCTTTGATGTGCCGGGCCGGTCGATGAACACCCTCACCGCTACGGCGATTGCCGACATCATCTCGATCACAGCCGAAGTTAGCAGCAATGATGACATCAAGGGGCTGGTGATCTCCTCAGGCAAGCCATCGGGCTTCTGCGCGGGCGCCGACCTTGGCGAGATGAACCAGAGCGCTGGCGGCGGTAAATCCCCCGCAGACATGAGCGAAGCGGAGCTGAAAGCAGCCCAGTTCGAGCGTGGGTTTGCCCTCAACAAGACGCTGCGTGAGCTGGAAACCTGCGGCAAGCCGGTGGCCTGCGCGCTGGCTGGCCTGGCGCTCGGCGGCGGGCTGGAAGTCGCCCTCGCCTGCCACTACCGTGTGGCCGCCAATGACAATCCCAAGATCCAGTTCGGCCTGCCCGAAGCCAAGATTGGCCTTCTGCCTGGCGCGGGCGGCACCCAACGCCTGCCCCGCCTGATTGGCGTTCAGGATGCCCTGCCCCTGATCCTTGAAGGCAAGTCCTTCAATGCTGAGAAAGCCCTGAAAATGGGCGTGGTCGGCGAGCTGGTTCCGGCGAGCGAAACCGTCGCCAAGGCCAAGGAATGGGTCAAAGCCAATCCAAGCGCAAAGGCCCCCTGGGACGAGAAAGGCTTCAAGATGCCTGGCGGCCAGGTCCACCGCCATCCCGGTGCAGGTCAGGTCGCGACCATGGCCAACGCCATGCTCATGGCGAAAACCTATGGCAACTATCCGGCCCAAAAGAACATCCTGTCGTGCGTCTATGAGGGCCAGCAAGTTCCCATCGACGCAGCCCTGCGCATCGAGACACGCTACTTCCTGAACACCCAGCAGCGGCCCGAGGCAAAAGCCATGATCCGCTCGCTGTTCCTCTCCATGCAGGAACTCGGCAAGGGCGCCTCCCGCCCGGCCGGTTTCGACAAGTATGAGTTGAACAAGGTCGCCGTCATCGGCGCTGGCCTGATGGGTGCAGGCATTGCCTATGAGCAGGCTCGCGCCGGGATTGAGACCGTGTTGGTCGACGTCTCGGTCGAGAATGCTGAGAAGGGCAAGGACTACTCCCGCCGCCTGGTGGAGAAAGCCATCAAACGCGGGAAGATGACCCAGGAAAAAGGCGATGCCCTGCTCGCCCGCATCCATCCCACCGACAATTATGATGACTTCAAGGGTGCAGACCTTGTGGTCGAGGCTGTGTTCGAAAACCCCGAACTGAAAGCCGACATCACCAAGAAAGCCGAAGCCCAGCTTGGCGAGACCGCCGTGATGGGCTCGAACACATCGACCCTGCCAATCACCGGCCTGGCCGAGGCCTCCGAGCGGCCTGAGAACTTCATCGGCATCCACTTCTTCTCCCCCGTGGAGCGGATGGGGCTGGTGGAAATCATCATGGGCGACAAGACCAGCCAGGAGACCCTGGCAAAGTCGATCGACTATGTGCTGGCCATCCGCAAGACGCCCATCGTGGTCAATGACAGCCGGGGCTTTTACACCTCGCGCTGCTTCGGCACGTACACCCAGGAAGGCATGGAAATGCTCAATGAGGGCATCAAGCCTGCCATCATCGAGAATGTCGGGCGCCAGTCCGGCATGCCCATGGGTCCGCTGGAAGTGTCTGACTCCGTTGGCCTGGACACGGCCCTCAAGGTCGGTCGCCAGATGGCCGCCGCATCGGGCATCGACTACAACAACGATACCCGCGGCCAGTTCATGGCCTGGCTGGTCGAGGACCAGGGCCGGGTCGGCCGCAAGGCCGGCAAGGGCTTCTACGATTATGGCGATGACGGCAAGCCAAAGCGGATCTGGCCTGACCTGACGTCGAAAATCGAAGTCAGCGTGGACGAATGCCCACCGGAGATGAAACGCGAGCTGACCAATCGCTTCCTGGTGCGCCAGGCGGTGGAAGTGGCCCGCTGCTTCGAAGAGGGCGTGATCACCGATGCGCGCGACGGCGACATCGGCTCCATCCTGGCCTGGGGCTTTGCGCCCTATACCGGCGGATGCTGCTCCTATGTCGACCTCATCTGGGGCATCGACAAATTCGTCGCCGAGGCAGACCGCCTCGCCGAGAAATATGGCGACCGCTTCAAGGTGCCGGAGATGCTGCGCGATATGGCCGCCAAGGGCGAAGGATTATACGACCGCTTCCCGCCAGCCGGCACAAAGGAAAAGGTCGCCGCGTAGGGTTGGCCTAAACCAAACTCACCAAAGGCCGGGGCATGTGCTCCGGCCTTTTTTATGCGGGGTTTCACGTATTTGCGACGCATCGCGGAAGACCGACATTGGTGACCACCAAGGAGGCTTGCCATGACCGTCGTCTGTATGATCGCCAACACCCAGGATGAAGACCGCGCTGCAGTAACCTATGCCGCCAGCCTCGCGCGCCGCATGGACACATCGCTTGAGGGGATTTGCGCCCTGCCCGACGCCAGTTCCGCGCTGATCTACGCGACCTCTCCGTACATGATCGGTGTTGGCGGGGCCGCCATAGAAGGCGTGGAAGCCGCACAGACCAAACTGAAGGCCGATTGCGGGGCTATGTTCAACGCCGTCTGCGAGTTGGCCGGCCCCAGCGGTGGCGCCGCCTTCACGGAGCAAGTTGAGTTGCCCGCGAGAGCTGCTGTTCGCGCCGCGACGCTTTCCAGTGCGATTGTCTTTCCACATCTCGCAGGCTGCGGAGGCCACACCCTCTCAGAGGCCGTTGAACGCGTCATGATGGACGCTGCACTGCCCGTTGTTCTGGCCCCGGCAGAGCCCATTGAAACGAGCGCAGCCCTGATCGCATGGGATGGCAGCCCCCAGGCGGCCCGTGCCGTGCGCACCAATGCGGACGTCCTCAAGGCGTTCTCCCATATCCATATCGCCCAGAACAGCGATGATCTCGGCCCTCAGGACGCCAACCCGGCGGCGCAGCCAAAAGCCCTAGCAGACTGGCTCCAAGCGCGCGGACTGGACTCCACGATCCACCGCTTCTCCGGCTCCATCTCAAAAGGGCTGCAGGAGGTTGCCGCGCGCACGTCGGCCGAACTGGTCGTCGCAGGCGCCTATGGATCGAGCCGCGCCGGTGAGATGCTCTTCGGCGGTGCGACCCGCGGACTCCTGCACGCAGAAAGCGCCCCCGCTCTGCTGCTGACCCACTAGGGAAATCTGCACGCAACTTACCAGGCAGGAGCGGGTGACACTGGGATTGAACCCGGCAGGCACGCCCTAACACATCCGACGAGGCTAAGCGCCGTGCCAGTCTTTCGGAGCGCGGACACCCATACTGGCAGACGGTGCAGGTCGATCTGGCCGCTGGCCCTATTCCGGTGCGACCAATGCGCCGTAGAGATCGGGCCTCCGATCGCGGAAAAAGCCCCACGCGGCCCGTTCTGTTTCAATGGCGTCGAGATCAAACGTAGCAGTGGCAATGCCGGTCTCGGTCCGATCAAGCTCAGAAACTATCGCGCCATCGGGCCCTGCGATGAAACTGGTGCCGTAAAAAAGCTGGCCGTCTTCATCGCCTACACGATTGGCCGCCACAATGGGCATCACATTGGAGACTGCATGGCCGACCATCGCCCGGCGCCAACGCGCCGCTGTGTCCAGGCTGGGGTCCTGGGGCTCTTCGCCAATGGCGGTCGGATAGAGGAGAATGTCAGCGCCCATGAGCGCCATGGCCCGCGCCGCTTCCGGGAACCACTGATCCCAGCAAATCCCGACACCAACGCGGCCAACCGCCGTCTCCCAGACCCGGAAGCCGCCGCCTGGGCGAAAGTAGAACTTCTCCTGGTAGCCCGGCCCATCGGGAATGTGGCTCTTGCGATAGGTGCCCAGAACCGAACCGTCGGCATCAATCATCGCAACACTGTTGTAGAGACAAGGCCCGTCGCGCTCAAAAAACGATACGGGCAAGACCACATTTAGCCTGCTCGCAACTTCGGAAAAACGCTCGATGGCCGGATGGCCAGCAGTCGGTTTTGCCAGAGCAAAATGTGCCTCTTCCTGCGTCTTGCAGAAGTACGGCCCAAGGAACAGCTCCGGCAAGAGGATCAGTCGTGCCCCGCGCGTAGCGGCCGCTTCAACGAGTGTGATCGCCTCTTCAAGCGGTGCCTCGCTCAGGCCTGGCGCAAACTGAACAGCGGCTGTCGTCAATTCGCGGGTCATATCTGGTGCACCTCATTTGCGGGAACATTGCAGGTCATACAGTGGAAACTTCCCGCGCCCGAAAGTATCGCCCGCGATGGGATGGGCACCACGCGCCAGCCCGGACAAATCGCTGCCAATTGCGCAGCAGCCGCCTCACCGAGGGCCTGATCGTAGACTGGAAACAGTATCTCTCCATTCGCGAAGACGAAATTCATATGGCTGGCCGGCGCAATCTCACCGCCCGGATCGGCCACATCCCCGGGCGATCCTATGGTCTCCACATCGAGGCCCGCCGCGCGCAGTGCGTCTTCCACCTCGGCGAGACGGTCCGCCTGGGCTTCATCGGCCGAAATCGGACGCTGGCACACAACCCGGCCAGGCCCAATGAACCGCGCAACATTATCAACATGGCCGTCCGTATGATCGTTGAGCAAACCGCGCTCCAACCAGATGATCCGCCGGGCGCCGAGGCTCGTCTCCAGCGCCATTTCCGCGTCCGCCTCACGCCACCCGTTGCGATTTGGGTTGAGCAGGCATTCACGGGTCGTGAGCACGGCTCCGGTGCCGTCATGATCAACCGCGCCGCCTTCAAGGACGAAACTGTGTGTGTTCGTACGGGCGTCTTCGACATGGGCAATCGCCTGGCTTGTGTCTCGATCACCGGGCATATCAAACTTGCCGCCCCAGCCATTGAACTCGAAACACTTTGCGAGAAGTTCGCCCCCCGAGCTTTGGGTGAAAACTGGCCCCGTATCGCGCAACCAGATGTCCCCGGTCGGCACACGGCGCAGCATCTCCGGCGCGATCCCATGGGCGAGCGCTGCGCGTTCAGCTGCGTCATCTCCGATCGCAACGCGCACCGGCAACCGTGTCGAAAGTTTTTGAACGAAATGGGCAATTTCGCTCCGGGCCGCTTCGAAGGCATCGCCCCACTCATCAGCAAGACGCGGCCATCCGACCCAGATCGCGCGCTGGGGCATCCACTCCGATGGAACAGGGGGCGTTGAAGGCGTCATGGCCCGCCACGTCGCACACAGATTGCCCGGGGACCAGCCCCAAAACAGCAATCGGCGGCCAACCCAATGCATGGGGGCCGCCGACGCGTACTGTACACACTCTACAAAGGAAAAGGGCCGCCAGGTCTCCCCGGCGGCCCAATAAGGATTGGCTTAGAATTCGTAACGCAGACCCACGCGGATCTCGTAGACCGAACGGTTCAGGCTACGGAAACCAGATGGGTCGTCATCGAAGTCTTCGAAACGGTAGAGGCAATCACCTGCTGACAAGCAGGTTGTGCGTGGAGCATCACCCTCTAGAGCCGTTGCCCCGTCAACGCCGTTGGCCGCTACGTCAGCAGCAGAGACCAAGTCCGCTCGGACGATGCCAAGGGCATCAAAACCTGGGCCGTTGAATTGGGTGCCCCACTCGTCGTTGAGAAGGTTGGCCACGTTCTTCACGTCGACTACAAACTTCAATTTGTTGTCGCCGACATACTGGGAAGCGAACTCATTCACGAATGGCAGCTCTTGTTGCCACTGGAAGTCCCAGCGCGAATTCCAAGGGCTCTCATCATCGCCTTTGTCCTGAATACCAGAACCAATGCCGCGGCTGTTCAGGTAATCAATGAAGGCGTCTTCCTGGAAGCTGCTCGCAACTACGACAGCTGGGTCAGAGATGGCGCCGCCAGAGATCGTTGGAACGTACAGGAAGTCATTGTCGAATGGGCTCTCACCATCGCCTTGGCGGCCGAACAGCGAGTTGTCCGACGATACATCGAAGGTGTACGAGAATGGCTCGCCTGAGGTAACCTGACCGAACAGGTTGAACCGGCTCTCGAGGTCACCGAAGATTTCGGCTTCATAGGACAAGTTCAGCTTGAAGGCATGCTCAGTCTGATAAACCGATGTTCCAGCTGAAGGATTGTTCCGGTCGCTGGCGAAGATGCCGCGGAAGTTCGACACACCACGCGATGAACCACCTTCAGTCACCGTTTCGACATCCTGATAAGCATAGGAGGCGAAGAAGCCGAGACCGTTGTCATAATCCTTGCTCAGCGCTGCGGACAGCGTGAGCGAAGAACCATCATCATAGTTGGTGAGTGCAATGGCGTTGTTAATGCCCAGATCATCAAGATCAGCATAGATCGGACGACCATCAGGCGCCACGCCGACAGGTTGGGTCGATGCCAATTCGGTTTGAGCTAAGTTCTCCCAACGGAAGCCCTGGTTCGTGGCCGAATACAGAGCCTGGAGGCTGATCAGGTAGTCATCACCAAAGTTCACAGGAATGCCGAATTGGTTGAGGTCAGCATCGAACTCCTGATCGACTCTCAGTGAGGCTTTCCAATCGGACGGCGTCTCGAAATCATTGGAGATAACATCGATTGGGCCAGGATCGTTGGCGCTATTAGCCGTGATTGTCGCGAGCAGCGACGCCGGTGTGCCGTTGGCTGGGTTGGTGTTCGCAACACCAAATTCCTGAGCGAAGAAGACCGGAGGCGTGAAAGCGTTAGATGTCCACACTTTCGGGTCGCCACCACCGAAGAGGCCAAAACCACCGGTGACCTTTGTGCGATCAAATGGCGTGTACTCGAAGCTCACACGGGGCATGATCAGGTCATTGCCGTCAAGGTTCTGAGAGTTCGAGAAGCCGTAAGCGTCCTGGAAGAACGTCCGCTCCTGCGGCTCGTCGTCCTGAACGATGCGCTCATAGCGAATGCCGTAATCCAGCGAGAAGTTCGGCAGGATTTGCCAGCTGTCCTGAGCAAACAGGGCAATTTGGTTGTATCCCCAGACCGCACGGATGTCCTCACGAACACCTGTGTCGGGCAGCTGAACCTGAACACGGTCAGCGAAACCTGCCTGCAAATCAGCGATGCTCTCATACCGGAAGAGACCAACCGAACGTTGGGCGAACAAGTTGTCCAACTCGTAGTCTTGGAACTCTGCGCCTACCGTGATGAAGTGATCGCCCAGAACATAGTTTGCTGCGCCGAGGATCTGGAGACGCTCGTCGGCGAAGGTGTTGCCCTGGCGGAAACGGTCGCAGCCGCCCGTAAGGAACAGAGTGTCCGCTGTTTCAGCAGGATCAGCGTCGCCATCGTCGAGGAAACCTTCAAATGCGGTGCCTACGAGATCGGCTTCGGAGAGCTGAATGTCCCAGGCGCCGACCGTGTCCCCTGCATTACAGAGTTGGCCGCGCTCATAGTCTTTGAAGTTGATCCGGAACTCGGTGGAGAGTTGCGGCGACCAATCACTGAAGACTTGGGCAGTGTAAGCTTTGAGATCCGTTGGCGTCTGGTAGTAAGCCGATTGGAAGTTGGTCTGACCAACCCCCGACGTGCCATTTTCTTCCGTGGACTGGTAAGTGAACGAGGCACGGTGGTTCTCGTTGATTTCCCAGTCAATCTTGCCGAGGAAGCGTTCCGAGGTCACAGGAAGGGACACAACATCTGGGCGACCGCCAAGATCGAACCCGTAGGTGTCCAGCACGATCTGATTGATGCCATCATAGATCGCCGGATTGATATCGTCATCAATGTCGGACTGTGTAAAGTTCGAGCTCGAACCGGATTCGAACTCGTCATAGCTGACCATGAAGAACAGCTTGTCCTTGATGATCGGACCGGAGAGCACGAAGCCATACTCTTCTTCGGTAAAGGCTGGCTGTTCAACGAACTGATCAAACGCAGCGTTACCGAAATAGTCTTCATCCTGACGGTAGTAGTAGAGAGCACCATCGAATTCGTTGGTACCGGACTTGGTCACAACATTGACCAGACCGCCGACAAAGCCAGACGATTTCACGTCATAGTCGGAAGCAGCTACCGAAGCGCTTTCGATTGCATCGAGAGAGATCGGTGCACGTGCCGTTGCATAGGTGCTGTCGGACAGACCAAAATCATCTTGCTGCAGCGAACCATCAATGGCCAGGGCATTGAAGCGTGGGTTGACGCCAGCAATCTGGATCTGGCCTTCTCCGGTTGAGAAAGCGAGCGGGTCGCGCACGAGCGTCGCGATCAGGTCGCGTTCAGTCGAAGGCTGGCCCAGAATGTCGCTGTCGGTAAAGACCGAACCGATGCCGTTATTGACATCGAGGGTCGATCCAACCTCGCCACGCACAACGATCGTCTCAAGCGTGCGCGCTTCATCGACGGCCGCGACAGAAAAGCTGAGAGAGTTCGAGGATGGCGTAAGGAAGATATTGCCGCGGCGGACGGAACCGACCGGCGACTCAATTGTGATGAGGTAGGGACCGCCAACGCGGAGGCCCGGACGAACAAACGAACCATTCGGGGACGTTGTCGTTGTGGAAACAGAGCCAGTCGGCTCGTGCAAAATCGTGACGGCAGCGCCGGAGACAGCCTGACCGGCTTCGTTGACCACAGTACCATTGATGCTGGATGAAGTAATCTGCGCATCTGCGGGCTGGACGATGGCTGCAGCCATGGCGCCAAAGGCGACGCCGCCTGCGAGTGTTTTCCAATTCATGAGTTCGTTCCCCTCGAATGAACGCGACCCGGGTCGACCATTCGACCACGTTGGCGTCCCCGTAGTCGCGCCGCGCAACGCTTGCGTAACGTTTTCGTGAAGCTTTGATGACGCCGGACAGGGACCCGAAATGTGTTGTGCGTGTGCAACAAAAACGCCCGCGGAATGCGACTCCGCGGGCCTTGACGAGCAGTATATTCGACCTAGCCGAGAGTCTAGAAGGGGAGCTTGAACCCAGGCAACATGCCGCCGCCGAGATCCTTGGTCGCTTCCTTCATCGCTGATTCCATTTCCTGCTCCAGATGCCGCCGCGCATCGCCGTGGGCAGCCTTGATAAGGTCCTCCAGAATTTCAGCATCGTCGCCCATCATGGAGGGATCGATCGTGATTGCGACAAGCTCCCCCTTTCCGCGCAAGCGCACGGTCACCATGCCAGCGCCGGAGACACCCTCAGCCTCTGTGGCCTCGATCTTCTTTTGCGCCTCGGCCATCTTGGACTGCATTTCCTGGGCCTGGCGCATGATCTTCTGCAGGTCTTTCACGGGGGCACTCCTTCGTTTGACCGGTTCAGGCGCGGCGGCGGCCTGGCGATGTGATATCCACGACATTGGGCGCTTCGCCAGCTGGATCAATGGGCGCTTCCTGGCGCACATCGACCACCTGGGCGCCCGGCAAAGCCTCAAGAGCGGCAGCGATTTTCGGATGACGCGCGGCGTCTTCAATCTTCTCGGAGAGGATCCTGGCGCGCCGACCTTTCATCGTTTCGCTGGCGCTTTCGACCTGGTCCACCTGCCAAAGCGTATCGGTTTCACGCTCAAGAAACAGCGCCAGACGACGCAAGAGGTCCTCGGGCGCACCGGGCTCAAGGGCGCAGCGCAATTGGCCAAACGCGATATCTGCGGGGCGGATATAAGTCTCTGCTTCGCTTTTAAGGATCACTTCACGCCGCTCGGTGAGCAGGTCTACGATCTCGGCAAAACTGCTGGGGCCGGCGCCGCCGCTCGGTGCGCCCTGCCCCGCGCCGCCGCTGGCAGCTTTCTCGGCGATCAGGCGCGCTGCTTCTTCCGGCGATGGCAGGTTCGCGGCTGCAGCAATACGCAAGAGCACCATGCGCAGGGCCGTGGCCGCATCGGGCGCTGTCTGGGTATCGCGATAGCCTGACAGAAGCATCTGCCAAAGCCGCGCTGCCTGGGCGGCTGACAAACGCTGCGCCATGGCGCGGGTCCGATCGATCCAGTCTTGCGGTCCCGCTGGCATGTACTCCTCGCCAGCGACCTGGGCGGAGGCGACTTCTGCCGCAATATCAAGCAAATCCTTGAGGATCACGAGTGGATCAGCGCCCGCATGGACCTGGTCATCGGCTTCGGCCAGGGCGGCCTTGGCATCACCGCGGACAGCCATGTCAAACACGTCCAGCAAGCGACCTCGATCTCCGAGGCCCAGCATATCCCGGATCGCTGCACCTGAGACATCGCCGCCATCGGTCGTCTGCACTATGGCCTGATCGAGAATTGACAGCCCGTCACGTACGGAACCTTCAGCCGCCCGCGCAATGAGCGCGAGCCCCTCAGGAGACACTTTCGCGCCCTCGCGTTCCGCCACTTTGCCGAGGTGGTCTGCGAGTGCAGATGGGTCGAGGCGCTTGAGATCGAATCGCTGGCAGCGCGACAGCACCGTGACCGGCACTTTGCGGATTTCCGTGGTGGCGAAGATGAACTTCACATGGGCTGGCGGCTCTTCAAGAGTTTTCAGGAGCGCATTGAAGGCCGCAACAGACAACATGTGCACTTCGTCGATCACATAAACCTTGTAACGGGCCGATACCGGCGCATACCGAGCGCCATCCAAGAGCTCGCGCATATCCGCCACACCCGTGCGCGAGGCAGCGTCCAACTCCAGCACATCCGGGTGGCGTCCGGCCATGATGGCTTCGCAATGCTCGCCCATTGGATCCAACACAATGGATGGACCATCTACAGCGTCTGATTTGTAATTCAGTCCGCGTGCCAACAGCCGGGCTGTGGTGGTCTTGCCCACTCCGCGCACACCCGTGAGCATGAAGGCGTGGGCAATCCGATCCGTTTCGAACGCATTGCGCAGGGTGCGTACCATGGCCTCCTGGCCGATCAGGTCCTCAAATCGGCGCGGACGGTACTTTCGCGCGAGTACCTGATAGCCTTCGCCCTCGGGCGCAGCACCGGTCTCTTCGTCGGTGAACATGGAGAAGGTCGCTTCATCGCGCTCTTCGGGGGACTCAGTCTCGCTCATCGCGCGATTATGGCGGCTGGGCCGGTATGGGGCAATGCAGGGATGCAAAGGCTTCACAGAAGTCTGGTGCTGGCGTAAGCGAAACGCCATGACACCCACATCCGATCCCGTTGCCGACCTTCTGAAACTGCTCGATCTTGAGCGCCTCGAAGTTGACCTGTTTCGCGGGGAAAGCCCCGACGAGGAAACCAGCCAGCGCGTGTTTGGTGGACAGGTTATCGCCCAAGCCCTCGTGGCGGCCTATCGCACCGTGGAAGACCGGACATGCCACTCCCTGCACGCCTATTTCATTCGGCCCGGCGATCCGAAGATCCCGATTATTTATGAAGTCGACCGCGCCCGCGATGGTGGGAGTTTCACCACGCGCCGGGTAATAGCGATCCAGCATGGCAAGCAGATTTTCAACATGGCTTGCTCATTCCATGTTGAAGAAGAAGGCTGGCACCACCAGCATGAGATGCCGGAAACCGTAGGCCCGGAAAATCTGCCGACCCATGACGAACTCCGTGCGGCTGTTGCCCACAAAGTGCCGGAGAGATTCCGCAAGGACTTTACCCGTGCGCGCGCCATCGAGATTCGTGACATTGACCCGATGGACCTGTTCGAGCCGACGCCGAAACCCGAGGTCAGCCATTTATGGTTCCGCGTAGCCCGCGAGATCGACGAGAAACCCTGGCTACACCATTGTTTGCTGGCCTACGCTTCGGACATGCGCCTTCTGGGCACGGCAAACCGGCCCCATGGCGTTTCCTGGATGACGGGTGAGTTGATGAGCGCGAGCCTGGATCACTCCATGTGGTTCCATGCGCCGGTAAACTTCAGCGACTGGTTGCTCTACACAATGGACGCCCCCTATGCCGGAGGCGCACGCAGTTTCAATCGTGGAAAAGTCTTCACGCAGGATGGCCAACTGGTCGCCAGCGTCGCCCAGGAAGGCTTGATGCGCCCGCGCCGCCCCAAAAACCAGGAATAACCCGGTGCGCGTGGTGCGACGCGAGCGCCTTAGTGAGGACGCGCCGACCAGCTAGGTCGTTACGCCGCCCAGGAAGCCAAGATCTGACTGGCTGAAGTTCTGCAGGTTTGGGAACACGCTGGCGAGTTCCGAACCGTTGAGACCGAACCAACCACCCAGCGTGGCGCCAAATTGCTCAACGGAAACCGACGGGATCAAACGACCGCGTCGGCCCGTGTAGAATTCGGACTCGATGTCGGGTTCTGCCAATGCGCCGTAAACCCGCCCGCCCTGGACAGCTCCGCCGGCCACAAAATGGTGTCCGCCCCAACCATGGTCGGTGCCGTTGCCATTGCCGTTCAGCGTGCGGCCAAAGTCAGAGAAGGTGAAGACAGCCACATTACCCCATTGCCCAAGCTCGACCATTGCATTGCGGAAGGCCGCAAAGGCATCGGAGATTTCCTGCGCCAGGTTCGGTAGATTGTTGGACTGGTTCCGGTGCGTATCGAAGCCGCCTTTTGTGGCATAGAAAATCTGGCGATTGACGAGAAGTGAGTCGCGAATTGCGATGGTTTCCGCAACGGTGCGAAGCTGACGCCCAAGCGAGGTGTTCGGAAACTCCGTCGTCAACGAATCGGCAGCTGCATTTCTGATTTCAGCGAAGGACTCATTGTCCTGAACGCCTTGCGCGCTCAGCATGGCCAGATCGCGCTCCAGTAAGGACGCGGACTCGAAATCCCGACGCAAAAGGGCCTCGCGGATGGCTGCCCGGGTTGCATCGCCCTGATCGCCACCTCCGAGCAGGCCGCGGGAAGACACCACTTTGGGTGTTGGGATGTTTCCACCCGAAACCGCAAACGGCCTGGATGTCTGACCGGACAGAAATACGTCGGAACTGCCAACCGTGATATTCTGGTAGATTGATGGCGTTGATGGAGACGCGGCGGTGATAATGTCGGCAAAGCGGCCGCCCCAGCCGACACGCTGGCCCTCCGTGCCCAGGGCCATCCATGTCGATTGCTGGTCATTGTGGGAGAACAGCTTCTTCGGCAGCGCCACCGAACGATCATCGTAAGACTGGCGCGTTGTTGGCTCGATCAGCGGGCCAACCCCGCCGACAATCGCAGCTTCCCCGGCGTTGAAGAGGCCATGGAGACCGGACATTTCTGGCACCAGCCCAAACCGTCGCCCGCCAAGATCTGCCGAATTGGCGATGTTCAAACCGAGCAAGTCGCCCAAGGCCCGCGATGGTGTATTCGCGCCATTGTAGCTGGCGAACATGTCCTCTCGAACGCCGCGCAGCATATCATACTGCGCCTGGTCCGTCGGCATGACGATATCGCCATAATCAAGGCCGCCTTTCAGGAAGATCCCGACCAGCGCCTTGTAGCCACCCGTGTTCACAGCATGGGCCGGCAACGCCGTGGAAGAACTGATGGCAGCCAGTCCGCCTGTCGCGGCCATGCCTTGCAGGAAAATTCTTCTGGAGAGCATATCCATAATCTCGGCTCCTAGCGCTGTACGCGGTAAGCTGGGGAATTCACGGCAATGAGAATGGCCGACATGATCCGGCGCTCCCGATCTCGATCTGTGTCCCTGTCATCAATCGGCATGGCGTTGACCGCGTTGACGATGTCCGCCTTTGTCGCGTCGCTCATGCGCCCACCGGTGAGCAACATATCAAGATGGTCCGCGAGGGCCTCGGGTTGATCGGCCAGGGCCAGTTCATCGGTATAGTCGGGGTTGAACGTTGTGTTTCGCTCTCGCGAAGACGAGACGTCAAACACGAAGTCAGTCATAAAGTTCTGATAGCCGACAGCCGAGGCCGTGTTGACGATCTGGAATTCAGGCACCGTCATGGCGCGGCCACCGGCTTCGGTCCCGGGCGGCGTAAATCCGGGGCGGTAGAAGTTGAACACCGACGGAGACCGGAAAGGCTGCTGGCCCAGTCGTGAAGCGTTCGACCGTGTGTCCCTCAGCAGGTTCTCATTCGACGCATCAATTTCCGTGACATCGAATGCCCGGGCCCAATGGATGAAATTCATCACTGGCTCGCGCACTTTTCCGTAGGCTTCATCGCTCGCAGCTGCGCCGCTGAGCACGTACTCATCCAGCAGAATGGCGGCGATGGTGGCAGACAGGTCCCCACGCTGCCCGGTGCCAAAACTGCGACCGTCATCGGCCGTAAATGAGCCATTCGCGAATGCCGTGGCCACGCGCTCTACATAGGCAGCAGGCGGGTTGGACGACGTAAAACGCTGAATGAGCTGCCGGGAAACGAATGGCGGAACGTTCGGATGATTGAAGAGTGCATCCAGCGCCAGGGAGATGGACTCATCGCCAGGTGTGCCCGCAGCGATCGTCGTCCCCAGGAACGATTTCTCGAGTGGCGAGTGCTGGTCCGGGTACATCACCAGGGCCGAGTACTCGCTGTCGACATCATGATCCCGGTAGAAATTTCCACCCTTTTCGGAGAGCCCGGTGAATACGCGGGCGAGCCCGATCACATCCTCATTGGTGTAGGTCTCGATTTCATTGCCCTGGGCATCGAGCCTGGATGTGCCGTCCATGTTCAGCTCGACCAGGCCGATGGTGAAGAGCTGCATGACTTCGCGGGCATAGTTCTCGTCCGGCATGCGACCGCGGCGCTCGTCTCCTTTGCGGTTTCGCATATAGGTCAGGTATTCGGCCATCAGAGGGGTGTACGTCACGTCCTGCAGCAGCTGGCGGTAGTTTCCAAACGCATTGCGCGTCAGGGCGTCCGCGTAGAAGGCTGTGGCGCGAGAATTGATCCCGCCAGTGTCACGGCCATTGGCCACGACGATCTGGGACAAAGCATAAGTCATACGCGTGCGGAGCTGATCGTCATTCTCGATCATCGACTCCCAGACCGTGTAGGTGAACACGTCGCGGCCTTCGCTATCGTCTTCGGGCGTCTCAGCAGCAACGCGGGGAAGATAGAATGTCGGCGGCTTGGCGAGCTCGCCCGCAACCCAGTCGGAGGCGTTTCCACTGCGCACCAGATTACTGATCATGGTCTGGTCGGCGCCGAAGGTGGACAGGTTCAGGAATCGTACTGCCTCTGCTTCGTCATCAATCACCGTCACAGGCGGCGGGGGTGGCGGTGGCGGCGGACCGCCCACGGGCGGTGATCCGGGAGGCGACGATGCCCCTCCACTCTCTCCGCCGCCGCCGGAACACCCGACCAGCGCCACAGCACTTGCAAACATCAGAACACGCATGGAAGCAGACATGGAAAGCTGCATTTTCCCCTCCGGAAAACTCCAGTCGATTTATGGTCATGTGCCGGCAAACCGAAAGTTAAACCCCGGAGAGAGTTTTCCGATTTAACACTATTTAATTCAAAAACTTGAGTATTAGGCGAGCAACCGCGCCTTGAGGTCTGATCTTAGCGCTTTTGTGACACCCAATACATCTTCGAGATAAGTGTCCACGCTGCCTGACTCCGATTCGATTGTAGAAAATGCCGTTTCCAGATAGCGCCGTCGTACACCCATGAATGGCCGGTACACGTCTGCATCATACGACCGATCGAGCATGTTGTTGAAATAGGCCTGGGCGTCCGGCAGGCGGGCTTCAATATCCACCGCAGTGTTGGTCATCTCATAGTCAGCGAGAATATCATCCCGGGAGACGCCAAGAATGTGCTTGGTCAGAGCACACGTAATGCCGGTTCGGTCCTTTCCGGCCGCGCAGTTGACCAAGGCAGCTTCATCCTCCGCCAATCCGGCAAGGCGTTCAAACCAACCGCTGAACAGCTCGACGTGGTGCTCTTTATAGGGAGCGGTCACATAGTAGCCGTTCATCCAGTCTTCCGCCGCGTCCTTATCGGCTTCGACCTGGCTGAGAAACGTCACGTGGGGGCTTTGCATTTCCCGCCCACCATCGCTGGTCAACACTTCAGGGGCGCTCCAGCGACCGGGCTGGCGTTCGCGCTCATCCGGGCGGCGCAAATCGGCCTGGAACTGAATGTTCAGGGCCTTTACCGCCTCGATGTCAGCGTCGGTTGCTTCGTGATAGTGGCCGGACCGGAACAGGAGGCCACGCTTGACCGTCCGCCCCTCACTGGTGGTGTAGCCCCCAAAGTCGCGGAAGTTGCGAACACCCTCGAGCGTGTAGATGCGATCCGACATGGCAATCCCCGTCTCTGCCTGTGGCGAGTCCATACGCGCAAGCGCCCTAAAGGAAAACAGGAAAGGCGTCGTGCTGGCGTTAGCCCGCGCTTGGAACGGTGCTCATCTCAGCCTGATTGCGATTAGGCCGAGCGCTGGCGCGGTTTTGCAGGCACACGTCGAGCATGCGGCCCGCGACTATTGGGAGGGGCGCAGAGAAACGCGCTTCCTCGCCATCGATCACCAGATCGCAATCGCAATCGGGGCCGGTCGCTTCGAGCGGGCTGGTGCCCGGCATGGCAATGGACTGGCGCACCATCGGGCACCCGTTGCGGATGCGCCCTTCAACGACGGTGGTGTGTTTGGCACCCGTCTCCTCAGTCCAGCTAATGGACTGTTCTGCGCAAAACTGCGCGCTGGCGGGGGCGGCGACGGCGAATGCGACCGCAATCAATGCAATAGAACGTGTCATGCGCGGCCACATGCAACGGGCGGGCCGATGGATCAAGTGTGAACCGCATGTGGAATTCGCCGGATTGGCGAGCCTGCATTTGCGTTCAGGACTCAAGCTCGATCTGGTAGCTTTCGATTACCGTGTTCGCCAGAAGCTGCTGGCACATTTCCTCAACCCGAGCCTCGGCAGCGTCCCGCGAGAGTCCGTCTTCCAGGTCCAGCTCGATCACCTTGCCGATCCGCGCGCTTTCGACCTCGCCAAAACCAAGCCGGCCAAGCGTGTCCGCAACGGCCTTACCTTGGGGGTCAAGCACACCGGGCTTCAACGCCACATGAACAATCGCTTTCATCGCCCAGCTCCTATTTGCCGTTTCCATTGAAAGCGACGATGTTGTCGCCCTGCCCGCTTTCCTTGATGATTCCCAGGCGTCGCGCGACCTCGCTATAGGCTTCGGTGACACCGCCCAGATCCTGGCGGAAACGGTCCTTATCGAGCTTTTCGCCGCTCTCCATGTCCCAGAGCCGACAGCTATCCGGGCTGATCTCATCGGCTAGAATGGTCCGCACCATTTCGCCCTCGAACAGGCGCCCGAACTCCAGCTTGAAGTCGACCAGTTTGATCCCGACGGCACTGAACAAGCCCGCCGTAAAATCATTTACCCGAAGGGCCAGCGCGACCATGTCGTCCACTTCCTGGGGATTGGCCCAGTTGAACGCAGCAATGTGCTCTTCGGTGACCAACGGATCTCCCAGGTCATCGCGCTTGAGGTAAAACTCTACCAATGTACGCGGGAGCGCCGTGCCCTCTTCGACCCCAAGCCGTTTTGACATCGAGCCCGCTGCCACATTCCGCACCACCACTTCCAGCGGAATAATCTCAACCTTCTTCACCAGTTGCTCGCGCATGTTCAGACGGCGAATGAAGTGCGTCGGGATGCCGACGCCCCCGAGACGCGTCATCATGTATTCTGAAATCCGATTGTTCAGCACGCCTTTGCCATCCAGAACCGCACGCTTTTCGGCGTTGAACGCGGTGGCGTCGTCCTTGAAATACTGGATCAGTGTGCCCGGCTCAGGTCCCTCATACAGGATCTTCGCCTTGCCTTCGTAAATCATGCGTTTGCGGGACATGGGTTCTGGGTTTCGCTTTCAAACAGCTCGTGCGGGGAAATATCCGTCATCGGGGCTGCGCCCCGCGAAGCGCGCTCCACTGGCACGAGTCCATGTCTCACGCAACCGACACTCTAAGCCAAACATCATCGGTGTGAAATGCTTGAGCGCAGGCCCGGCAGGGCCTATTGTAATGATTATTGGCTTTCTCACAGGGAAACTGCACCATGAGCAATGGTTTTGACGATCGCGAACGCGCCGAAGAGGCCAAGTACGCCTTGGACCAAGAAACCCAGTTTAAAGTGATGGCGCGGCGCAACAAGCTGCTCGGCCTCTGGGCGGCCGACTTGTTAGGCAAGACCGGCGCCGCAGCCGACGCCTATGCGAAAGAAGTTGTGCTTTCGGACCTGGAAGAAGCGGGCGAGGAAGACGTATTCCGCAAGGTGCGCGGCGACTTCGATGCGGCAGGCGTGGTGCGTTCAGACAGCGAGATCCGTGAGCAAATGGCCGAGCTGACGCCCGTTGCGCGCGATGCGGTGCTCAAGGGCGAGTAGTTCGCTTTATTCAGAACCTGCATAACACCCTTTCGGCCCCGGCCCCTGCACGGCGGGGCCGCGCTCCACCAAGTATCTCCCAACGCAACACGAAACAGGGAGATCAACATGATCGACATTCGACGTTTTGAAGACCTTGGCCGCTTCACCAATGACTGGTTGGAAGCGCACTATCACTTCTCTTTTTCCAACTATTATGACCCATCGCGTATGGGCGTTGGCAAACTTCGGGTCTGGAATGACGACACCATCCAGCCCGATACCGGGTTTCCGCCCCACGGCCACCAGTCGATGGAAATCATCACCTATGTCCGCAGTGGTGCGATCAGCCACAAGGACTCCATGGGCAATAGCGGTCGCACTGAGGCTGGAGATGTTCAGGTCATGAGCGCCGGATCGGGCATCCAGCACGCAGAGTGGAATGAGGAAGACGAAAACACGCAGATTTTCCAGCTCTGGATCGAGCCGCGCGCTGCGGGCGGCCAGCCGAAATGGGGCGCGAAAGCTTTCCCCAAAGGTGAGCAGGCCGGCGGCTGGGATGTTCTGGCCAGCGGATTTGGCGATGACAAAGCCCTTGAGATCAATCAGGACGCCCGCGTTCTCGGGGCGACCGCTTTGCCGGGCCAGCCGCTTGCCTATGAGATCCCCCAAGGTCGACACGGATATCTCGTCGCCGCCACAGGCGAAGCCAAATTGAACGGCAAACCCTTCAAGGCCCGAGACGGAGCGGCAATTGTGGGGCCTGCCCGGCTAGAGATAGATGCCAGCGTCCCCACAGAATTGGTCCTGGTGGACACTGTATGAGCATTACAAAGCGGCAAGGCGCCCATAGCGGCGTCTTGCCATTGGCGAAAAACTACGGCTGTGTTCGCCCCATGAAAAATCTGCACCGCACCGCTGCCGCCGTCGCCCTTGTCCTTGTCCTTGCTGCCTTACCTGTCTCTGGCTGTCTCGCCGTCAGCGTGGCCGGGGATGTTGTAGAAGGTGCCGTCAACGTGACGGGCGATGTCGCCGAGGGCGCGGTAAACACGACCGGTGCCGTCGTCGGCGCGGTTACGCCAAGCGGTGACAAGGACGAAGACGAAAAACAGGAAAAAGACAGCGACTGAGCCCTGCTCGCGCGCCTGTGATTTCCATGTGTTGAACGAATTGGTTAGGTGTCTCGTAAGCGCCGGTTTTAGGCGTACCCTGACCAAGAGAAGGTTCATCCAATGACCCGCATCGCCCTTATCGCCCTGACCACCCTCGGCCTCGCTACTGCGGCAGACGCCACGACCATCAATGTCGCGTTCTCAGAGGACTTCGCAGAGAAGTTGGAAGACGATTACGGCGTGCGCGAAGGTGCCAAGCTGACCGAAGAGATCATCGAAGATCTTGAGCGAGAACTTAATGGCATGGATGATACGGTCGAGCGCATCGATGTGATGATCCTCGACGCCAAACCAAACCGCCCGACCTTCGAACAGATATCCGGCTCCCCCGGCCTCGATCCTTTCCGGTCGGTTTCCATCGGCGGCATGTCGCTGGCAGGCACAGTCACGCATGCCGACGGCGATGTATCGGAAGTCGAGTATAAATGGTTTGAGAACGACATCCGCAACTCGGTTGGAACCAGCGTCTGGTGGGATGCAAATCGCGTCTCCCGCCGTTTTGCAAAACGTGTCGCCGAAAGCGTTTCGGGCGAATAGAGCCGTTGCCAAATCTGGCCTCTCACGCGTAATTTTGCGCAATGGCCGAAAAATCATCTCTCGACGCGCTGCCTCGTCTGTGGATCACCGCAATCTGCGCAGGTGTTCTAACAACAGGACTTGGTCTTTGGGCTTCGGGCGTGCCGAGCCAGGTCGAGTGGCTGTTCGTCATTCTCTCGGTGGCCGCGGGCGGTGCGGCCTTTGGCGGTCTGTTCTTCATCGGCGCAAACCTCGCCGGGGTAAGCTTCGAAAGCCGTGTCCGGGATGAAACCCGGATCAGCGGCTCCAACGTCGATCACATCACCCATGTCGAGACGTTCGACGACGCCAGTCTCGACCGGTGGCTTGGCCGCTACGTGTTCGCGCGCAACCTGTTCGGCAGCCTCCTCGTGCCGCTGCTGATTTTCGCGGGCCTATTTTTCTTTGCCATCTAGCGCAGCGAGCATCGTCGCGGCCGCAGCGCCCGGCTGTGGCTTGGCGTTTCCGCGCACCATCTCCACTTTCAGAGTAGACCCGGGCGTGATCAGCACGTCTTCATGGCGAAGCGGTATATCGATGCCATGGGCTTTGAACCGGTCCCAGACGTTCAGCATCACTTCCGAGCCCACATTGTTTACGCCGTTTTGCGGGTCTTCGATCCAGAAACGCGCTTCGATTTCAACGGCTTCCTCGCCAAACTCCATGACAAGGCATTTCGGCGCTGGATTGGATAGCACTCGTTCGGTTTCCGCAGCGCCTTCGACGACAAGTTGGCAAGCGAGTTTCAAGTCCGTTTCGTACTCCACCCTCAAGCGCCGTTTGATGCGGACTTGCTTGTTCGAGTAGCTCCAATTCACCACCTTATCAGTAATCAACTGTTCGTTCGGGATGAGATGCTCTTTTCCGTCCCGGGTCACCACCGAGGCATAGCGAAGGCCGAGGGATTTCACGACGCCATAGGTCTCATCCACTTCGATCACATCGTCTGGCTTGATTGAGCGGTCCGTCAGCAAGATCACGCCGGAGATAAAGTTTGCAACGATCTGCTGCATGCCAAAGCCAAGACCCACGCCGATCGCGCCGCCAAGAACGGCGAGACCGGACAATGGAATGGACAGGCCAGCAAGCGTCAGGATTGCAGCTGCAAAGAACAACCCGATCTGCAGCGCATTCGAAATCAGGATTCGCAAGCTCGGCTCGACTTGCGGCAGGGTTTCCACACGCGTCTTGAGCTTTTTCGATAGCCAGTTTGCCGCAAACAGGAAAACGCCGGCTGTAATAACAGCCTGGATCAGGAAGGGCGGATTGATCGTCCGCCCGCCAAACACGGGACCAATCGTATAAGTCCACGCTACGAAATCATCGAGCACGCCGAACGCATTCAATCCGGCGATTGCAAGGGCGATGTACAGCGCCGGTTTCCGTAAGCCTTCCGGCAGAAATGCCCCTGCGAGCGTTATGAGGAAGAACGCCACTGAGAGGGAGAAGGCCACTCGGACAAGCGTTGCATCGAACCCGGCGCCCGCCAGGGAGACTTGCGCAACGTAAAACAGGCCTAGCGTAATGGCGGGCCGCACCAGTTTGGGGCCAATTTCGCGCACAAAACTGGCCAAGTTTTCAGGAAGACGCTGAATACCAGTGCGCACTAGGCGGCGCACTGGCGCGGCGAAAATAGCCCCCAAGAGCATCGCCCCGATGATCGCGCCGACCTGAACTCCGATCGGTAGCAGGACGTCGACATTCAGCAGATTGGCGTTCGCCCAGCCAATAGGGTCAGCCAGAATCGGCTCCGCCCAATCAAACAAGCCGGGCCCAGCAACCGTTTCCCCAGTTTCTAAGTTGGCATCTGCGACGGCTGGCGTTTCGGGAATGGCAGGTTCAGCCACATCTCGGCAAAACCGCTGGCCATCGCGCACAATACATTCTTGGAATACGATCTGATCGTCTTCGTTTTCCAATTGATACTCCCGGGCCGGATTCGCGTCTTAGATCCGCCGGGTTAAATCAGTCCACGGCAAAAGGAAACGGCCCCTGCCATTGAGACAGGAGCCGCTATCTGTGCCTCGAGAGAGGGGGGGACTAGCCCTCGGGCAATAGAACCGTGTCGATCACATGGATCACGCCATTGGATGCCATGACGTCGGCTGCGATCACGTTTGCGCCGTTGACGGTGACGCCGTCCGTTCCGTCGATGGACACCGTGCCGTTCAGAGTTTCAGCTTCGAGAGTCTTGCCGGCCAGTTGGTCGGACGTGACTTTCGCGCCTGCAATGACGTGCAGTTTCAGGATGGCTGCGAGCTGGTCCTTGTTTTCAGGCTCGAGCAGGGTCGCGACCGTGCCCTCGGGCAGGGCGGCAAAGGCCTCGTCCGTCGGTGCGAAAACAGTCAGAGGCCCATCGCCTTTCAGTGCGCCCGCGAGGTCAGCGGCAACTGCAGCAGCGATGAGGGTTTCGAAGGAGCCGGCAGCCGAAGCGACATCGACAATGTCAGCGGCTTCCTCGTGGTGGCCAACATAGCGCACAGTTTCGGTCGCAGCCGATTGCTGGGACTTGCTGTAGGAACAGCCCTCAGCAATGGCCGGGGTGGCGGCGAGGGCGAGGGCGCTGAGGGATAGGGCAAACAGTTTCATCAATCATCTCCAGATGGTGGCCAACGAGATTTGCTCGCTGGTGATTGAATATACGAGCCGATATATAAAATGGATGAGCCCCTCACGTTTAGTTTATCTTTCACGTGAAGGTCGAAACTGCGCATGGTTTTTGCCCGTAATAGTGGTATCGTCCTTCGCATGACGATCTGGTCAGCTCTCCTGGACCGCGGTCGACGCCTTTTCGAGGTGGAGGCTGAGGATGTCAGCTCCGATCCCGACGCCCAATGCGCGCCGGATCCGAATGATGTCGGGTTCACCGCCGCAATTGTCGGTTTGGGCGCGAAGCTGGCAGCCGCCGATGGGTTTGTTTCCAATGACGAGATGGCGACCTTCTCGCGGGTCTTCCAATCTTCTCCCAAAGACGCCGACTCGGTGCGGCGCGTATTCAACCTCGCGCGCCAGACAGTGAATGGTTACGAGGCCTACGCCCGACGCATCGGCCGGAAATACAAGGACCGGCCCTGCCTGCTGGAAGGTGTGCTTGATGGCCTCTTCCAGATCGCCATGGCCGATGGGGTCATGAAACAGGAAGAACTGGACTATCTGGAAACCGTCTCCCAGGCGTTCGGGTTTAGCGAAGCGACGTTCCGGCGGATCAAGGCGAGCTATCTCGGCAGCGCAGCCGACGACCCGTACCATGTGCTCGGCGTACCTTATGATGCAGAGTTTTCAGACATCCGTACGGCTTACCGCCGCCTGATGAGCAACAATCACCCCGACAGGGTGGTCACAAACGGCGCCCCGCGGGAGTTTGAAGCCGCCGCCCACCGGAAGGCCGCGGCGATCACATCGGCCTATGCAAAGATCAAGGCTGAGCGTGGTCATTTGATGGGATAAGCGTGCCAGCTGCGAGCAAAGACCTGGCGCCCTGCCCCGTTTGATCACGCCGAATTCACGAAATTGCCCCGTTCTTGCAATTGACGATACACCCCATGCACCCCATCATCTCCAACAGGAGACAGATATATGACGCTGAACGAAACCAAAGTCCCTCCCGTCAATCCGTTTGACGCGATTTTCGCGAACCTTCGCATGGCCGGAATGTTTGTGGCCAAGTTCGCGATCGCAGGCCTTTTGATTGTCTTCGCGGGTGTGCTGACCGTTGCCGCAGCCGTGGCTGGACTGGTGATCGCGTCGATTGCCCTACTACTGCGCTTTGTCGGGCGCCAGGCTCCGGGCGCAACTCGTACCCGCCAGTCGGGTTGGACCGAGGGCGACACAATCACCCTGGAAGCCCGTCGCACGGATCACGGCTGGCGCGTCGAGTAACCCACGCGATTAAGCATCCCGGCGGGTTGTGGGTGTTGAAACGCCGCTCACTTCCTTACGTCGTACCATTTCTCGTTTGAAGCGGAACAATTCTGCCGGGCGCCCGCCGGTTGACGTTTCCATGGCGCCAGTGCCCTCCACCAGACCGGTCTTTTCGAGCGCCCTGCGGAAATTCTGCTTGTGCAGCCCAAGGCCCAACAGCGCTTCGACCACTTGTTGCAAGGCTGAAAGCGTGAACCGCTCTGGCATCAATTCAAACACGACAGGCCGATACTTCACCTTGCCGCGCAATCGCCCCATGGCCGTAGCGAGGATACGGCGGTGGTCTGAGGACATCGGGCTCCCAAGGTCCCGGCCCGGAAGGGGGAGGCCCGCATCCCTGGCACACTCAGTCACCAGCCCGGCCTCGTATAGAAGTTCGTAGCGCTCCAGCACCCGTTCTTCGACCCAGGATTGGTTGCTTCCCAAACCGAACGCAACGTTCACGCGGTCCAATCGCCCCGAATGCCCCGCCGCCCAGGACACAAGTCCCGGCGCGATCGCTTCATCAATGATCGCCGGCCGACCGGACCGGTGATCTTCCCACGGAAAAAACGTGTACCACCCGCGCCAGCGAGCATCGAACGCGCCGTCGATTTCACCTGGCTCAGGCGTAAGCGCCAGATAGCTGACGGAGATCACACGCGTTGTCTCCGCCGCGTCTGCCAGCCGCGCATCCGGCGTCTCGCGGCCTTTGTCGCCAAAGGTATAGAGCTGTTCCACATACCCCAAATCGAATCCGGTCTGTTCGCTCACCCACCCCCTAAGGCCCAATTCGAAGGTCCGATGTTCCACGGGGTCAAACGCGCCAAACGGCAGCGCTGGGTTCCCATCCCGCCCGCGCGTGGCCAGCACTTTGGGGCCCGCAGAGTCTGCTGCAACGATCACCGCAGACAAACCAATTACGAGGTCGCCTGTCACGCCGCGCCCCGGGCTTGATCGATCTCTGTCAGGATTTCGCGAAAGCGCGCTAGAAAATCTGCCTGAGCGGCGCCCGGAGATTGGGGCGTCAGATCGACTGCGCAGCCATCGGGCGGCGCGATGAAGAATCGATCCGACTCGGCCTCTGAAAACCCGGCCAGTTGAGTGGCTTCCAACCATGCAGACATCAGATCTGCGCGCTTGATCAGTTTCTTCATCGCCGCCGGCAGATCTGCCGGAAGTCCAAACCGAAGATGGATTGCGCGGGTCAGGCGCAACTCGACCGCTTTGTAGTCTCCGCCCAAAACAGCCTTGAATGGAGAAATCATGTCGCCAACGACATATTCAGGGGCGTCGTGAATAAGCGCGGCAAGCTGCATCTCCGGGGTGATCGAAGGTTTCAGCTCGCGAACCAGGCGTTCCACCAACAAGGAGTGCTGGGCGACCGAAAAGGCATAGTCGCCGACGGTCTGCCCATTCCAGCGCGCGACCCGAGCCAGTCCATGGGCAATGTCTTCGATCTCGACGTCCAATGGCGACGGATCAAGAAGATCAAGCCGACGCCCTGACAACATGCGTTGCCAGGCGCGCGGCGGAAGCGAAGTCGAACGGGAAGAGGCCATGGGCCTGCATCTACGTCAGCGCGACGGAAAAGTGAATTTCCCGGGCGGGATGATCTGCACTTTACCGCTGAATCGCGCGTTTGGTTAATGTGTGTGGCAAGACTGGCAACACACTGACCCGCTTTTGCCGTGCTTCCGAGAGGCGCAGTTAACCCCCATCGGGCCAAACTCTCACCATACAAAGCAGACAAGCCGAGGCGTGGTGATGATTGATGCAATGGTGAATTGGGCGAGCCAGCCTTCGACGGCGGCGTTCGTTCTGGCAGGCGCTGTGGTGGTGATCCTGATAGAGGCCACCCGCCAGGGGCGCGAGGCCCTTTGGGGAGACATCTTCTACGATGAGATGGACGACGAATAGGCCGCTTGCCGTCTAACTCGCCGCTACGGGTTTATCATCGGCGCTTGTTTCGCTTTCAGCCGCCTTTTGGCCGACTTCAGTTGTTCCCGGCGGCCCATATGTAATGACCGTCGCCCCTTCCCCGCCGCGCGGTTCAGCGCTGCCGCCGAGAAAGCTCACAGAACCATCGGGCCGGACTTCGGCCACAAAATCAGAACCGGGGCGATCCGCCTTTAGATTCTCGAGCGTGTACTTTTCAGTAAGTTGCGTCTTGGCGAACGCCCAGCCGCGATAATGGTCCCGGATAAGTTGGTCATAGCCGCGCCCGCGCTTGATCAGCGTTCGTCCACGCGTACCTGCCCCCATGCTGCGGGGGTCTTCTTCTTCGCCTTCCTGGGTTGAAAGCTGGAACACTTTGTGACGACCGAGTTCAGGTGCGAAATGGCTGGAAACCAGTGCGTTATAGGGCTCGTTCGCAGACAGAGCGAGCGCGGTCTCAAACCGGGCATGGTCCAGCCGGACCTCAGCATCTTCCGACAGCACCTCGCCAAAAAAGGTTTCCAATCCGGACTCCCGGGCCGGACGAAGCCGTCGCCAATTGGTGTCGGCAATAATGGACTCGACGCCAGAGGCTTTCAGCGTCTTGGCAAGATCCACGCTCCAGGGCGTGGCGCCGACCATCAGGACGCCGGGCTTTTCCTTGCGAGCCAGACCGAGAAACTGCGCCAGCGGGCCGATGGTAAAGCCATGCAAAACCACCGTCGAAAACACCATCGCAAAGGCCAGCGGCGTGATCTGTTCGGCACCATAGATATCGAAAGCCGAATTGCGGTCCAGGTCGATGAGTAACGTGCCGAAAAGGCCAGAGACGGCCACAGCAACAATCCCGCGTGGGGCAATCCATCCCAGCAAGAGGGCCTCGTTGCGCGTTAACGTGCCGTAGGTCGAAATCCAGATCGAGAGCGGGCGAACCACGAACAGCATGGCTGCGAGGAAATAGAATGTCTGCGGTGTCAGAGCCTGTTCGATCAGTTGGGGAGTGAGGTCCGCAGTCAGAATGATAAAAACACCCGAAACGAGGAGGACCGCGATATCCTCTTTAAATTTGCGAAGTTCGGCGAGGCCGGCGAGTTTCGAGTTGCCGAGGAACATTCCGTAGGCCGTCACCGCGACCAGCCCGATTTCTTTTTCAAGCATTTCGGCAACAGCGTAGCACAGGATAATTGAGGCGAAGATGATGGGCGCCTTCAGGTACTCCGGCGTTAGTCCAGCGCGAAACAGGCGGACAATCCCCCAACCAAATGCAAGCCCAAGCGCAACGCCCAATGCCGCAGCGAGGATTACCCAGGCCGCCACGCCAATGGTGCTCTCGCCATTTGATGCAACGCGAACAATCTCGAACGCTGCCACGGCAAAGAGTGCCCCGATCGGATCATTGACGATGCCCTCCCAGCGCAGGGCCGCGCCGGTGCGCCCGCCAATCTTGGACTGGCGCAGCAGCGGCATGATGACGGTCGGTCCAGTCACGACCATGACACCTGCAAAAACAATAGAAGATGCCCAGTCCAATCCAGCCGCATAGTGGGCCGCCAACGAGCCCAATGCCCAGGCCAATGGCCCTCCGACAAACACCATTCGCCGCACAGCCGCGCCTGCATCTCTCAAATGCTCAAAGCGCAGTACCAGCCCACCCTCAAAGAGAATGACCGCCACCGCCAGTGAAATGATGGGGCGCAGTAGCTCGTTGAACTCCGCGCTGGGGTCAAGCAGTGCCCCATTGGTGCCGATAAAGAGAAAACTGTCTGGATTTCCAAGGGTCGTCGCCCAGAGCGGCCCAACGATCAATCCGGCCAACGCCATCAGAACGATCGCTGGCGCTTGAAGCCTCCAGGCCAACCATTGCGCGCCGAGCCCGAGTGCGCCGATCAGGGCCACCGAGAATATCAGCGATTGCTGGCTACCTGCCAGAAGTATCGGAAGGTCGTTTAAGTCCAAAAATCCCTGCCCCAGTTCTGTCGCCCCGAAAACCGGCGTCAGACCTTTGCTTCTTCCTGGCCATCTGCAAAATCGAAACCGATTTCGCGCGTGCCGAAGTCACCTTCATTGTAGCGGTCGATTCTGTTCTGGAACCAGCCACTCACGTGTTGGTAGATTTCTTCGTAGAACGGCTCGGGATCGTTGTCTGCCAGGGGCAGTTCGAACGTATATTCGTTTCCGCCTTCCATGATGACCCGGAAGATATCTCCCGTTTTACGGCATTCCAGAGCCAGACGGAGCCAGTCGGTTCCTTTTGTTACGCGAATGGCCACGCCGAATTGTACAGGCCCAAGGGGGCGAAATCCTCGCGGCGCAATTGAAAATGCTTGGTCGCCATATGGGCGCGGCTCGAACGGACCGGCTGGTGGAACTAGATGCACACAGGTGCCATCCCGTGAGCCGAGGAAAGCGCATAGCCCCTCCCGAAGCTCCTCGGCGAGGCGGCGAATGCGATCATAATTCTCTGCGGCGAGCGACTGGTAGGTCTCAACCGTTTCCAAGAGGTCGTCAAAACGAGACATGCGCGAGTCTCCTCAAACCAGGGCCGGCGCGCATGGAGCCGGTCGAAATGTCAGATGGCGCATATCGTCTTAAGACGCGCACCGCTGCGCAGATATGCACTGCCCGCCGGTGCGATCAAGTCCGAGGCGTTGATCAGGAAAGGATACGACGCCCGAATGAGACGCGATACCAGTAGAATTGCAGGCCAAGGAACGCCAGAACAATCCCAACTGCTGCTGATGATAGCGTGCGTATGGTTTCCTGCGACGGCGTCAGGATGATCATTTCAAGGAAGCTGGCGAACACCAGTGTAAGCATTGCAGCAGC
>JBCBGZ010000027.1:0-32244 GCA_038526245.1 Pseudomonadota bacterium
TGCGAGATGATCGCAAAGGTGCGGCGGCGTTCGGATTCTTCAGTCAGCGACATGGGGCGCGACTTAAGACGGATTGTGGGACGACGCTAGCCCTCTCCGTCCGTCGCCAGCATCACAAGGCCGAGCGCATGCTCTCGCACAGCATTACGTTCGGCCGCCGGTAATGGAATGAGGCCTTTTTCCGCCAGATATCCCATGGGCCCCCAGGCATCGTCATCGGTGAAGGATGAGACATACGCCATGAGGCCGGGCACCAGGTCCACATTCTGGGCCTTGATGTAGAAATACATGGACCGTGAAATCTTGTAGTCGCCCGAGGCAATTGCGTCGAACGTGGGCACAACACCATTTATGCGGGCGGCTTTTACACGGTCGCCATTCTGCTCTGCCGATGAAAAGCCAAGAACGCCGACCACATTCGGGTTGTTGATCAGGGTCTGGATGATGGCAGTGTCATTTTCGCCGCTGTCGACCCAGGCGCCATCGGTGCGGATCGTCGTGGCGCGCCGGGAGAAGGCATCGGGGTCAGCTTCTTCCAGAGCGAGCATTTCTGGAACTTCTTCCGCGCCATATTCCATGGCGATCTCGACAAAGGCATCGCGCGTGCCCGATGTGGGCGGTGGGCCAGACACCCGGATTGGCAGATCCGGTAGGGCCGCGTCGATATCTGACCATCGTGCCGTATCGTTCGGTTTCCAGCCACCCTGACCGTCGGGGATCTCCACGGCGAGCGCCCGCCAAATTTGCTCTTTCGTCAGATCGAAGTCAGGCGCCTCCTTGCCCGTCGCGAGCACGATGCCGTCATAACCAATCTTTACTTCCACAAGCTCGGTCACGCCGGCTTCACGGCAAAGGGCGATTTCGGAAGGCTTCACCCGGCGCGAGGCATTTGAGATGGAGGGTTCTTCCGGCCCGATTCCATTACAGAACGCCTTGAAACCGCCGCCTGTGCCCGTGGTCTCGACAATCGGTGTAGCATAGCGCGTTGAAGCGCCGAATTGCTCGGCCACGGTCGTTGCGAAGGGGGACACCGTGGAGGAGCCAACAATACGAATGCGGTCAGCCTGCCCGAGGGGAGGCGGTGGGGGAACTGATTCGCCATCAAAGCGCGACAGGCCACTGTCTCCACACGCACTCAGCACAAAGGCGAAGAATGCGGCGGCAAAGTGTTTCAGCGTCATCACGGGTAGCCCTTATCAGTCTCACCCCAACGGTACTTCGCGAGTGTGACACCCGCAAGAAATCAAGGCGTTTACAGCACAAATGACTTGCTCAGCCGGGCTGCCATGCATATGAACCGGACAAGGCGGACATCGCGGCCCGGAGGCGGGCACATCGCGCACTAACGCCAGTCACAGGCGGGTCGTTTGAGCCCATGTCACTGGAGTAGGCGATGGACCGCGCGGCCACCGTTCAGGAATTCATATCAGCCTATGCGCCCGATGTGCCGGTGTTCTGCTACCGGCCGCACCAATTGGCCGCGGCAGCACATTGGTTTCGTGACGGGTTTCCCGGCGAGGTGTTCTACGCGGTGAAGGCCAATCCTGCACCGCATATTCTGGCGGGGCTTTGGGATGCCGGGCTGCGCAGTTTCGATGTTGCATCTGCAGCCGAAGTTGAAGCCGTTGCCAGGCAATTCCCCGAAGCGACACTGGCCTTCATGCACCCGGTGAAAAACCGAAACGCCATTGGGCGGGCCTACCATACCCACGGTGTGAAGCGCTTTGTGCTCGATAGCCACGACGAGTTGGACAAGATCCTTGATGCGACCGGACACGCCCGTGACCTGACCCTTGTGGTCCGCGTCGGTGTTTCAAATAAAGGTGCAACGGTGCCCCTGACGGGTAAGTTCGGCGCAAATCAGGACGTCGCACCGGACCTGTTGCGTGCCACCCGGCGTGCCGCAGACAAGCTCGGCGTGTCATTCCATGTCGGCAGCCAGGCGATGAACCCGGGCGCGTGGGCAACTGCGATGGCTGATGTGTCAGGGCTAATCGCGGATGCTGCCGTGACGGTTGACGTTGTCGACGTCGGGGGCGGCTTTCCGGCGACTTATGGCACCCCGCCCGCTCTCGACTACTATAGCGAGCTTATCGACCGGGCCTTCGAAGACATGATGGTTCTGGAAAGCGCCGAGCTCTGGAGTGAGCCCGGCCGCGCCCTTGTCGCGGAAAGCGAAAGCTTGCTTGTCCGCATCGAAGGCACCAAGGGCGACAGGCTTTATCTCAATGATGGCGGGTTTGGTGCCCTTTATGACGCGGTGAACTTGGGCTGGCCATTCCCGGTGCGGGCCCTGCGCGTCGACAAGGCGCTCGGCCCTGCAAGCCAAGGCTACACCCTCTACGGCCCGACCTGCGATAGCGCTGACCGTTTCCCGGAGGCAGTCTACCTCCCGGCCGATCTTCGCGAGGGAGACTATCTAGAGTTCGGCAATATCGGCGCCTATGGCCGCACCATGGCGACGCGCTTTAACGGCTACGGCGCCTACGAACTGATCGAAGTGGCAGACCAGCCCTTTGCCAGCGCCTATGGCGCAGCGTCGCCAACCGCGACAGCAGCTGTGCAAACCTTGTTCAATCCATAGCGCCCGAGCGCTGCGGTAAACCTCGGACTGGCTGACTGCGTCGTGATCCATGCGCGCGTGTCCCGGTCACGATCCGGGCCTGCGGGTAGGCTTTCAAGGACACGAATAGCTTGCCGCGCGATGGCGTCTCCACTGTCGATATACGTCACTCCAGTCGGCGCAGTTCGGATCAATTGGTCCCGCAGCAATGGAAAGTGAGTGCAGGCCAGAACAACCGTATCGAGGGTGTTGTCCGTATCAGCTTCAAACAGAGGGGCCTGCGCGGCCGCGATCTTCTCAAGCGCAACTGACTCGCCCGCCGCAACGCGTTCAGCCAAGTGGACCAGTTCCACGCTGCCATGCTGAAGGACACGGCATGTGCTGGCAAAGTCGGCAATCAGTCTGGCCGTGTATGGCCGCGCCAGTGTGCCTGGCGTTGCCAGCAGGCCGATTGTCTTCGTCTGGCTCATGGCCGCCGCGGGCTTGATGGCGGGCACGGTTCCGACCACGGGAATGTCCAGCGCGGCGCGGGTGGCGTCCAACGCCAATGTGCTGGCTGTGTTGCACGCGATCACCAGCGCATCGGGCCTGGAGGCTTCGACCATGGCTTTGGCGGCGGCAGGCACTCGTGCAGCTAGGGCTTCGTCAGGTTTGTCTCCATAGGGGAAAAAGCCGGTATCTGCACCATAGTCGATCACCAGGTCAGGCGCGAGGCGCTCCAGCGCCCGGCGGACGGATAATCCACCCATCCCGGAATCGAAGACCAGCACTTTCTGGCCGGGCCGAAGATGTAAGTCGTAAGCGTCCATACCTCTCCCTAGTCAACTCGCACGGCGGCAAAAAGAGGGCGCGTGACTTAGCGAGCGCAAAAAGAAATTGTGCGGCGCACCATTTTCTGTTATCCACAGCAGTGGACACTGGATAAAACGGACTTGCCCCGATGACCGACACACCTGTTCTGACGCCTTTTGCTTTCTTTGCCACCGCCGCGCGCGCCGCGTTGGAGGCCAACATTTCCATGCAGGAGACGATGGTCAGTGCGATGGAGCGAGCGTCGAAGTCTACTGTGTCTCCTGTCAGCTGGGTCTCGGCAGAGTTGCCGGTGCCTAACCCGAAATTCTACTTCGACGAAGAAGTCATGCGCGAGGGCTTCCACAAGCTGGCGGACGCAAATCTCGGCGCTTGGGAACAGGCTGCAGACATGCTGAAGGCTGTCCCAAGCTGGGCAAGCTGGCCGACTCGCGTGCCGGGTACGGTCATGACCGATATTTTCGACCGCATGCGCCGGGCGGGTATGCCTATGATGGCTGCCAATGACAGCTGGGTCACGGCCGCTGAAAATTTCTCTCCACCCGCCTTCTGGAAAGCAGCGGCCACGTCAGCCAATCCGGCTGCTAACACGGCGAACACCGGACCGGAGCTTCTGGACACGCCGAACGGAGAGCCGGACGACCTGACCGAGATCAAGGGCATCGGTGCCAAACTCTCGGCCATGCTGTATGACTTGGGCATCTACCACTTCCATCAGATCGCTGCCTGGACCAAGGCCGATGGCGAATGGATCGATGACAAGCTGGCCTTCAAGAACCGCGTCACGCGCGAAAACTGGATCGCCCAGGCTAAAGCGCTCGCTGCTGGAACCGCTGCCGCATAAGTCGCTTCAGGAGCCGAAACGGCCCTCCGGCGAATTACGAGCCGAACAGCGGCACTTCGCACATGTCGTCAGCATGCTGCCCGTGCATGCTAGCCCTGCTTTCGCTTTTCGAGCTGCCGCGAGCGAATGACCAGATACACGGCGAACGCCGTCGCGACGCCCGGCGCAAAACATAGCGGAACAACAACCCACCCGTGGCGAATACTGAGGGCGCTGCGTTCGTATACCATCCAGATCATCAGGATTACGGCGCAGAGGATTACATCCAACGAGTATCCACTAGAAAATGGGTTCACGAACCCTGCTGCAAATGCCCCTACAACGTCACCTGACTCCAGTAGTGCCGGAACGACGATCACGCTGAAGGCGACCGCAAAAACGGCTCCAAAAAACAGCACAGCGACCTCGAAAAGAGTTTTGTTCATGGCGTCGTCGTCCTCTCATTGATTGTAGCCTGGGTCAGATAGTGTCTTGAGACTTGATCGCCGGTTTAGCCGAAGCGCTGCCAAACGTTTTGATCACGGCTGAGGAACACTGCGGACCTCGTAGAGCGGGTCTCCGTCGCGCAAATGGGCCGCGATGAAATTCAGCGTCAGGTCTCTGAGGGTTTGCCCATCAACGCTGGTGACATTAATGCGCAGCTCATCGAAACTATGACCCGCGCCTTCAACCGTATAAAACGCATAGGGAACGGAGAAGGCTTGCGCTTCAGCTTCCAGCCCCAAAGCTTCTGAGTAGTCGACAATGGGATCTTGGTCGCCATGGAGAATAAACATCGGCGGATCGTTGAGGAACACCTGACCGTCAAACGGCACCCCTCCCCAATAGTCGATGAACACGTCCGGTTGGGATTCAAAAATGGCAAAATCGTCAAGACCATAAGTCATCACTTGCCCGATATTTGCGCCCGCGGAATTGCCCCAAATTGCAAACCGCTCCGTATCAATGCACCGATCAACCGCGTTTTTCTCAATCCATCGAACGGCGGTAACGCCGTCCTCGATTGCGCTGGCTATGGTGTTGGCCACATTGGTTTCTGCATCGGAAACCGGATTGGTTATGGCGCGGCTTAGAAGCTCATCTCGAATGGGCTCGAATTCGAATGAGGGCAGGGGCTGGTCGCCCGTAAGTCGGTAATCGATGGCAATCCCGACAAAGTTCAGTCCGGCAACCGCTGATCCCAGCTGCTGAAGTTGGGGTGTACGCCGGGACCCATTTTGAAATCCACCACCGTGAATCAGGAGCACATATGGCCTTGGTTCCGTACAAGGCTCACCGGATTGATAAACGTCCAGCAGCAGGGGAATGGTCCCGCTTCGAACGTTCGCCTCCGAATAGATAACTCCGATCTCGTCTTCGGGCGTCGTGGTTGTAGGAGGGGGTGGCGTCGGCGGCGACTCAGGTGGCGCTGCAGGTGTTGAAACCGGTGGTGCCCCCGCACCACCGGAGCATGAAGCGAGAGCGACACTGAATGCGAGCGCCAAAGCAAACTTCGATAAGGGCTTCATAGTGCTTTCTCATCTCCACTCGGCTTTGGATCGCGCGCGAACACAGTATTATGGATTTCCATAATAATTCGTGCTGATTGAGAACGCAATTGAGAATGCGCGCATGATTTGAGACAGTTCGGGAACTGACCGGAATGGAAAAAATGGGTTCAAAACGCCTGACGCCTGAAGAAAGACACCAATCGTTTCTGGATGTCGGCCTGGAGATATTTGGAAAGCGATCATTCGACGCTGTCTCAGTTGCCGACATATGCGATGCCGCTGGCGTGAGCCGACCTTTGTTCGAGCACTATTTCGGCTCCAAGAAGGCCTACTATGTGGCTTGCGTTGCATACTCGCTTGATCATTTGGAACAAACCGTAAGGCGGCCAGCGATTGAACGCTCTATGGTTGATCCCCAGAAGTACCTCGAAAACATGTTCGGTTTCATAAGGGAGCATCCCGCAGGTGCCGTCCTGCTGGAGCGAGCGGGCGGTGTCTCTGACGCCAAGGTTCTGGTTGATCAATTCAATGATGAAACCACAGAAAGAGTTCTCGGAACTCTGCCCGAACCGTCGCGAACGATTGAAGTTCGAACAGCAATAGAGTGCTGGCATGGTGTGAACAGCGGGTTGATCTCCCGCCTGATTCGTTCGCCGGAAATAACGGTCGAATGGGCGGCGCGCTATTCAGCGGCCATGCTCAATTCGCTGATTGCTGAAGCCTCCAGTACCTAGTCCGGCGACTGGAAGCTGGCGCCTTGCATGGTGGCGGCCTCTCGGCCCGATACCGATGAGAAAGCGCCTGAGAGCGTGCGGTAGAATGCGATGCGCTGCTCCGCGCTTTCGCTGAGCGCCCTGTAGCGGTCTGCCCCGGGTAAGCGCTGGGGACCTTCGTCGCCCATGGCGAGATCCATAATGCCGGAGAAAAGCTCAGCCGGCAGGCCGCCGCCGGTCACGCGCTCCATGGAGCTGTCGTCATCATTGCCAACCCATACGCCAACAACTGCGGAGCCCGAATATCCGACAAACCAGGCATCGCGCCAATCCTGGCTTGTGCCGGTCTTGCCCGCCACGGTGCGCCCATCCACGCGGGCGGCGAGCCCTGTCCCATTGTCCACCGTGCGCACCATCATGGCCGTCATATCCCGCGCGACATCGGCTTCCATGGCGCGGCGCACGGTCGGAATGGGTGGTTCATAGATGACGTTGCCGCGCGTATCCTCGATCCGGGTAATCAGCAGCGGGTCCAGCCGCATGCCATCGCGCATAAAGGCGCCATAGGCTCGGGTCAGCTCCTCTAGCGTTACTTCCTGGGTGCCCAGGGCAATGGAGGGCAGGGGCTGCATGTCGGCCTCGATGCCGAGGCGTCGGGCAAGCTGGATGACCGTTTCCTCGCCCACTTCCTGGGTGAGTTGCGCAGACACCGTGTTGAGGGACTCCGCATAGGCTTCGGCCAGCGTGACCGGGCCGAGATACACGCCCGTATAGTTTTTCGGTTCCCAGCGCCCGATCTTGAGCGGGACGTCCTGGCGCACATCATAGGGGCTGTTGCCGGCCTCCAGCGCGGCGGCATAGACCACTGCCTTGAAGGCGGAGCCGGGCTGGCGGCGGGCCTGAGTCGCGCGGTTGAATTCCGATTGTGCATAGTCCACCCCGCCGACCAGGGCGGCGATATGGCCATCGTCGCGGATGACGATGGTGGCGGCCTGTTCCGCCTTAGCCTCTTCGCCCTTTTCCTCCACCGTCGCTGAGACAAGCGATTGAACGGCGGTTTGCAGCTCCGGCTCGATCGTCAGAGTGACGACCAGATCAGGTGGGGCGCTTTCGGGCAGCAAACTGTCCAGTTGGGCTGCTGCTGCATCGAGTACATAGCCGAATTGGGGTGTTTCCACCGCACGCTCGGCCAGGGCGATCTCTTCCATGCGGGCAAATTCGGACTCAAGTTGGGAGATGAAACCCGCATCGACCATTTCGCCGAGCACATAATCCTGCCGGGTGCGCGCCTCTGCCAGATTCCCCGTGAGGGCCAGCCGGGATGGCGCCTGTGGCAGCGCAGCGAGCAATGCGGATTCCGCAAGCGTCAGCTCCGCTGGGGGTTTGCCGAAGTAGTGGGTGCTGGCAGCATCCAGGCCGTAAAAGCCCGCGCCGAAGTAGACCCGGTTCAAGTAGAGCTCCAGGATCTCTTCCTTGCTGAGCTGGTGTTCCAGCTGCCGGGCAAGCTCCACTTCCTGCACCTTGCGTTTGATGGTCTGGCGCGGGTCGAGCACCAGATTTTTGATGAGCTGCTGGGTAATGGTGGACGCCCCGGACACGGTGCGCCCACTACGCCAGTTCAGCCAGGCCGCGCGCACAATCGCTGTCGTGTCGGCGCCGTCATGGTCATAGAACCGCTTGTCTTCCGCGGCGATGAACGCCTGGGGTACATGGGGCGGCAAGTCCGCGATCCGGACCTGTCGCCCATAGCGGGGGCCACGAATGGCCAGCAAACTGCCATCCTCGGCGCGAAATTCCACGGCGGGTTCGCGCTTGACCGACCAAAGCTCGGCGGTGTCGGGCAAGTCGGGCATATCTGAAATGAGCGAGTGGTAATACGCTCCGCCTGCGCCTATCCCGCCAAGCGCCATCACCAGAATGCTGAGCAGGCCATATTTCAGGATAGGGCGGCGCTTTCGCGCCGGGGCGGCGGGTTTCGCTGAGGCGCGCGGCTTTGCCGATGGAGGAGGCTTTTTCAGCGACATGTATTGGGTCCAAACCCGGTTGGAGAGCCACGAAAGTGGCGCGAATCCCTTGCTAACTGGTTCACGAATACGGCGCCCGTGGGGCGAAATCGCCTTACGGCTTTGTAACGGGCAGGTCCGGCAGCATTTGCTCGAGTGTTTCCAGACGGTCGGCTTCGGCGGCGGGCTTGTCCCAGCGGATGCGATTGATCCGCGGGAACCGCATGGCGATACCTGATTTGTGGCGCGGGCTACGCTGTAGACCTTCAAACGCCACTTCGAAGACCAGGCCCTTATCCTGCGTCGCGGTCACGGCACGCACGGGACCGAACCGATCAATCGTGTTGTCGCGCACGAACTTGTCGATTTGCTTCAGCTCGTCATCGGTAAAACCGAAATAGGCTTTGCCTACCGGGGTCAGTACGTCACCGTCATCGCTGTCGCGCCAGACGCCAAAGGTAAAATCGCTATAGAAGCTCGATCGCTTGCCATGTCCGCGCTGCGCATACAGCAAGACCGCATCAATCAGAAATGGATCCCGCTTCCACTTATACCACGGGCCTTTCGGTCGGCCGGCTAGATAGGGGCTATCCCAGCGTTTCAGCATGACGCCTTCGATTTCGGGCGCTGGCGGGGCATTCCTCGACGCATCCAGGCTCGCAATATCATCCATCTCAACAAGCGGAGACAGATCGATCCGGTCGGTCTCGAGTCCGCCGACAAACGCTTCAAGACGTTTTCTACGGGCACGAAACTCCATCGCGCGAAGGTCCTCCGCGCCTATCACAAGCGCATCGTATGCGCGAATGAAGGCTGGGCGGTCATCCATCTGGCGCTTGGAGACGGTCTTCCGGTTGAGGCGTTGTTGCAGATCATTGAAGGGCGCAACCCCGCCATCGGGCGCGCGCACCAGCAGTTCGCCGTCCAGGGCGGCGTCAAAGTCCATGGCGGCGAGCACGTCCGGAAACGTGTGACTGATGTCGTCGCCCGTGCGCGTATAAATGCGGCGAACGCCCGCCTCGCTTACGGCCTGCACGCGGATACCGTCATACTTCCATTCGGCGGCGAAGATATCGGGCCGCACAAGGTTTGGGTCCACGGCGTCGGGATCGTTTCGTTTGTCCTTGGCGACCAGAGGATGAGCCAACATCACAGGCCTGAAGGGGGCCGTGATATCCGGGCTCGGCTTGGGCCCATGACCTTCCAGCCATGCAAACAACCCCTCATAGGGCGCCGCGAGGCCGTGCCAGATTTCTTCGATCTCGCTAACATCTACCTCGCCAAAGCGTGCAAGGGCGGTTTTTGTGAGCCGGGCCGAGACTCCAATCCGCAGCCCGCCTGTCACCAGCTTCAAAAGCGCCCAGCGGCCCGGTGGATCCAGTGCGTCCAACCAGGTTTCCACCAATCGCTGGCCTTCGGTCCGGTTCGCCTCCAGCAAGGCAGGAACGACATCTTCGATTGGCGGCGCGCGATTGGCGCCCGGTTTTCCAGGCCATACCAGGCTCACCGTCTCTGCGAGGTCCCCGATATAATCATAAGAGAGATGAAACAGTTCCGCATCCATGCGGGCTTCGATGAGTGCGCGAATCGCTCCGGCCTTCACCCCCGGAATGTCGAGTTCGCCAGCAAGTGCGGCCAACGCCCATCCTCGGGCCGGATCTGGCACGGCTTTGAAATAATTTTGCAGGTGCGCCAGCTTGCCGTTTCGCGACGGAGTCAGCACCAATTGGTCCAGAAGAGCGGCGAAACGATCCATAGTGTTTAGGTAGGCGCCTTGTCGCACACGGACAATTTTCTGTTGGAGACCTTTTGACACGCGCGCCTCGCGCAATATTGTCACCGAAGGCTTACGCGTGGGGCGGAACCAATCAACTGAATGGCGGCGAACATGCCGCGCCTAAGTCCCGATATCGGGCAAACTGAATGAAACATTTGCGGCCCGCAAAGCTGCAATGAGGGGATGAAACTATGCAGACACCAGCAGACCGGCTCATGAGCGACTTGAACGCATCGCTGGAAGCACATCGCAAGGCGGCGCTTGAAAGTACGGACCTTAAGGAGCTCTACAGCGTGGCGGAGGCCGCATTGGAAATGCTTGCCATAATACGCCAGCATCAGCTCGACCGCGTCGCTGAGACGGCCTGATGGGCACACCCCGTCCGCGAGCAAGCGGCGCTCCGGACGGGTCCACGCTCTACTTCGAGTCTTAGAAGTCTGTATCGCTCTCATCTCCATCCGCGACTGCGAAGGGATGAAGGGGGGAGCAGTTTTCGTTGGCGGTAGGCTTTCCATTCGAAAGACGTTCCACCGCGGGCTTGGCCGGTGGTCTGAGTAACTGGCCCTGGCGCTGGATCATGATTTTTTGCCATACTTTGCGTGATAGGTTGGTCGTCAGCTCCTCAATCTCATTCACCGTTGCGATCACGACACTGTCCTGGCTGGTGTTCATGGACAAAGCAGCGAGCTTGCCCGTGAGCGAAAGCATTTCTGCGCAATAATCCAGGTATCTCACCAGTTCGAAATCGGTCATGTCGCGGACCGGCGAAGAAGGTGTTTTCGCTTCATCCTGGCCAAGAATGCTCGTCGGGTCCTTGGTCAATTGGTGCATGTCGATGACGTGGGCGATGGAGCGCAACTGGTGCAAGTCCGCGAGGATTTTGCCGCGCCGTATGCGCGCCTCGAGATTGAGCAGGAACCAGGCCGCGGCACCGGCAAGTATCACCAGGTTGAACAGTGCTTCGACGCCCTCAAGCGCGCTGAGCGTTTCCCCCTCAAGCCGAGGCAACCGATATTTGTAAACGCCATACACAATTGCGCTGAGGAACAGGCCAAGTGTGAGACCCTGTCCCGCCCAGATCCAGTAATTTGGTTTGCGCAGTACTTTTGAGCGCTCGCCATGGGCATGGGCCAGTTGCAACAGTTCCGAGCATACCGCGCCAATGCCGCGCTCGGGGAACCGCTCATGGATACGCTGGTTCAATCGCTCCAGCGTCCCAATCAGCTTCTCTGGGTTCAGACTACGATAGGGCACGGGTCGGCTCCGCTGTCAGGTCGCAAGATCAGTTGCGGCAGAGCACATCATTTGCGTCGCAGGCCGAAATGACGTCATCAATCCAATCCACATAGCCCGCCACATTGGTGTACTGGCCGCGATAAGTGCCTGCACAGGGTGTCGAGCCCCGTGCGCTTTGGACATTCGACAAGACTCCGACCACCCGTTGTTGCCCGTCATCTTCGCGTACATAGAGCGGCCCGCCACTGTCGCCCTGGCAGGGTCCCTTGCCGTCCAGGCTTTCGACAAGGATGACGCCTGGACTTGCGCTGACCAGGCTGACGTCTGCCGATAAGAGCAGTGGCGAAGGGCTGGAGCCGTAAGAGGTTGATCCCCAGCCGGCCATGACGGCGGTGGTGTAGTTCTCCGGCGAAAACGCTTCCTCTGGCGCGCCATAGGTCGCGATGGGAATATTCCGGATGGTTGGCAGTGTTTCGTCGGACACCTTGATCAGGGCGATGTCGTTGATCATCGCGGTGTCCAGGCCGCTGTATCCGGCATGGCAGATGGAGGCCTCAGCATTGAAGATATTGGCGCTTTCACTGTCGCGGACGTTCACAGTACCTGCGATGAAATTGATTTCCTCATAGCCATCATCGACGCAGTGGGCCGCCGTGAGGAACCATTGCTCGGCAATACGCGTGGCGCCGCAATGGCCGCTCGAGCGGTCGCCCACGGCGTTGTAGTTCACCGGTTCCATCTTCACGATGCCCGGGAACAGGTCGAGGGATGAAACCGCCAGCGTCACGCCCACAACTTGAGTCTGTATCAGCGACTCTGGCTGCGGGCGCAGCTCTGCGGCCTCATTGATTTCCGCAAGCGTCAATGTGGGTTCGGCCGTTTCCGGCAGACCGCAGGTGGCGGCATTAATTTGCGAGAGATGGGTCACAAGCGGCGCAGGGGGCTCTTCCGGCGCAGGCTGGGCCGGGGGTGTTTCGATTTCTGCTCCAAGGTCAGCGTTGTTGATTTCGGCTGGCGTCGTGTTGGGCGCCGGGTCCGATACCGGCTCGCTTGGTGCGGGCGTGGTCCCGGGTTGGTCAACGCCGGGCACCCGCACCGCATCACATGCTGCCAGCGCCAGCGCGGCCAGTAGTGCAGTCATTGCCGCCTTGTATGTCATGGGAGCCCTCGCTTTTTGTCACCCAACGCCACCATAGCGCTCCCCAGTCAGGCGAGGTCAATCCCCTTCATCACCATACCCGACCAGGCGAAGGGGCCTGGCCTTTTGGCCCTCAAGCTCTGCCCAGCGGCAAAGGGCATCTTCTCGGCCATGGGTGACCCAGAGTTCCTCAGGGGCTACATCGCGCACTGTCTGAGTCAGTTCGTTCCAGTCCGCGTGGTCTGAAATGATCAGCGGGAGTTCTACGCCGCCTTGCTTTGCCCGTTGGCGCACACGCATCCAGCCGCTGGCAAATGCCAAAATGGGATCCGGAAAGCGGCGCCCCCACTTATCCCGGAAGGCGGAAGGTGGCCCGAGCACGATGCCTCCGCGAAACTGCTCGTCGGCGCCCTTGGTTCCTTTATCCAGTGTCGCGGTGCGCAGCTCACCAAGGTCTATCCCCTCGGCCTTGTAGAGTGTGCAGAGCTTCTCCAGCGCACCGTGGATGTAGAGCGGGGCATCATAGCCCGCCTGTCGCAGCAGCTTGATTACCCGTTGGGCCTTGCCCAGGGCGTACACGCCGACGAGATGCGTGCTGTCTGGAAACGCCCTCACGCTCGCCAACAATTTCGTGATCTCTCCATCGGTGTCCGGATGCGTGAAGACGGGCAGGGCGAAGGTCGCCTCGGAAATGAAGACGTGGGTGCGCGGCACCACTTCGAAGGGCGCGCAGGTGGGGTCATGGCGGCGCTTGAAGTCGCCTGTGCACACCATGCGCAGGCCTCGATAATCCACCACGGCCTGGGCTGAGCCGAGCACATGGCCCGCAGGCGCAAAAGAAACGCGGACACCGTTCAACTCGACGTGCTCGCCAATAGGCAAGGCTTGTTGGGACTTGGCGAAGTTCTTCCCATACCGCGCCGCCATGATCTTGATCGACTCCGGCGTGGCCAGCACTTTTCCGTGGCCTGCACGGGCGTGGTCCGCATGGCCATGGGTGATCACGGCGCGTTCGACGGCCGTTCGTACAGGATCGATGTAGAAATCACCGGGCGGACAGTAGAGCCCGGCCGGTGTGGGTTTCAGCAATAGGTCTGGCCTCAACATGTCCGTCATATGGCGCACGTCGGGACAAATGACAGCGCACTACATGATTGCAATGCGCACCGGCCTTGCATCCGTGCGCCCTTCGCCGCAGTTTCGCCGAAGGCGTGGGGCAAGGGGGACGAGTCGAACGAACGGAGCGCTATAATGCGATCAGCCCTGACCGCCCTTTCCCTGTCTCTGGCCCTGTCACTGACCACAGCGCTGGCGCCTGCTGCCGCTCAACAAGTTGATGGACCGGATATGTCGCTGGTGGCGGGCTACAAGGCTGCGTTCACCTGCTCGGCGACGTTCAATGGGGGCCAGAGCCTGGCCGAGATCGAGTCCAATGAACTGTCCGGCATCTACCCGGATTATCGCGCCCCCCTGGCAAGCCTGCCTGCCGCCCAGATCGATAATGAAGCGAGGACGGTCTCGGTGCGCTATGCAGACGGGAAGCCGCCCCGGATTGCGGTGTGGCGCGAAGGCTTTGGCTGTACGCAGCTGCCTGCGGGCGCCAACGCCTCAGCCGCGCGTTTCCTGCCACGCTTCGGCCAGGTCGTACGCCCCAGCGGTCAGGACCGGGCCAGTGCAATCGGTGCCAGCGTTCAACTCACCCTTCCGGTGCACATTACGGACCGTCTCGCCGCACCAATGACCTTTGCGTTCGACGAGGCGACTTACGGCCAGGGCACCCGCACCAGCGCCGTGGTGGTGACCTTCAAGGGCGAAGTCGTGGCAGAGCGATACGCGCGCGGCGTCGATGCGGAAACGTCCCAGCGGACCTGGTCGGTGGCCAAATCCATCACAACTACGATCCTCGGGGCGGCCGCTGGAGACTCGCTTCTCGGTCCTGGTAGTTCAAACCTTTTGGAGATCTGGAGTGAAGGGGCAGACCCGCGCCGGAACATCACCCTCGCCAACCTCTTGCATATGAACAGTGGCCTTGAATCCGGCGTGCGCGGCTCTCGCACGGACGCAGTCTATTTCGGCGGCGCCCGGGCCTTGGACGAAGCGTTTACCCGTCCCTTGGATGCTGCACCGGGCAGCCGATACAAATACGCCAACAATGACACGCTGGCGGCGATGCGGGCCCTGCGCGAGGCGATCGGCAACGATGAGGCCTATTTCCGCTATCCCTACTCCGAAGTGCTCCACAAGATCGGCGCTTTCCGCACGGTTCTCGAAACCGACTGGAACGGTGATTTTGTCAGTTCCTCGCAAGTCTGGACGACGGCGCGCGACCTGGCGCGGATTGGCCAGCTTTACCTGAACAATGGCCGTTGGGGCGATGAGCAGATCCTGCATCCAGAATGGCTGGACTTCGTGATGGCGCCAGCGCCGGCCCAACCGGAGGCCAATGATTTCGGCTATGGGGCGGGTTTTTGGCTGTTGCCCGATGCGCCGGGCGTGCCTGCCGATGCCTTCGCGGCCATGGGGCATCGCGGCCAGTATGTGGTGATTGTACCGTCCCGAGATGTGGTGATCGTGAGACGCGGTTATGACCCTAGTGGAGAGTACCGTTTCGACATCACCGGATTCACACGTGATATTGTTGGCGCGATCGATGCCGCCGAAGCCCAGCGCATCGCAGCGGAAGAAGCCGCCCGCGCGGCTGAATGGGCCGAATATGAAGAAGCGCTCGCCCGGTCCCAGGGCAGCAACCGTACCCCAGAAGAACGCCGGGCCCGCCGCGAAGCCGTCGCCGAACGTCGCCCCCTGTCCCAGCGCAATAATTGAAGTAAAGAAACAACAAGCCCTGCGAGTTCACAAAACGCCACGCAGGGTGGCCAGGGGCCGATTTCGATCACCTCAAGCGCAACTTCAACGATAGACTTGCACCAGTATTTTTTGCCTAGGCGAGCGCTTAAACCCGCTCTTTTTCCTTAGGCACTTCGGCCTTTCTCGGTTCGGCGCGTTTCTTCGGTTTGGGCAGGAGGCGAAAGCGGGATTGGCACCAGGCGAAATCCACGCCGACATCAAGCAGGGCGTCGGCGCGCCCGCATGGGCAAGCAAATTCCATGACGGCAGCGACGACGTAGGTCTCGCCCGCCACTAGCGGTACTGGCCAGCCCGTCACATGGTTCGGGGCAGCATTCACGCACAGGACAAGGTCTCCGGGGCCAATAGCTTCGCTCATGGAGAGGCCCATAGCACAGCCGGGCGAATGGACCCACCCCGTCGGGACCCGGTGCCCGGTCCTGACCGCCTGGTTTTCCTTGCGTAAAATCACTGTTCGCGGGACAAGCGCGCCATGGAGACGACGCCAGACCAGACACCAAATGAAGATGATGCCAGCCTGGATCCTGTCCTGCTGGCTGATCTGGCCGATGCTGTTGGCGAAAGTGATCGCCCCTGGCTGTCGCGAACACTGAATCGACTGCATCCGGCAGATGCTGCAGATGCCCTGGAACAACTTTCCAAGGACGAATTTTGCGCGGCAGTGGACTTGCTCGGAGGGGAACTGCCCAGCGTTATCCTGATCGAGCTGCGCGATGAGTATCGCGAAGACGCCGTAGAGGCCCTGCCCGATGAGGCCGTTACAGAGGCGCTGGACGCCCTGGACTCTGATGATGCGACAACGATCCTCGAAGACCTAGAGGATGATCGGCGCGAAAAAATCCTCAGCGACATCGCTCCGCGCGACCGCGCCGCCCTGGAGCAGGGATTGGCCTATGGTGAGGAGACAGCTGGCCGTCTGATGCAGACCGAAGTGGTTGCTGCGCCAGAATTCTGGACTGTGGGCGAGGCGATCGACCATGCCCGTGATCAGGGCGAGGCTCTGCCGGTCCAATTCTACGAGATCTGTGTCGTGGATCCGGGAATGAAGGTAAAGGGCGTTGTTCCGCTGTCCATGCTCATGCGCTCTCCGCGCGATGTGGCGCTGACTGACATCATGCTCTCGCTGCAAAGCGATATTCGCGGCGACATGGACCAGGAGGAAGTCGCCTACCAGTTCCAGAAATACCACCTTGCCCAAGCCCCGGTGAAAGATGCCGATGGGCGGCTGATTGGCATCATTACCGTGGATGACATGGTCGAGGTCATCCAGGACGAGAACACAGAAGACTTGCTGGCGCTGTCTAATGTGTCTTCGGCCGATGGGTCTGACACAGTGCTGGAAAGCGTACGTGCCCGCGCGCCTTGGCTTGCCGTCAATCTGCTGACCGCGTTTCTGGTGTCAGGCGTGATTGCAGTGTTCGAAAACACGATTGAGCAGGTTGTTGCCCTGGCCATTCTGATGCCCGTTGTGGCAGCGCTCGGTGGCAATGCGGGCAGCCAGGGGCTGGCTGTCAGCGTGCGCGCCATCGCAGAGCGTGAGTTGGAGGGCACAGCGGCGCGCCGCGCTGTGTTCCGCGAATGCCTGACAGGACTTGTCAACGGATTGATTTTCGCCCTTGGCGTCGCCGCAATCGCTTTTGTCTGGTTTGGTGATGCGCAGTTGGCGCTCGTTATCGCGGCGGCTATGCTGGCAACATTCTTTTGGGCGGGGCTCTCGGGCGTTCTGGTGCCCCTGTCGCTCAAGAAAATGGGGGCGGACCCTGCCGTGGCATCGTCAGTGTTTGTGTTGACGTTGACCGATATCGCCGCCTTTTTCTCGTTTCTGGGGCTTGCGACGCTGGTGTTGCTGTAATCAGGCCATGGCGCGTCGATTGCAGCTTTAGGGGATGAACCGGGACCGGTGTGTCCCAAATCGGAGCAACCGATGGCAGGGCGCATGCGCACTTCGCAAACCGGCATCGACCTGATCACCCAATTTGAAGGGTTCAGAGAGCGCTCTGAGGCTTTGCCGGATGGCGGCCATGTCATCGGCTTTGGGCATACGCGCCATGCCAAGGAAAATCAGAAGATTACCCATGAGGACGCGCTGACACTGCTGAAGGGGCATGATCTGCCCCCCATCGAAAAGGCGATCATCGCGCGGTCCCTCGCTCCGTTGGGCCAGAACGAGTTCGATGCGCTTGTCGCCTTTGCCTTCAATATCGGGCTGGGGAATTTCCTCGATAGCGATGTTTTCGCTCTGGTGAATTCAGGGGCGAAGCTGAATGCTGCGGAGGCCATGGCGGCGTGGCGTAAAGCCCGTGTGGATGGCCGGGTGATTGTTGTAGATGCGCTTGTCCGCAGGCGTGCGGCCGAGAGGGCTCTGTTCCTGGAAGTGCCTGGCGGGCCCACACCCGCGGCAACGCCGGTTGTCCGCCCCATTCTCGATTTGGCCACAGCGATCTTGCATCCGCGCGACCCGTCTGAGGGGCTCGTGCCGTCTGAAGACTTGCCCGAGCTGGACGAGGCGCCTGAGCCGCCAGAGCAAACCGCTGAGACGGAACCAGACGTGGCGACAACTGAGCCGGATCCAGAGCCTGTGACGCCGCGGGCGGCGACCCGGAGAGTGACCGAACGGCTGACCCGTATCCTCGGAGAGGACACACCCGTAACGCCAATATCTGCTGCGCCGGATGAAGAGAGTGTCGAAGAGATCACTCGGGCTGTTTCGGCACTTGCCGACCCTCTGGACGAAGAGACGGAAGGCGACGACGTTGCGGATGCAGATGGTGTCCAGGCACAGGGCCAGGCCCAAGGTCGCAGTTCGATTGAACCCTCACCGACCCAGGAAGATGACCCTGTAGCGGCCGCTGCGATCAGCGCGCTGGCATCCAAACTCGAAGACGATGGCGGCGAGCTTCTGGAAATCCGGGAAGACGAGGACACTGTCCTGGAGCCTATCGCCACAAATGGCAGTGGCGGGGAGCACGTTGAGCTTGAAGAACTGCCTTCTCAGTTCGATGCGCAGACCGGCGACGTCGTTGATGACCTCGAGCCCCTTGATCTTGAGGACATCGACCCGATCGAAGCCAAGACTGGTGGTGCCCAGGCGCCATGGGGATCACTCATACTCTATGGGTTGTCGGCCTTTGGCGGTGCGCTGATCGGAGCGTGGGGCGTCAGGAACCTGCGCGAGGCGATGGCTTCGACGGTGCCGCTGGAAAGCGATTGGGCGCTGTATGCGGGTCCTTTCGCGATGCTGATCGGCGGTCTGATTTTTCTGATCATGGGCTATTATTTGCTGCGCGCGATCTTCTCCGAAGGGTAGTTGGTCGCGGCAAAGACCATTGGCGGGCAGGGCGGTTTCGGCTAGACCGAGCCCATGATCCCGAACACATATCCCACTCTGAACTTCGATCTTGGTGAAACCGCTGACATGCTGCGCGACAGCGTGAAAAGTTTTGCCCAGAATGAGATCGCCCCTCTGGCCGATGATATTGACCGGACCGACGTCTTCCCACGGCAGCTGCTTCCCAAAATGGGCGAGCTTGGCCTCCTCGGCATCACCGTTGAGGAAGAGTGGGGCGGCACGGGCCTTGGTTATCTTGAGCATTGTATCGCGATGGAGGAGATCAGCCGGGCCAGCGCGTCGGTGGGCTTGTCCTACGGCGCCCACTCCAATCTCTGCGTGAATCAGCTTCGTCGCTGGGGCACGGATGACCAGAAGACCCGCTACCTGGGTAAACTTGTCACCGGTGAGCACCTCGGCGCCCTAGCGATGAGCGAGACGGGAGCGGGATCGGACGTCGTATCCATGAAGCTGCGCGCCGAAAAGAAAGGCGATCGCTACATTCTGAACGGCGGCAAGATGTGGATCACGAACGGCCCAGACGCCGACACGCTGATCGTCTACGCCAAGACCGACCCGGAAAAGCATTCGCGCGGCATTACCGCCTTTCTGATCGAGAAGGATTTCAAGGGCTTCTCCGTGGCCCAGAAGCTCGACAAGCTCGGTATGCGCGGATCGGAGACGGGTGAGCTGGTTTTCCAGGACTGTGAAGTGCCGGAAGAAAACGTCATGGGTCCGGTCAATGCCGGGGTCGAAGTGTTGATGAGCGGGCTCGACTATGAGCGCGCTGTGCTGGCGGCGGGTCCGATTGGGATTATGCAGGCCGCGATTGATGTTGTGCTGCCCTATGTTCATGAGCGCAAACAATTCGGCAAATCCATTGGCGAGTTCCAGCTCATTCAGGGCAAGGTCGCTGACATGTATGTCGAGATGAATGCGACCCGCGCCTACGTCTATGCCGTGGCAAAATCCTGTGACCGGGGAGAGACCACGCGCAAGGATGCCGCTGGCGCCATCCTGTATGCGGCGGAGAAAGCAACAAAGATTGCTTTGGACGCCATCCAGATCCTCGGCGGCAATGGGTATACAAACGACTATCCAACGGGCCGTCTTCTGCGCGATGCGAAGCTCTACGAAATTGGCGCAGGTACCAGCGAGATCCGGCGGTTCCTGATCGCGCGGGAACTGTTTCAGGAAACCGCCTGATGCAGGAGTCTGAGTTGAACAATGAATTGACCCATGCTCAGCGAGAATATCATCACGCCAAGTCCATCGCAGAGCAATCAGCCGCCGAATATGCGATGATCTGTGTTAAAAGCCTTATAGCCATTAACGCTGGTGCCTTTGTTGCAGTACCCGCCTTGGTGGAGATTTTTCTTGAAGGCGACTATTTAGAACTGCAGATAGCAACTGCTTCATTCTTTTTTGTTTTGGGTTTAATATTGGCGATAGTTACTGCGTATATTGCATATTGGAACTATCAGGCGCATTCACATTATAATTCGGCGGTGTTTTTTTCCCGAAGCATCATAATTGAAGAGAAGTATGACTCTGAAAACTACTTTAGGCTGAAGGATTGGCGAGATAAAACAAAATCAGAATACGATGAGGAGAAGGGTAAATATGCAAACCGTGTCAATTGGACCATGATCCTAGGCAACATAGTAGGCATCGCGTCTGCGATTTCTTTCGTTTCGGGTGTGGTAATTTTCACAATCTCAGCACTGTCGCAGTAGGCCGCTATGACGTTTGCGAAATCGGCAGTCCTTCATCTTGCTTTGGCGCTTCTGGCCAGCTGCGCCAGTGCGCCATCGCCGGGTGATCCTTGCTATTATGACCGAGAGGCTGTGCTGGCTTTATCTTATGATGAATTTGACGGCGATGCCGTCGCGTGGCGACGCCTGGCAGACCAGGATGCCTGTATCGAAGTCGCCGCAGATCTTCTGGAAGCTTTCCGTGTCGAGCGCGGCACGAACATGCGACAGACCCGAAGCCTTGTGCACCATGAAGCTCAGCTGCGGGCCGCTCTGGGTGAATCTCGCCGGGCGGTCCGTATGCTACGCACCCTCTTGCCGCTAAGCGAAGATACGCCTGAAATGTTCGCCTACCATGAGGCAGAAATTGCCTTTCTTGAGAACGATCTCGCAAGCCTTCAAGCCGCTCGCGACCGACTCGCGGCTGTGCCGCCGCCTGCCGGGTTTGCTGAAGGGGTTGAGAGCTTCAAGGCGCGTTATCCAGACATGGCGGCGCCTGTTTGGCCGCTGAACCTAGATGTCGTGGATGGCTTCCTGAATTGTTTCAACAAGCCATACGCGGAGGCATATTCCACGGAGTGCCGCCCATCTGCCAACTAGCTTGCGGCGACCGAAGGTAGAGGGCGGTCTAGAACCCGACTGATCTCCGCGATCAGTTCGCGCTCATCCACAGGTTTGGAGACATAGCCGTTCATTCCGAACGCAATGTATTTTTCGCGATCTCCACTCATCGCGTCCGCCGTGAGCGCAATACAGGGCACCTCTGAAATGGGCGCATCAAGGCGGCGGATTTCCTCAAACGTTTTCCGCCCATCCATCATGGGCATGTGAATGTCGAGCAGGACCACGTCGAAATGCTGCTGTGAGAGCAGTTGCAGGGCATGGACGCCATTTTCGGCTTCGCCCGTTTCAATGCCATGCGCGCCCAAAAGCGTGCATGCGACGCGCCGATTGATGGAATTGTCGTCTACCACGAGAATTCGCTGGCCTGTCAGCTCACTGGAGGCTTTACGGCGGGCCGGCAACTGTTTCACTTTTGGGGACTCGGCAGGCTTCCTGGCCACTGCGCCGGCCTCAAATCGCAGCGTAAAGATCGAGCCGCGGCTGACTTCGCTTTTCAGGGACAGATCCCCACCCATGAGCTCCGCCAACTGCCGTGTGATTGTAAGCCCAAGGCCGGTTCCTCCATGGAGGCGGGCAACGCCGCCATCGACCTGTTTGAATGCGTGGAAGATACTTTCCTGCTTGTTTTCCGGAATGCCGGGGCCGGTGTCGGACACATGGACGGTGAGCGTTTGACGGCCATTCTCGGCGGGCATCGCTGTTATCGCGACAATTACCTCGCCGTGTTCTGTAAACTTCAGGGCATTGGAGATGAGATTATCCAGGCACTGGCGTGTGCGGACAGGATCAAAAATCAAGCGCGCCGGTACGCTCGGATGAATGACGCTTCGAAACGTCAGGCCCTTCTCGCGCGCGGTCATTTCATGGACCCGGAACATGCGTGAAAGCTTATGGCGAACGTCGGCTTCAATGGGCGTGATTTCTAGCTTGCCCGCTTCGATCTTCGACAAGTCGAGAATATCATTCAGCAGCGCCATGAGTGTGTTGCCGGACTCTTTCAGAATGGAGAGATGCTGGGCTTGTTCGCCGTCGAGTTCAGAGTGTTCGAGCACCTGCGCCATGCCGATGATCCCGTTCAGCGGCGTGCGGATTTCATGGCTCATATTGGCGAGAAACTGCGACTTTAGCTCGGCGGCCTCCTTGGCTTGAATCAGGGCGCGCCGGAGCTGGGCTTCGGCCTCACGTTCTTCCGTGATGTCGCGGATGTGGCGGATAAACAGAGCATCACTGTTGGCAAACTTTTGAACCACGGAAAGGGCAACAGATGTATGGACCAGTTCACCTCCCTTTCGGATGTAGCGCTTGTCTCTGACGTTTCGGTCAATGTGGCCGGCGACAAGGTCTTCAGCATAACGTTCGTCCATAAGAAGGTCTTCGGGGTGCACCAGGTCTGCCGAGGTGAGTGACATTAACTCGTCTCTGGTATAGCCAAGCAGGTCGGCGAAGGCCTGGTTCGCATAGAACAAGTTGCCGTCTTTGTCTGAGAGAGCAATCCCCTGGACAGCGTGATCGCACGCCGTCTGGAACAGGCGCAATTCGTCCTGGATATCGGTGTCGTCACGGGCGATGTGGGTAACATCCTGAACGGTGACCACGAGTTCGTCTCCGTCTGGCACCGCGTTGATAAAGTGCCGTCGACCATTCACGAACTGAATTTGGCTTGGCCGGGTGACGAATCCGCCGCCGGTCTTCTTCTGGGCGCAGTCCATCAGAAAAATGAAAGAGGGTTGCGTTTCCAGGTCCGGCGCCAGTTCGAGGGAGCGGACGCCTCGCAAGTCCTTGCTGCCCCAGCCAAACATCTTCTTTGCTTCGGCGTTTGCGTCCCGAATTATCAGGTCGATCACGTCTCCGGAAGGAGAGTTCACGGGCTCAAAGCGCAAGTAGGCGATCCGGGTGATGTCCCAGTTCTCTCCGGCCATTTGCATTCCCTCATCGCTTTGAAGTCGGGAAAATGTCGCGCCGGGGTTAAAGAATGCTTAGAAACCAAGGATGAGCGTTCGCCGACGAGCGTTAAGCCGGGACAGTCTCAGCGATTTGGGTCTCGCCCTTTCGGCGGCGAAGTTTGTCACCGGGGAAAAGTTCTCCACCGTCCAGGGCTTTGATGGCTGCGTCATAGCCAGCCTCGACAGCGGCGTCGTAGGCTTTCCAATCGCGCAGTTCGATTCCCGTCAGTTCAGGCAGTACAAGCATGTCCGTCAGTTCGCGCCCTGCATTGGGATTGATGCTGAGGGTTGCGGTCCGCATCAGCAGCCCTGCAATAGGGGGCGGCGCCGAGAACCCATGCTCCCACACCCAGGGTAGAAACCCCTTGGACTTGGTGAACTCTTCTGCGGATAAGCCTTCCGGCGCGCGGGCAACGTCGCATCCTATGACGGCCCCGCGGTGGAAATCGCGCATCACGTCGACGGGGAAGTTATTGAGCACGGCGCCGTCCACGAGAACCTCTCCGTCATCGATAACCGGGGGAAGAATTCCGGGAAGAGAGATTGAGGCCCGCAGTGCGCGGCGCAGAAGCCCCGAGCGATGGACACGATAAGCCCCGTCCGTGAGATTTGTGGAGACTGCAAAGAAGGGGAGGGCGAGGTCGCCGATCTCAGCCGATCCGAAATGCTCTTTCAGCCGATTATCGACCCGTTTGCCCTGAACCATGGAAACGACTGGCAGGCGCCAGTCACCCAGCGGATTCGACGAGACGAACGCCTTGCGGATGCGGCGCTCGATCTCATCATCATCCCAGCCCATGGCCACGCAGGCAGCGATCACGGCGCCCATCGACGCACCGCCTACAAAATCGATGGGAATGTTTCGTTCTCGGATGGCTTTGACAACGCCGATCTGGGCATAGGCGCGCGCACCACCGCCTGACAGGACGAGCCCGATCGAGCGTCCCGCCATCACGCGGGCTAGTCGGTCGCAGTCCTCGCCCGCGAGTCCGTTCCAGTGGAATACTCGAGTGGCGCTCGCTGCATCCCGCCAGGTTTGCGGTTTTGAATACTGCCGTTCTCCTCCCGCATGGCAAAGCACGACATCGACAAGCTGAAAGGCGCGGGCGGGTGACGGGTCTTCCGGAAAAAGAGGCACGGAAGGATGGGCATTGGCGCGGGCGTGGACCCAGATCCGGTCAGCCTGGCGCATGGCGAGCCGATACCAGCTTGTGTCGCCAATGGCCGCCGTTAGCAAAACAAGGTCATTCTCGCGCTCTAACTCATCGAAATAGGCTGTCGGTTTATCGTCGCCGCGCGCCTCATCAACAATGGCAACCCTAAGGCCCAATGTGTTGAGGGCGTCTCGAAGTGCCTCGGCGCGCAGATCCACATCCATGGTCGGAGAGGTCGAGATGAGCGCGAAGATTTTCGGCTCAGCCCGATCAGACCGGCGGCGCGACTGTTTCAGGCGGAGGAGGATCAGCCGGATCATGCCCTCAAGGATCTCTGGCTCGGCCTTGATCAGGCGGTCAAACCCCTTGCGTGTAATCTTGAGGATTTCGGAATCGCGCAGGGCATAGACGCTGTTGCTGTGGCGCTCGTTTTCAAGTTCGCCATCGCCATCACTGTCCTGGGCGAGGAAGAGCGCCATTTCGCCAACCGGTTCCCCGGCGCGGATATGGGCGACAAACTCGGTGCGGCCATCCATCGCCTTCCGGAAGGTGCCCAGTGCACCGCTCACAACAAAATAGATGCAGTCTGACACGTCCCCGACTTCGAAAAGGGGCGTTCCTGCGGGAAGAGAAAACCACGTTGCCTCCCGCCCGGCCGCACGCAATGCCCGACGAGGCACCTCAGCCAGAAACGGAATGGACTTCAGGAAGGGTGCGAGATTCGGGCCCATGCGCTGAAACATGACGATGCCCATCCCCTTCGCAAACCCTTTTTCCACGTCAAAGCTGTTTCATCTTCGCGTGACCTGTGCGTGACACCGGCCTTACGGAGCGTTCAGATGCGTTGGGAATGCAAAAGTCAGGCCCTGAAGCGCACCGTGTCTTGTTCTGTGTGGGGCGTGGACAAATATAACGGCTTCTGCGAACACACTGCGCGAAACAACCGCCTAAAACCAACAAGGTCTCCGTCCATGCAAGATACCCATCAGACAGCCCTCAACCTCGTTCCCATGGTTGTGGAGCAGTCGAGCCGTGGGGAGCGCTCGTTTGATATTTTTTCCCGTCTGCTGCGCGAACGGATCATTTTCATCACTGGCGCAATTGACGATGGTACGGCCTCGCTTGTGACTGCGCAGCTGCTCTTCCTTGAGTCTGAGAACCCCAAAAAAGACATCGCGATGTATATCAATAGCCCCGGCGGGTACGTGTCCTCGGGGCTGGCGATCTACGATACGATGCAATACATCCGGTGCCCGATCTCAACGGTTTGCATCGGTCAAGCAGCCTCCATGGGGTCACTCCTGCTTGCGGCAGGTGAAAAGGGTCAACGCATCGCGCTGCCGAACTCGCGAATTATGCTGCACCAACCTTCTGGCGGATATCGCGGTGTTGCCACGGATATTGAGCGGCACGCTGAGGAAATCATCGATCTGAAGCGGCGGCTCAACAACATCTATGTCAAGCATACCGGCCAGGATTACGACACCATCGAGGCCAAACTGGATCGGGATACATTCCTGACAGCGGACGAAGGTGTTGACTTCGGAATTGTAGACCGCGTGTTCGAGCGCCGCGTTGATGACGCTGGCAGCGAATAACACACTGACAAGCGGCCCCACGCTTGCAGGGCGCTGCAACATATGATCGATTAAAGGCGTCGCTATCGTTGGCGGTGTAAGGACACCATTAACGTCTGGCGCGGCATTGAGGCAGGTATGGCGAAAGAAAACGGCTCCGGCGATTCAAAGAATACGCTCTATTGCTCATTCTGCGGCAAGTCCCAGCATGAGGTGAAAAAGCTGATTGCAGGCCCGACTGTGTTCATCTGCGATGAATGTGTCGAGCTTTGCATGGATATCATCCGCGAAGAGAACAAGTCGGCGATGGTGCGCTCTCGCGAAGGTGTGCCGACGCCCCAGGAGATTTGCGACGTTCTTGACGACTATGTCATCGGCCAAGCCTATGCGAAACGCATCCTCTCTGTGGCCGTGCATAACCACTACAAGCGTCTGGCACATTCTTCGAAGAACGATAGTGTCGAACTGGCCAAATCGAACATCCTGCTGATTGGCCCAACCGGCTGCGGGAAGACGTTGCTTGCGCAGACTCTTGCGCGTGTCCTTGATGTGCCTTTCACGATGGCGGACGCGACCACGCTGACCGAAGCGGGTTATGTGGGTGAGGATGTTGAGAATATTGTCCTGAAACTGCTTCAGGCGTCTGACTACAATGTCGAGCGCGCCCAGCGCGGCATCGTCTATATCGACGAGATCGACAAGATTTCCCGCAAATCAGACAATCCATCCATAACGCGTGACGTGTCGGGTGAAGGCGTGCAGCAGGCACTCCTGAAAATCATGGAGGGCACGGTGGCTTCCGTGCCTCCCCAGGGCGGGCGCAAGCATCCCCAGCAGGAATTCCTGCAAGTGGACACGACCAACATCCTATTTATCTGCGGCGGGGCATTTGCTGGTCTCGACAAGATCATCTCCCAGCGCGGTGAAGGCTCGACCATGGGCTTTGGCGCGGAAGTGAAGGATGCGGAAGAACGCTCCACCGGCGCGCTGCTGCGCGAGTGCGAGCCAGAGGATCTGCAACGCTACGGCCTGATCCCTGAATTTATCGGCCGCCTTCCTGTCATCGCGACGTTGGAAGACCTCGACGAAGCCGCATTGATCCAGATCCTGACCCAGCCGAAGAATGCGCTTCTCAAGCAGTACCAGCGTCTCTTCGAAATGGAGACTGTGGATCTGACCTTCACCGAAGAAGCTCTTTCGGCTGTGGCGAAGAAAGCCATTGTCCGCAAGACCGGTGCCCGGGGGCTGCGCTCCATAATGGAAGGGATACTGCTCGACACCATGTACGAGCTTCCCAATCTGCGCGGCGTGCAGGAAGTCGTGATCAATGGCGAAGTGGTCGATGGCAATGCCGAACCACTCTACGTCCATGGCGAGGCGCAACAGAGCGCGGGTTGAGCCGGGCGCCTGCCCGTATGCAAATTCGAACGTGTCTTGACGCCGCTGCGACGGACCTCTGGGTTTGGGTGGACCCATTGGCCGATCCCACAGCTTTTGCGAATTAACATCCCAGGCCTTGACAAATCGCCTGTGCAAACCGGGTTGATCCCTCCGCCCACACCCCCAACATCACGTCTGTCAGAAGACGAGAATCGCCCGACACTCGGGCAATCCCTGGCGCGTCGCCGCTGAGCGGGACATTTTGCGCCGAACCTAGGAGGCTTGAATGCCAGAACATAAGACACTCCCAGTCCTCCCCCTGAGAGACATTGTTGTCTTCCCGGATATGGTGGCGCCGCTCTTTGTGGGCCGCGACAAGTCCGTGCGCGCCCTCGAAATGGTCGAGGACGGCGAGAATGAAATCATGCTGGTGGCCCAGCAGGACGCGACCGTGGATGATCCCGGCGCTGATGATCTCTACAAGATCGGAACTGTCGCCACGATCCTGCAGCTTCTGAAGCTGCCCGACGGCACAGTGAAAGTCCTGGTGGAGGGGCGCGAACGCGCGACTCTCGGCGCCCTGCACGATCGCGGTGATTATTTCGAGGCGGAGATCGCAACGCTGGATGCCCCCAGCGATGTGAGCGACGATATCGAAGCGCTTCTGCGCGCCGTGATCGAGCAGTTCGAAAGCTATGTGAAGCTGAACCGGAAAATTCCCCCGGAAAGCGTTTCGACCATTTCTCAGATCACTGAAGCCGGTAAGCTGGCTGATGCGGTGGCCAGCCAACTGTCGGTAAAACTCTCCGACAAGCAGGAAATGCTGGAGATGACCGACCCTCGCGCGCGCCTTGAAAAGGTGTTTGCGCTGATGGAAGGCGAGATGGGTATGCTCCAGATGGAGCGGAAAATCAAAAACCGCGTAAAGCGGCAGATGGAGAAGACCCAGCGCGAATATTATCTGAATGAGCAGATGAAGGCGATCCAGCGCGAGCTGGGCGAGGGCGGCCAGGATGGCGGCGAGCGCGATGAGGTCGCGGAGCTTGAACAAAAGCTGGAAGAAGCCAAACTGCCCGATGAGGCCCGCGCCAAGGCCGAAGGCGAGCTGAAAAAGCTGCGCCAGATGAGCCCGATGTCCGCCGAGAGCACGGTGGTGCGCAACTATCTCGACTGGATCATTTCCCTGCCTTGGGGCGAGCGGAAGGATATTTCAATCGATCTCACCAAGGCCGAAACCCAGCTTGACGATGACCATTACGGTCTCGACAAGGTGAAGGAGCGGATCCTTGAATACCTCGCCGTGAACAAGCGGACCGAGAAACTGCGGGGCCCGATCCTGTGCCTCGTTGGCCCGCCTGGTGTGGGTAAGACGTCACTTGGACGCTCCATTGCCGAGGCCACCGGGCGCGATTTCGTTCGCGTTTCGCTGGGCGGTGTGCGCGATGAAAGCGAGATTCGCGGTCACCGGCGCACCTATATCGGCTCCATGCCTGGCCGGATCATCCAGTCCCTGAAGAAGGCCAAGTCCGGCAATCCGCTCTTCCTGCTCGATGAGATCGACAAGATGGGCATGGACTATCGCGGCGATCCGGCTTCGGCGCTTCTGGAAGTGCTCGACCCGGAGCAGAACTCCACGTTCAACGACCATTATCTGGAACTCGACTACGATCTTTCAGATGTGATGTTCGTGACGACGGCGAATTCGCTCAACATGCCCCAGCCCCTGCTGGACCGGATGGAGATCATTCGTATCGCCGGGTACACCGAGGATGAGAAGCTTGAGATCGTGACCCGTCACCTCATTCCAAAAGTGCGTGAAAATCACGGGCTGAACGAGAATGAGTGGATCGTCACCGACGCGGCCGTGCGTGACCTGGTGCGTTATTACACCCGTGAAGCCGGCGTGCGGAACCTGGAACGCGAAGTGGCGCGGCTGGCTCGCAAGGCCGTGCGCGAGATCGCCCAAAGCGAGGCGATGACGATCACAGTGACGCCCGAGAATCTGTCCGACTATGCCGGTGTTCGCAAGTTCCGTTATGGCTTGGCCGACGAGACCGACCAGATCGGCGCGGTCACAGGATTGGCCTGGACCGAGACCGGCGGTGATCTGCTGACCATTGAGGCCGTCTCCATGCCTGGGCGTGGCAATATGAAAGTGACCGGCAACCTTCGCGATGTGATGAAGGAATCCATTCAGGCAGCCAGCTCGCTGGTGCGGTCGCGATCGGTCAACCTTGGCATCAAACCGACAGCTTTCACCACCAAGGACATTCACGTCCACGTGCCCGAAGGCGCAACACCCAAGGATGGTCCATCGGCCGGTATCGCCATGACCACGGCGATCGTTTCCCTGCTCACGGGTAATCCCGTGTCGCGGGAAGTGGCGATGACAGGTGAGGTGACTCTGCGTGGCCGGGTTCTGCCCATTGGCGGCCTGAAAGAGAAACTCCTCGCGGCCCTGCGCGGCGGCATCAAAACGGTGCTGATACCCGCCGAGAATGAGAAGGATCTCGTGGATATTCCGGAGAATGTGAAGCAACAGCTGACCATTGTGCCGGTGGCCGACATCAATGAGGTGCTTGCCCGTGCTTTGACACGGCCGCTTCACCCCATCGAGTGGACTGAGGAAGATGAGGCCCAACTCCAGGCCAATCTCACCGGACGCGGTACAACCGGGACAGGCGGATCAGACGTCATCCGCGCAAACTGAGGAAACTCACAGTCAACGTCGCGGCCGCGCTTTTCAAGGCGCGGCCGTCTTGCTATCAGGCTTCGAATAAGGGCGGTTAGCTCAGTTGGTAGAGCATCTCGTTTACACCGAGAGGGTCAGCGGTTCGAGCCCGTTACCGCCCACCAATAAAAACAAGGGTTTAGGCTAAAAAGCATCCTGCCCTTGTTCTCTCTGGACACTCCATGGACACACATATCAAAAGAAAAAACCTCCGCTAAGTGGCAGCGAAGGTTTTGTATTAGTGTCTGCGCAGCACGTGCGATGAGTTGAGTGTACCTGGCCTAGGGCCGCCGAACGTCCAACGTTCGTGGGTGCACCTCATCGAAGAGCGCGCTAGAGTCGAGATTGGTTTGCAATATCTGATACAGATGGGGCTTGGGGGCGAACGGAGAGAGAAGGACTTTCAAGTTAGAAAGTATCCTGCTCACAAATCCGCTTGATAGAAGTCTCGACCGAACTCTATCTCCCCGCTTGGAAGACCACACATGGGGTCTTTGCTAGCCGTTCGACTGAGGCCGCTTAGGTCACTCAGTCGTGGGTGCACGTTTCTACGTCAACGCCATTGACCTGCAGACCGTTCTAGACGGGTTGGACAGGCTCTCGTCGTATCTGTGTACTTTCGTGCACCGCTCCCCCCTTGAAATCAGGGAGACGGGCCAGCGAATGGTCACTCTCATCGCCTCTGTATTCTAACACAGTGCTGACGTTTCAGACGTGGAAAAAGTGACCAATGCCCGCGCTAGCGCGGGCATGTCCGGGCATGCGCGGGCATAGCCTAGCTTAAATCATCATCGAGAGACTGTAGCCATGAGAGGGCTTTCTTCTTTTCGATCATGGTTAGAAATGTTGCAGTACCGACGGCTGTACCTTGCGAGGCAAAAAACTCAATCAAGAGAGCCAGTAGCCACGGATCGATCAAACGGTTGGGCGGATCAAAAGTAAGTGTCCGATCGGAGAGAAGCCGGGTCTCAGCTTCGGCGATTTGCTCTTCAAGCAAAGCGCGGCGTTCGGCATGTCCAAGGTTCTCGATAGCGGTTCGGTAGGGACGCTCGTCGGTGCGCCCGACGCGCTCCACCTCGGCCATGTATCGCTCAATGGAAGCAACGGTTCCGATACCTTCTGGAATGGTTTCGAGTTCGCTCGTCCAGCGGTCGATCTGTCCTTCCAGCCGGGCACGGTTCTCAAGGGTATGCTCAGCTGTTGCCGAATGGCCGTCACTAGAACTGGCAATAAACATCCACGTTCCCATCATGCCCGTAAGCGATGCGATGAGCCCGACGGCCAACGCGCGGCGACTGTCAGCTAATCGCCGTTGATGGTTGTGGTTCCACCACACCAGCGTGAAGGCAGAAAAGGATATGAGCGAGGCGGCGATGCCGGCAGCGCCCCAAAGATAAAACCCGATGTCAGTCTCAGCCATTGCGCTGAAGGATCTGAAGTTGGCGTAGCCGCCACAGAATGCCGCCAGGACGCCTCCCGCCACAGAGAAAGACGCCATGACCTTGGCGAGGAACTGGCCCTCAGTTGCTGGTGCTTCAATGGTGTCGGCCTGATCGGTCATGTCTCCTCCTTGATGTCGAAAAATGCAGTTTCTGCGGTCGGAACAAACTCGACCACGTTGCCACCGAAGATGGCTTCTCGATCTTTAATCTGTTGCTGAGCAATTGCTCTGGGAACGAGAAAGGGTGATGCCTCTTTCATCGCTGTGATCGTGCGTTGTAGTTTGGCCTCTCCCACAATTGGGTTAGGCATCGGTAAACTTGTGATCTGTCGGGGAGTTTGTCCGGGCAGCCGTACCGTTGCGTGCTGCGTCGGTTGCTGCATCAAGCCCACAGCAAAAACATGCGCCTGTTCTTCGAGACTATAGGTCGCTGAAGGGAGCACTTCCAAAATAGGCTCAAGGGTTTCGCTGGAGCCGACACTTGTCCCTGTCGTTTCGGTTTGTGCCTCGGCTGTTGCTGTGCCGAAAACTTCGGCTTCGGAAAGGCTGTCTGAGTGAGCCTGAGAACGGGTTGAGAAACGGTTTGAAGAAGAAGCATTGGCCACCCCTTCGGTGTTGGTCAGGCCGCTGCCGCTTGTTTGAGTGAGACCGCCAGTGGGGCTTAACCCCTCAATGGCCGCGCCGCTCGGAATGTATACGCTCTGGGCCAGCGATGTAGCGTCCACCGTCGCACTAGATATCACTTCCGATGTTCCTGACCCTTCGCCTGTAGATGTGGCGCTGGAGCGAGATGTTCCGCGAGATCGCGCTTGCGATTGACTGTCCTTCCCCCTTAAAACTGGGCCAACTGTTACTTAGTGGTTTTGGCGGTTC
>JBCBGZ010000028.1:0-31903 GCA_038526245.1 Pseudomonadota bacterium
AAAACAGGCCTGGAAGTTACTCAGAAAGCGGCTGCGCTATAGGGGGCGGGTCAGCCTCTCATTTTAATCCTCGCGATTTCCGCTCCGACGACTAGAGCGGTCACTCGTTCAGCGTCTAAAATTCGCCCCATGTACGACACTGCCGACAGTAAGCCTGATGCCGCCTTCTGGCGAATTCCAGCTGGTCGAAATAGTTGCGCCTCTGACGTGCCCCTCACAGTGAGCCCGTTCGACACGCAACCGTGCGCCTCAGCGAATGGCGGCTGTTAACGCCTCGCTAACTGTCTGGCATGGGCCTTGCGATGGGCGGGCCTATGAGTGGCGAAGATGAGAAATTGGCGCGCAGGCGCCGGTGGGCCGGGGCAGCGATTGCGTCCGTTGTGGTCTATGTGGTGGGCCAGGCCTTCGCCTACAGCCCGATCAAGGTCTATTCCGATGAGGAATTGATGTCTGTGATCATGCCCGGGCTGGCGCCGGCCTCAGGCGGCACTGTTCCCACCGCCCGCTGATATCGCTTTCATATTCCGCATCATGAAAAGCGGCACCGAGCCGGCTTCGGTCATCGCCCAGTCGAGCGGCTGGTCGTGAGGCTCGCTTGGCACCGCATCGATCATCTGTCCATGAAAGGCCAGGGCGCAGGCAAAGGCCCGCCCGTCTTTTCGCAGGCGTTCCAGGGCGCGGTCATAGTGGCCTTTGCCGTAGCCGAGCCGGTTGCCCATGCCGTCGAAGGCCAGCACGGGGGTGAAGATGAGCGTGGGAGAGACGACCGGAGCGCTCTCGCAGGGCTCACTGAGGCCAAAGGCGGCCGCTTCCAACGGCTCACCCGGGGACCAGCGCCGGTAGGTCATGGACCCGTCTTCCTCCACGCGCGGCAGGGACAACTCCGCCCCGGCTTTTTCCAGGCGGGTCATCAGCGGCATCGCGTCAATCTCCGCGCCAATCGCCACGTAGCCCGCCACTTCTGGGCCATAGCGCTCAAGAAGTTTCATTGGAAAGGCGTCTGCCAGGGTCTCGCCCGCGTCGGGATCGCGAGCGTTGAGCTCTTCGCGTAAGGCTTTCATGTCTGCGCGCAGCACTGCCTTGTCGGTCATGGCCAGGCCTTTCCTTCAGAGGCGATGGGTAAAACACGCAAAGGACCGCGCGCGCCGGTGGGCATGGTTTTCACTCCCGTAGACCCTAGCAAGCTAGGTGGGCGCCAGATGAGCCGGGACCACGGTCCCGGCCAGCGTGCCAGCTCCCTTACGGAATGTAAGGTCCCCGGAGTTGAAGAGCCCTGCCGAACGCCGCAGCCCTCGCAGAGATCGAACGTAGTGTGCCCCGCCGGGTTTGGTAAGCCCCCGGGTGGTGACGATCAGGTGAGATCGAACGCCATCAGCAGTGTGCGCTGGCTGTCTGAGAAATTATCGTCGGACACGATCCAGACCCGGCGCACGCCATCGCCCAAATCCTGCACGGCGATACCCTCGAAATTGTCCACGGGCACGCTTGGGTCCAGCCGAACTTTGTCGAACAGGCCATAGCGAGGGGTGGCGGTGCCATCGACATAGGCGATGATGTTGCGGTTGCCGTCTTCGGGCGTGTAGTGCCGGAAAAGGGCGTAGGGATAGTAGCTCGGGGCATCCAGCCCGGTGAGCGCAAATTCCCGGGGCGCGTCCAGGTTGACCTGGCGGGTGATAGTGCCGGCGCTGTCCACGCGCATGAGGGGTTGTCCTTGCGCGCTGGTGGTTTCGATGCCCACAAACGTCGTGTCCTGCCGGGCCGAATAGGCAATGGCTTCAGCGCCGCCATTGGCCCGCATCGGTTCAGGGATCCCCAGCGGGTGACCTGGCAAATCCAGGGCGAGCGCCGCACGCGCGGCCGCGCCGCAGCCCTCAAGGTCGAACGCTTCGATACGGTGTTCGCGCTCAAAGCTGACAAGGGCGAGGCCATCGACCAGCGTTACGCCTTCGGCGTCGGCGCGGGACTTGTCGGCGATTTCAGCCCCGGTGTCATTCAGCATGGGCGACAGATGGGCTTGCGTGGGCGCGTTGTCTTCGATGGTAATCCAGATGAAGCTGCCCTGGTCGCCAACCGCCAGCAGATTGCCAGAGGGGTAGACGGCGAGGCCGGACAGTCCGCCAAAGCGCGCATCGTCGCTTGTCAGTTCCCAGCCGCCGACAACCGTCGTTCGGCCGAACAGGTGTTCGCCCGTTTTGAGACCGGACATATCCAGCGGGGTGACCGTCAGGTCTATTTCCGGCGCGCGTTCGAAACTCACGCCACCCGGGCAAGAGGCGGTCCGTAGAGCGTCCAGGGCTTCGCTCGCGCGCCAGGTCTCGCCGCTTGGTTCTATGCCGCGATCGCCGCTACTCCCACAGGCCACCAGACCAGCTAAGCCGATCAAGCATATGAAATGTCTCATGGTGTGCCCCCATAGCCCGTTTGACTATGTCCATACCGGATTAGAGGAGGGTGGCAATCTCTGCCCGAAGTTCGGCGAGCCCGAGACCCCTTTCTGAGCTTGTCACCCGCACCAGCGGGTGGGCCGCGGCGTGCTTCTTGAGCGTAGTTTCAAGCTCGTCTTTCAGGAAAGCCGCGCGCGTGGGTTTCACCTTGTCGGCCTTTGTGAGGACGATCTGGTAGTTCACCGCAGACACGTCCAAAAGCTCCATGACCTCAGTGTCGGCAGGCATCAGGCCGCGGCGAATATCGATGAGCAGGAAGACCCGGCGCAGGGCCGCGCGGCCGCGCAGATAGTCCTTGGTCAGCGCGATCCAGTGGGCCGCCTGGGTCTTAGAGACCTTGGCATAGCCAAAGCCAGGCAGATCCACGAGCCATGCCCGGCCTTCGCCAAGATCGAAATAATTGATTTCGCGGGTTTTCCCGGGCTCGGCGGACGTGCGCGCGAGGCCCTTCCGGTTTGTGATTGCGTTGATCAGCGACGACTTGCCGACATTTGATCGCCCCGCAAACGCCACTTCATTGCGGTCGCCCGGCGGCAGATGCGCGAGATCAACGACGCCTTTGACGAAGGTGATCGGCCCGGCAAACAGCTTGCGCCCGGTTTCGAGGGCATCGGCATCGAATTCGGGTGTTTCGTCGCTCATTCCGCCGGTTTTTCGCCGCCGCCGCGCAGACGCATGATCAGCTTGTCGAGCTGCGTCTCAACCCCGTTCCGGCGCATGATGAAGTATTGTTGGATGAGCGACAGGATGTTGTTCCAGACCCAGTAGAGCACGAGGCCTGCTGCGAAGCCGCCAAACACAAATGTCAGGATGAAGGGCAGGAACATCATGATCTGGCGCTGCATCTTGTCTGTGGGCGGCGGGTTCAGCGACTGGATCGCCCACATCGTGAGGCCGTAGAGAATGGGCAGAATGCCGATGCCCAGAACGATGCCGAGGATGAAGATGCTGCGTACATCCGTCGCCGGGATATCCAGAATGCCGAACAGATTGCCCAGCACGAGCGGATCGGGTGCCGACAGATCGGAGATGTAGCCGAAGCTCTCATGGCGCATTTCAAGCGTCACAAACAAGGTCTTGTAGAGCGCGTAGAAGATCGGGATCGTGGCGAGGATCGGGAGGCAGCCCGCGAGCGGATTGGCCTTTTCGCGCTGGTAGAGCGCCATGACCTGTTTTTGCCGTTCTTGCGGATTGTCCTTATACTTCTCCTGAATTTCCTTCATCGGCTCGGCCAGAAGCTTCATCTTGGCCATGGCCTTGTAGCTCTGATTGTAGAGTGGGATGAGCGGGATCTTGACCAGCACGGTAAAGGCCAGGATCGCCCAGCCGAAGGAACCGATCATCCCCTTCAGCCAGAGCAGGATGTTGAAGAAGGGTTTGGTGAGGAAGTACAGAAAGCCCCAGTCAATGGCGTCATCAAACCGTGGAAGATCCAGTTCGTCTTCATAGGCACGGAGGACGGCGAGTTCCTTCGCACCCGCAAAGACGCGGTGTTCGATAGTGATCTCTCCACCGGCGGGAACGGTGACGGGCGTGCCTTCGGTGCGGATTTGATAGGTTGGGTCTTCGCCGCTGAGCTCCTGCAGCTCGAAGGTGGCTGTGAACGCTTCGCCCTGACGCGGGATCAGGGCTGCCATCCAGTACTTGTCGGTCAGGCCGATCCAGCCCGCAGACTCTGCGTCTGAATCGCCCTTGATGCCTTTGCCTTGGGACAGGTTCTTGTAGCTGCGCAGCTTCAGGTCATTGTCGATGACGCCGATCAGGCCCTGGTGGACAATCTGGCTGGCACCGGCGGACCCGGGATCGGTCGCTTCAAGGAATTCCTTATAGTCGCCCTGACGCTGGATCAGGCCATACGGGCGAAGCGTGACGGACGCCGCAGCCGTGTTCACCACACGGTCCTGATAGGTGAACATGTAATTTTCGTCGACGGAAATGGTCCGCTCGAATGTCAGCGGGCCACGCACCCGTCGCAGGGTGATGGGCGAGCTTTCGGTCAGCTCATTGCCGCGTACAAGCTCCCAGGAGGAGTTGATGCCGATGGCGCGGCCGATCACGGCGCCTTCTGCCGGGTCATACTGGTCCCAGCCATAGGTGGCGAAATAGCCATTCGCAGCATTTGCCGGTCGCAGGAGGCGCAGCTCGGCTTCCTGCTCGACCGTCAGGAAGTGGCGTTTGAGATTGAGGTCGTCGATCCGCGCACCCGTGAGATTGATCGAGCCGTCCACGCCGGCGGCATCGAATGGGATGCGAATGTCGGCCTCAAGGGCTTCTTCGACCGTCTCGGCGATGACTGGCGTTTCGATGCCAAGTTCTTCCCGCTGGGCCTGGATTTCCGCTTCACGTGCAGCGGCCGCTTCCTGGGCGGCCCTTCGAGCTTCTTGCTGGGGGCCCAAGTAGAAAGTCTGGTAGAGAAACAGGACGCCGAGCATCAGCACCATGGCGAGGATCAGGTTGCGGGTCTGATCGGGATCATTCGGCGCTTGGGGCTGCATGGGTCAGGTCTTCTTGTTTGCGATGTTCGGGGTCGCGTCGGGCAGGGCAGACTCGCCCCCTAAAACAGGCGCGAGGCTTATCAGGGCGCTTTTCATATCGTCAAGCAACCGGGGCCAGTCAACGCGGCCCGTGATGCCGCGGGCGATAAACACATAATCAGCGCCCGGCACGCCGTGGATCGGTAGCAAGGCTCTGGCCGCTTCACGCAGCCGGCGCTTAGCGCGCGCGCGTGCCGGAGCATGGCCGACTTTTTTTGTTGCGGTGTAGCCTTCACCGATGGAGCAATCATCGTCTCTACGCCCACGGGCTTGTACCACCAATGATTTGCGCCGCTCTGATGTGCCGTTCCTGGCGGCCAGGAACTCAGAGCGGCGTTTCAGTCTTCGCAAAGGAGGAGAGGCGGCCAAGGGCGCCTCCTTCAAGCCTGCGAAACTAGGCGGACAGGCGCTTGCGGCCTTTGATGCGGCGGCGCGCGAGCACTTTGCGGCCATTCTTCGTGGACATGCGTTCACGGAAGCCGTGGGTGCGGGCGCGTTTCAGGCGGCTCGGCTGGAATGTGCGTTTCATCGGGCGTCTCGCCTCTCGTCAAACTTTTAGACCGGTGTCGGAAAGCGCGGTAGCTACAGAAAAGGCGGGTTGTTTGTCAAGCTTCCAATCGCCGCTCACGACACCTCACGGGCGTTTGAGCAGACGCGACGGGTCGTGATATGACCTGCAGGACGCCTCCCCATACATAGGCTGCGTGACAGACACACCCTATCGGGGGAAAGGACACCTAATGACGAACACATTCCGCAATTTAGTCTCCAGCCTCGCCCTTGGCACAGTGGCCCTGTTCGGCGCTCCGGCGTTCGGGCAAGAGGCGCTCCAGGTGAGCGCTGTAGAAGCCACCGCGGAAGCGCCCGAGCGCCACGCGGCCTGGACGGCGCTGCTCAGTCAGTATGTCCAACCTGGCGAGGACGGCCTGAACCGTTTTGACTATGGCGGCCTGGCCGCTAGTGAAGCCGACCGCGCAGCCCTGACCGAGTATCTGGCGAGCTTCGAAACCCTCGATTTTGACTCCCTGACTCGCGACGAGGCGTTTGCCGCCTGGGCCAACCTCTACAATGCGCTGACCATCGATCACATGATCGGACGCTATCCGGTCAAATCGATCCGGTCTGGCTATATTGTTGGCCCATGGAAGCGCGTAAAAACGGTCGCAGATGGCCGCGAAGTGTCTCTCGACGATATCGAGCACGAGATCTTGCGCGTCGAATGGAGTGATCCGCGCGTGCACTACGCTGTGAACTGCGCTTCGATTGGATGCCCGAACCTGCAGACGAAAGCCTGGGAAGGCGCGACCCTGGATGCCGAGCTTGACCGCGCGGCGCGCGCTTTCATCAACACCGAGCGCGGTGTGACCATCCGCCAGCGCGGAGGGCTCCAGGTCTCGACAATCTACAAATGGTTTGAAGAGGATTTCGGTGGCAATGAAGCCGGCGTGATCGACCACCTTCTCCAATACGCCGATGCGGAACTGGCGGAAGACATTCGTGCCAACGCCGACATCAAACGCCACGCTTACAATTGGGATTTGAACGATGTCCAGTAATGCAGTTGATGCGGCGGCGATCGACGCCGCGGCCCCTTCGCAGAGTGCGCCGAAGCGCTCTATCTTCATTCGTCTTTGGCCGGTCTATCTGATCGCGGCGGGCATATTCGGAGCCTGGCAGTTTGGGCTGTTCGAATATCTCTCACTTGAGACTCTCCGCGACAATTACGCGGTCTGGGCGACCTTCGTGGAGAACAACCTGCTCCTCGCGGTTGCGATCTTCATCGGCATCTACGCCCTGGCGACGACCTTCATGATGCCGGGCGCGCTTTGGATCACCATCGCGGGTGGCTTGCTCTTTGGCCTCGTCGGCGGTGCGCTGGCGACCATTGCCGGGGCCACGCTGGGGGCTTCCATCCTCTACTTCGCAGCCAAGACGGCCGTGGGCAAAGCCCTGCGCGAACGCGCCGGACCCTTCGTGCGCAAGATGGAAAAGGGCTTCCAGGAAGATGAGGTCAGCTACATGTTCTTCATGCGCCTTTTCCCCGCTGTGCCATTCCCGGTGGCGAACATTGCACCGGCGATCCTCGGCGCGAAGTACCGCAACTTCCTTCTGACAACCGCCCTCGGCATCGTGCCCGGCGTGGTGGCTTACACCTGGATCGGCTTCTCGCTCCAGGCCAGCCTCGACCAGGATACGGACAACCTGTTCGCCCTCGTCGGCAACTTTGTCCCCGCCTTTATCGCCCTGGGCGTCGTGGCCCTGATGCCCGTCGTCTACAAGAAGTTCTTTGCCAAGAAAAAAGCTGACCAGCTGGAAGGCGCAGTCCAATGACAACCGCAAACCCAACTGCAAATGCCAGGGTGTCGGCGTCCGGCACCCAGGACGCGGCCCGCACAGCCACCGACGCTGCCCCCGCCAATGCTGGCGCCGCAGCCCCCCGCACCCTTAAGGCTGATCTGGTCGTCATTGGTGCGGGCTCTGCCGGCCTCTCTGCTGCCGCAGGTGCTGCCATGCTCGGCCTCAATGTCGTGCTCTACGAAAAAGGCGAGATGGGCGGGGACTGCCTGAACTATGGCTGTGTGCCGTCCAAGGCCCTGCTGAGCGCGGCCAAGGTCGCCCAGACCGTTCGCGAAGCAGGCAAATTCGGCATCGGCGCGGCTGAGCCCACCACCGACTGGCAGGCCGTTAAGGCCCATGTCCATGGCGCCATCGCCACAATCGCCCCGGTCGACAGCCAGGAACGGTTTGAAGGCCTCGGCGTCACCGTGATCCGCGAGCATGCGAAGTTTGCGGACAAGAAGACGATTGTGTCAGCCACCACACGCACCACAGCGCGGCGGATCATCATCGCAACGGGCTCTCGGGCGTTCATCCCACCCATCGAAGGGCTCCATGACGTCGACTACCTCACCAATGAGGACATCTTCTCGATCCCGGAACAGCCCGAACACCTGCTGATCCTCGGCGGCGGACCCATTGGAATGGAAATGGCCCAGGCCTTCAATCGTCTGGGGTCCAAAGTCACCCTGGTGGAGATGGGCAAGGTGCTCGGCCGGTCTGACCCAGACCACGCAAAGATTGCCGCAGATACACTGCGCGATGAGGGCGTTGCCATTCTGGAAGGCCACACCGCGGCCAAAGTCGAGAAGACCGAGACGGGTATCCGCCTGACAACGGACAGCGACGAGGGCGGCCAATCGATTGATGGCTCCCACATTTTAGTCGCCCTGGGGCGCCGTGCCGTGCTCGACGAGATAGACCTCGAAAAAGGCGGCGTGGACCATGATGGCCGCACCGTGACGGTCAAGGACACATTGCGTTCGCCGTCCAACCCTCGCGTTTGGGCGCTGGGCGACGTGGCCGGCGAGGGCCAGTTTACCCACCTGGCCGGGTGGCACGCCTCCGTGTTCGTGCGCCGCGCCCTGTTTAAGTCGCCGACGTCAAAAGCCTCGACACTGCCGCTTCCTGCCGTGACCTACACCGCGCCGGAAGTCGCCCAGATCGGGCTCACGGAAGCAGAAGCCCGCGCCCAGTATGGGGATGAGATCAAGGCGACCGCTTTCCCGTTCCATGAGAACGACCGTGCGATCGCCGAAGGTCACACCAAGGGCGAGGCCAAGCTGATCATTCGCAAGGGCAAGATTCTTGGCGCATCGATTGTCGGTGACGGGGCAGGGGACATTCTACAGCTTGTCAGTGTGGCGATGTCCAATGGATTGAAGGTGAAAGATTTGACGAATTTCATCTCGCCTTATCCGACCCGCGCGGAAGTTGTGAAGCGGGCGGCCTCAGCCTACTTTACCGAGACTGTGTTCGGACCCGGCGCGAAGCGACTTGTCGGCTTGCTCCAGCGAATTCCCTAGCGTAACGCTAGGCCGTAATGGCGGCTGACGCATCACAATCACCTCCCCCTGTAGGGGCAGATGGTCCGGCAGGCTGGCAACACAGCCTGTCGGTTCGCCTGTTCTGGCTGACGATTTGCGTTGTTTTGCTGGTTGAATTAATTGTGTTCATTCCCAGCGCCGCTGGATATCGTACAGCTTGGTTGGAAGACCGAGCCCAGGCCGCGAGGATCGCGTCCCTGGCCGTCGAGGCTGCGCCATCGCGTGACGTCTCCATGGAGCTGTCAGACAGCTTGCAGGAAACAGCCGAAATCCTAGGGCTGGCCGAGATCGATGATGGCATGCGCATCCAGATCCTTCCGCCGGCTGGTCCGATCCCCCAGCCGGTCATTCCGGTGGACCTCCGCCAGGGCGGCATGTTTTCCGACATGTTCGACACAATCGCCGTCCTCTTTGCCAAGGAAGGGCGCACCCTGCTGATCATTGATGTTGGCGTTGAAGACGACAGGGTGATCGAGGTCTTGGTGCCGGAGAAGCCCTTACAGGACGGGCTCTGGGCCTTTGGTTGGCGTATCCTTCTCATCTCGCTTCTCATCTCGCTGGCGGCAGGCGGGCTTGTCTTTGCTGTTCTCTTCTTCTTCCTGGTGCGACCGATGCGGCGCGTGACCCGGTCTGTGGAACAGTTCCGCGACGATCCGGGCGCCTGGACACGCAGACTGCCACCCACCGCGCGGCGCGATGAGATCGGCCGGGCCCAGAACGCGCTCTCGGACATGGAAACGGCGGTTTCCGAAAGTTTTCGCCAGCGAGAGCGTCTAGCGGAACTGGGCGAGGCCGTCGCGCGCATCAATCATGACCTGCGTGGCTCGTTGGCCTCGGCGCAACTTGTTTCAGACACGCTGCAGCGCTCCGATGATCCACGGGTGAAGCGGGCAGCACCACGCCTTGAGCGGGCTCTGGAGCGGGGTATCCAGCTGGCGACCCAGACCCTGCAATATGGCAAGGCGAGTACACCCCAGGCTGAGCTTCAGCCCTGCGCCCTGGCCATGACCCTGGAAGAAGCGGCTGAGGAAGCCCTTGCAAAACAGGCCGATACGGCCTGGTCGAACGAGGTCGACGCGCGACTGACAGCCATGGCGGATCCGGACCATCTGCACCGTATTGCTGCAAACCTGATCCGCAACGCCGCCGAAGCCATGGGCCCCGGCGGAAAAGTCTGCGTTCGTCTTGAGGGCCAACAGCTCCAGTTCATCGACACGGGGCCCGGCCTGCCTGAGGAGATTGCCGAAAGCCTGTTCAAGCCGTTCGGGAGTGCGGGCAAGCGCGGCGGTACAGGGCTTGGCCTCGCCATCGCGCGCGACCTTGCCCGGGCAATGGGCGGTGATCTGAGGCTGGGCAAGACCGGCCCGGACGGCACGTGTTTCGAGCTGGTTTTCCCGGAGGCTCCCGAATACGGCACAGCCGAAGCGGCGCAGTAGGACCGCCGAGTGATCACGCCCTACAATCCGCCCATCGGGCCGTTGAAACTCATTGAAGTGACTGCGGACTGGATGCTCGTAGACAAACCGTCTGGTCTGTTGTCCGTTCCCGGACGCGGTGCTGAAAAGGCAGATTGCCTGCAAGCGCGCCTCAAGCAGGAGTTCGGCGAAGCTTTAACCGTGCACCGGCTGGATATGGAAACATCTGGTGTGATGGTGTTCGCGCGCACGCCAAAGGCGCAGTCGATCCTGTCTTCGGCGTTCGAGAATCGCGAGGTGGAGAAATCCTATGAAGCGGTGGTCTGGGGCGAGGTGTCCGAGGTTGCCGGTGAGATCAACTTGCCCCTGATTGCCGACTGGCCGAACCGGCCGCGCCAGAAAGTGTGCCACGAAACAGGAAAGGCCAGCGTGACCCAGTGGCATGTGCGCGAACACCTCGGCGGGCGAACGCGCTTGGGGCTGACCCCCATCACCGGCCGTAGCCACCAATTGCGCGTCCACTTGCTGGCCATCGGACATCCTATCCTCGGCGACAGTCTGTATGGGGAGGATGAAGTGCGCAATTCGGCGCCCCGGCTCCTGCTGCATGCCACGCAGCTTCGATTTGCGCCCCGGGCCGACATGGTCATCCCGATTGGGGTCTCTGCGGCGCCGTTCTGACCGGCTCTGGCCTTTGGCCGGAGGTGGTGGCAAGCTCTGATTGTGAGGGACATGCCATGGCGAAGATTTTCCTATCCTACCGGCGTAGCGACAGCCATTGGGCTGCCCATGAGATTTTCGAACGGCTGAAGCGGGTCGCGCGAAAGTCGAAAGACAAGATCTTCATTGACCTTGAGAGCATCAAGCCCGGCGAAGACTTCGTGAAATCAATCGAACGTAACGTGAAAGGCTGCGACGTGCTCATTGCGGTGATCGGGCCCAACTGGATTCACGCCGCCCATGATGGCGGTGGACGGCGCCTGGAAGACCCCAAGGACATCGTGCGTGCGGAGATCGCCTCGGCCCTCAAGAACGATATCACCGTTGTACCGGTGCTTCTGGATGGTGCCCGCATGCCGAGCGAGGGTGAGTTGCCTAAGGATTTGCGCGCTTTGGCCACGCGGAATGCCGTAGAAGTGCGGCGTGCCCACTTCGATGAGGACAGCGCGCGTCTCGCCCTGGCCGTGGGCCTGGATGCGCGCCGCGTGAAGGCTGTCGCCAGCGCCAATGCGGCGCGTAAGCCTCGCCAGTTCTGGCATTCACGCTTCCCGTTCTTCCTGACCTGGCACAAGACCTTGCTCGTGGCGCTCTTGCCGCTTTTGATCTTCATCATGGCACGCGGCGTTTTCGGAGAGCAGGAAGCGGCCAGAAATGAGCTCGTAGGACAGCTCTTCTTGGGCTCGCTGTGGGTGCTCGCGTTTTTTGCGGGCACGCGTCTACTCGCGTCGATCGCCCATTTGTTCGCTTATATTTTCAAGGTCATCACCAAGCCGCGGGTGTCTGCCTGACCATACACCAGTCGGCTACTCCAGCTCGAGCAGTTCTGCCACGCCCTCGCGGCGCGGGTCAGCGGCGCCCTCGAGCCCGTCTTCGCGCACCACAATCACGTGCAGGCCTGAGTTTTCGCCAGAACGCTCCCGGACCTGATAGCCGAGATCGCGCAAATATGTGCCCCAGGCCTCGCCACCTTCAGCGCTGGTCTCAACGCCCACGGCCTGGCCGCGCGCGATAACGTTCGGCAGATTCACGGCCTGTTGCGCGCTAAGCCCCCAATCGAGGACCCCGACCAGCGTTTTTGAAACATAGGCAACGATGGAGTTCCCGCCGGGCGATCCCGTGACCATGACCACGTCGCCATCATCATCAAATACTATGGTCGGCGACATGGAGCTGCGCGGACGTTTGCCACCGGCAGGCGCGTTGGCAACGGGTACGCCGTTCTTTTCCGGGTCGCGGGCGAAATCTGTCAGCTCATTGTTCAGCAGGAAACCATCCACCATGACGCTGTTGCCGAACGCGCTTTCGACCGTTGCCGTCATCGAGACAGCATTGCCGTCGAGATCAATGATGGAAACATGCGTCGTGCCGGGCGTCTCATCGGTGGTGTCGCGGCCCCACATATCAATCATGGGGCCCCGTTGCAGGGCGACGCCGGGATCGCCGGGTTGGGGCATTGCGCCGGGCACATCAACTTCGCCTGCCCGCACGTCCAGGTAAATCGGGTTGATCAGATCAGACCCTGGCACCGGTACGAAGGCGGGGTCGGCGACATAATGGTCGCGATCAGCGTACGCCAGACGCTGGGCATCGACCCAGGCGCGCAATTTGTCGTCTGCGGAAGGTGAGTCCTGGTCCGCAATCAATCGCTGATACAGGCCAAGGATTGCGTTCTGGGCGACACCGCCGGAGCTTGGTGGCGGTGCGGAGCAGACAGTGTACGTCGCGCCTGACTCAAACTCCCCACAAATCGGGGCTCGAACGTCCACACGATACCCATCAAGGTCCTCAATGGTCATCGCGCCCGGCTCAGCGTCCGATGTAACTGCTGCAACGATACGCTCTGCCCGCGGGCCGGTGTAAAAGGCCGACGTTCCGACGAGCGAGACCTCTCGCAACATGTCCGCATAAGCTGGGTTGTCCCTCAAGGTGCCGACCTCTAGCGGAGCGCCATCAGGGTAAAAGTATGCTGCCGCTGTTGTTCCTTCATCGTCCAGCCGAACCGCGCCGCGCAGCCTTGGATTGGCGAGCAGCTGCGCCAGGCGCGGGGAAACCTCAAACCCGGTTTCGGCAAGGGTGATCGCGTCATCGAACAGGCGTGACCAGTCGGCCTGGCCATGGGCATCATGGGCGGCTTTGTAGAGCGCGACCTGGCCCGGCACGCCAACAGACCGCCCGGATTGCCAGGCGGCGATATAGCCCATGACCTCACCATCTTTGATGAAGAGATCGGGGCCAGCCGCGGCCGGCGCGGTCTCGCGCCCATCATAGACAATCGTTTCACCCGTTTCGCGCTCATGGACCACCATGAAGGCGCCGCCTCCGATGCCTGAGCTTTGGGGCTCGACAAGGCCGAGTACCGCATGGACGGCAATGGCTGCATCCACCGCGTGTCCACCTTCCGCGATCACGGCGAGGCCGGCTTCGACAGCGCGCGGGTCGGCGGCCGCCACCATGGCTCCGTGGGGCCAGCCCTCATCCACGACGGGCGCAGCAATCGGCTCTGGTTCGGGCTCTGCGGGCGTGGTGAAAAGGACGTCACAGGCGCCCAGCATCATCAGGGGCGTAAGGAGAGAGGCAAAACGGGAAGGGGACTTCACGGGCAGGGCTCCTGGGACGGCTTTGCAAGTCACCCGCTAAGCCTTTAGGGAAAAATCCAGACAAGTGAAAGGTGAACGCGCCATGGCTGGTCCCGGACCCCGCAACGCCCTGACAGATGTATCCGGGTTGACCGTCGGCCATGCCGAACGCGCCGATATCAAGACAGGGACTACTGTCATCCTCGCCGAAACGCCTGTCACGGCAGCCGTGAGCGTCGCCGGAGGTGGGCCGGGCACGCGCGAAACCGATCTGCTGAAGGCGGGTATGCTGGTGCAGAAAGTGGATGCCGTTGTGCTGTCTGGCGGCAGCGCGTTCGGCCTCGCGGCAGCAGATGGCGTGGCTGCAGAATTGTGCGGCGTCGGGCGCGGCTTTGGGCTGATTGACCTGCCAGGCGTGCCCAAGACACCGATCGTCCCTGCCGCCATCCTTTACGACCTGGCCAATGGCGGCAACAAAGACTGGGGCAACCAACCACCCTATGGTGACCTTGGCCGGGAAGCCTTCCACGCCGCATCGGCTGACGTCCCGCTCGGAACCGTGGGCGCCGGATATGGTGCACGGGCAGGTCAGCATACCGGTGGCCTCGGCTCAGCCAGTTGGAAAACCGATGATGGATATACCGTCGCGGCGCTAGTGGCGGTGAATTGCTTTGGATCGGTCTACATGCCCGGAACCGAGTGTTTCTGGGCTTGGCCATTTGAAGTCGAGGGTGAGTTTGGCGGCGTTCGCCCGCCCGCGGACTACTCCGTGGCGCCCGAGGATTGGGGCGCTGCAAAGGTGAACCCGCAACCGGGGCAGAATACGACGATTGCCTGTGTGGCGACGGATGCGCCGCTTTCCCCCAGCGAGACCCAGAGGATGGCGGACATGGCCGTAGCCGGTCTCGCCCGGTCCATCCGCCCGGTGTTTGCACCTGTCGATGGAGACACGGTCTTTGCGCTCTCGACGGGGGCGTCAACTGAGGGCGGCTTGGATGCGATCACGCTCTCAAAGCTGGGAGAACTGGCGGCGGGATGCCTGGCGAGAGCCGTGGCGCGCGGCGTGTGGGAGGCTGCGCAAACCGGGGCTTGAGGGATAAACACAGAAAAAGCCGCATCCCTTGCTTGCATCCCCTGAGGGCCTTCGTTATGTGTCCGCCCTCACTGGTTAGGTCCGATAGCTCAGCTGGATAGAGTACTTGACTACGAATCAAGGGGTCGGGGGTTCGAATCCTCCTCGGACCGCCAGTGTTTCCTCACAATTTGATGGTGAAACGGTGGGTCCAGCCCACTCGCGCCGTCAAGGATTTGGTAAATTCTTCTCCAGCGAAAATTAACGACCTTCGGGCATTTCCGGCAAAGCTGCACCCATGTGCAGCGCTTTGTACGGAGATTTTCATGGCGCAGTCACACACAGGTTTGCCGGCCCCACGCCCGCTTCAACAGGCCCGGGAGATTGCGAGCCAACTGTCTGACACGCTGGATGCGCGTTCTGTTTTGGTGCTCGGCCGCGACGCCAAAGACATCGAAACCGCCTGGTCCGGCACCGGGAGCGCCAACGTCACCACTGTTTCGGGAGACGATGTCGATGACCTGTTCAAGGGGCAGGGCCGAGCCGATATCATCCATTGCGGCGGCGTTGCAGGTCACATCCCAGAGAGCTCTGCATGTGTCCTGGTCCATGCTTTGGCGATGCGGACCGATTATGTGGTGTTTTCGTTGGCATGTCTTGGCGATGCTGACACGAAAGCCTCTCCGCGCGAGGTTGAACGGTGGCGCAATATTTTTGCGGCCCACGGCTATGACGCATTTGATTGCTTTCGCCCGAAACTGAAAGCCGATCTGCGCGGCGATGTCTTGTTGTTTGCAAATCTGGAAGCGCAGATGGGGATGGACCCGGACCTGCGCGGAACGGCGCTCAACAAAAGTCGCCGGGTGCCGCATCGCGGGCGCGTTGGCGCACGGATCCGCCATTACTTTTCCGGCTTTGCCGCGCCAAAGAAGTGGCGCAAACGGGCCGCCTGACCAAGCTTAGCCAACTCTAGCCGGCTTGCTGGACCGCGGTGCCCGGTGTTGGTGCGGCGTTCTGATTTGGATGGCCGAAGACGCGCAGGTGAAGTGCGGCCAGCGCTGGCAGGACAAAAATCAGCATGGTCGTGCCAATCAGAATGCCAAAGCCGAGTGAAACGGCCGTGGGCACAAGGAACTGGGCCTGCACGCTCGTCTCCAGAATGATTGGCGTCACGCCGAGGAATGTCGTGAGGGTGGTCAACAGGATCGCGCGAAACCGGTCCAGTATTCCTTCTATGATGGCACTCTCGCCGTCTTCGCCCTCGGCGAGGCGCTCATTGATGAAGTCGATGGCGATCAGCGCATTGTTGATGATCACGCCCGACAAGCCGATGATGCCGAAGAATGAGAGCAGGGTGAGGTTCATCCCAAGGGCCGCATGGCCGAGCAGGGCGCCCATGAAGCCGAAGGGAATGGCGAGCATGACAATGATCGGCTGGCTGTAGGAGCGAAACGACAGCGCGAGCAGCGAGAACACCACCATCATGGCAAAGCTGAAATTGCGGGCGATTGCCGGGGCGGCTCGGGCTTGTTCTTCCTGCTCGCCGCCAAGACCGATTTCCAGGCCCTCATAGTCTGCCTTGAGGTCCGGCAAGAGGTCGTCCAGCACCCAGTTGGTCTCCACGCCTGCGGTTGTGACGGACTCGTCCACATCGCCGGACACGACATAGATCCGACGGCCGTCAATCCGTGTGATGGTGGCCGGGGCCGGGCCAATCGAGATGTCGGCGAGGCTGTCGAGCGGGACATATCCTCCCGCAACGGGTAAGCGCAGATTGCGCAGTGTTTCCAGTGAATTGCGCTGATCTTCGGGCAGGCGCACGCGCACTTCGATTTCTTCCCGGTCTCTCTGGATGCGCACCGCTTCTGCGCCAAAAAAGGCCGCTCGTACTTCGCTGGCCAGTTGCGCCTGGGTGATGCCGTAGCTGCGCGCAAGGTCCTTTACCTGGACGCGGATTTCGTCGGTGGTGCGGAAGCGGTCATCGCGAACGTCCAGAACACCCTCGCGCTCCGACAGTCTGCGCCGGATATCAGCCACCGCGGCGCGTGTGTCTTCCTCCGAGCGCGCGCTGATCTGAAACTGCAGGGCCTGACCCTGACCCACCAGATCCGACGAGAAAGTGAGTTTCTGGGCGCCGGGGATTTCACCCGCCGCTTCGCGCCAGGCCATCTCGAAGTCGGTGGCGTTGAAGCGCCGCTCAGACGCGGTGAGCAGTTTCGCAACGACAAAGACCTTGTTCGCAGCCGCGCCGCCTTGGGGAGTCGCAACGGGTTGATCCTGGGCCGATGCCGCCCCGAGCGTCCACAATGTGCCCTCGACGACATCCTCGCCGGGCATTTCCTCGCTTGCGGCATAGGCTGCCTGCGTCAGGGCTTCGGCAAACCGAATGGTTTGCAGTTCCGACGCGCTTTCGGCGAGTTCCAGTTCAGCTGTGACGTAGTCACCTTCGATTTGTGGGAAAAAGATGAACTTCACATGGCCGCTGGTGATCGTTGCAAGGGACGCGAAGAACAGGCCAAACGCCACGAGCACGGTCATCGCAGGGCGCAGTGTGCAGAATGTGATAGCGCTGCGAAGGGGGCCTTCACGGAATGCGCGCAGGCGGGCGGCGACAAAATCCCGGATCGGGTCGGCAACGCGCCGCGGGTCGTACCATTTGGGCGCCACATCCTCCAGATGGGACAAGTGTCGCGGCAGAACCAGAAAGCTTTCGATCAGCGACAGGATGAGCACGATGATCACGACGGCCGCAATTGGCCCGAGAAACTGACCAAAAGTGCCTGGCACAAAGAGGAGTGGAACGAATACCACGATGGTGGTTGTGACCGAAAAGAGGACCGGATTGATCACGCGGAGGACACCCGTGCGAGCGGCGCCGTAGGGATCGCCCGGTGACTTTCGCCAGGCGGAGTGAATGTTCTCCCCGACGACAATGGCGTCGTCGACCACGATACCAATGGCGAGAATGAACCCGAACAGTGAGAGTTGATTGATGGTGACGCCAAACACGGCCATCAGCAGGAAGGCGCCGATGAAGGAAACGCCGACGCCAAAGGCGGTCCAGAAGGCAATCCGGAGATCGAGGAAGGCCATCAGCAACAGGCCGACCAGGAGCAAGCCGACGGCGGCGTTTCGGGCAAGCAGGTTGATCCGGTCGGTCAGCGTAACGGAGTCGTCGCGCCAAAGCACGGCGTCCACATTGGACGGCAAAACGCCTTGGAGGTCGTTTTCAAAGTAGTCGCGAACGGCGGTGGCGAGGCCGGGGACCTTTTCGTCGCCCACCCGCAAGATGTTCACATAGGCGGCCGGTTGCCCGTCATAAATCGCGCGTACAGGCGTTTCGGCCAGGCCGTCATTGATGTTGGCCACGTCGCCCAGAAGAACTGGCGTTCCCGTTGAACCGGCGCTGACCACGATGTCTTCGAATTCGGCGCCGGTACGGCGCTCACCCGTGGCTCGAATGAGCAGCCGCTGGCGGTCGCTTTCAATTTCACCACCAGAAAGGTCGAGACTCTGGTTCGCGATTGCCGATGCAATACCGGTCAGGGATAGGCCATAGGCTTGCAGTGTCGACTCCTCGACGGCCACATCAATCAGGTATTCAGGCACGCCGCCGATTTCGACGCGGGAAACACCTTCAAGGCTGGCGATATCACCGCGCACCCGATCCGCGAGGGATTTGAGTCGCTCCAGGTCTGCGTCGCCGTAGAGGACAATCTGCAGCACCAATTCTGGCGCCTCGGCCTGAACAATTTGCGGCTCTTCGGTGTCTTGCGGGAAAACGGTGATCCGGTCGATCTCGGACTTTATATCGTCCAGCATCTCGGAGATGTCTTCGCCTTCGGTCAGGTCGACAACGACGCTACCGACATTCTGGGAGGCGAGCCCGGTGACGCGGCGCACACCTTCCAGCCCTTCCAATCGTTCTTCGATGGGCTTGATAACCGAGGTTTCAACTTCGTTTGGCGTGGCGCCAGGGTAGGGCACCGTGATCGAGATTGAATTCAAGACGATCTTCGGAAAGATCCGGACATTCAAAATCTGAAGCGCGACCAACCCCGCAATGATCAGAAATACGGCCAGGAGGTTCGCCGCGACCCGGTTCGAAAGGGCCCCAAGGACAAGCGAGCGCATTATTCGCTATCCACGGCGAAAGCGCTACGCGGTCGCACGGTCATGCCGTCCGTTTCTTCTGCCAGTGGTGTTGTGAGAACGCGTTGGCCGGACAGATCACTTGGCGACGTGACAAGGGTTTCCGCGCCGCGCGTTTCCAGCGGCGCCACCTCGACTGCACGCAACTCATTATCCGATGTAATCAACCAGGCTTCGTGTTCACGCCGAAGCGCCGCTGTCGGCAGGCTGTAGATCGGTTGGTCGGACTGGGCCGCGATCTCAAGTGTCATGAAATCGCCAGTGAATGTTCGGCCCTGGTTCGCCAGTGAAAACGCGTCAGGGAAAACAGCCCGGACCGAAACGGTGCGCGATGTCGGGTCTATGGTTGGCGCGAAGCTCGCCAAAGTGCCAGTAAGCGTAAGGTTTCCGATCGAAGCGTCATTGGGGACCGCTCGCACTGTGATTTCGCCGCCATTCGCAGCCTCCTGGGCGCGGCGCACAGACGCCACATCCCGGGGCGACAGTCCCGCACGGATTTCTCCGGCACTGGCGTCGATCAGGTTGGCGAGGGGCGCCCCAGGCGCAACATACGTGTCAGGCGACAGCGTTTCAGAGACCACGATGGCGTCGAATGGCGCGCGCACGGAGGTTTTGGAGAGGTTTCGACGGGCGAGGGTCACTTGAGCGCGGGCCTGGGCCACGTTTGCTTCAGCATTCGCGAAAGATGCGACTGCGGCTTCTTCTTGGGCGGCCGGAACGGCGCCAATTTCAGCCAGCTCGACCTGCCTGTCGCGATTGGCCTGGGCCTGATCGAGGCTCGCGAGCGCCGTGGACAATTGTGCCTCGGCGCGGTTCAGGTCAGCGCGGTAGTCTCCCTGATCGATCCGGAACAGGATTTCACCTTCATGAATTCGCCCGCCTAACTCGAGATTCGGATGGATTTCACTGATCTTGCCGGGAACCTCGCCCACCACGCTCAGGGTTTGTCGCGCTTCCAAACGGCCGGGTGCGGTGACCATGAACGTGCGCTCGGTTGGCTCAATCAGGGCGAATTCGACAACTGGCGCCAGATCTGACCTTGCTGCACCTCCGTCAGGTGCGGACACCGTGCTGGCTGCTCCGGCGGCAGAGTATACCAGAATGCCTAATCCTAAGGCACCAGCGCCGACGGCAATCCAAAGCCAGGATGGTCTGCTTTCTGTGGTCTGTTCGGTCATCTGACGCCCTCAATACCAAACAGGTATATAGGCGAGATCAGTTTAATTTGCAGTTCAAATCGAGCTATCTGGATGAAACTCAAATGACGAAACTATTACGATTGAGGGAATTATAGTTTAGAATTTCCCCAATCAGGAGAGTGCAACAAAACAACACAATTCGCCCAAAATTTGAATGTTATGGTTATTAATTGATTAAACTTTGGATATACGCGATACCTCTTTCCTAGTAATCCGCACTATAGCGGGGAGTGGCTTGGCCGAATGGGACAGAATGCGGCGCATTCTCGGCAAGATTTGGAAAAGGGGCGAAGAAAATGACGTTCGCCAAATATACAGTGTTTGAATTGATCCGGGCGCTCAGGCGCCTTGGAACCGTGGGTCTGTTTATCATGGGCCTGCTGGTGGGCAGCACTTTGATTGCCGTTTTGACAGATCACTCTGAGCAGTCTGGCCAGGGACGCTTTTCCGCTGACGCGTCCGAGCGCAGCCCCCTGTCTCCTCTGGCGTTGCCAAGTCAGCCTTGGTCGCGCGTTATGGGAGACGGCGGATTCGAAAAGATCACCGATGTCGCGGTGACTCAGCGCAACGAGCTCGTCTTCGCAGGTTTGACCTTGGGAGTAGAGCAAGACGAAGCGTCACGTGCAGTCATCGTGCGCACCGGCCCCCACGGCTTTGTGCACTCGCAATTCACCGTGGAGCATCCCGATATCGGCAGCGTATCCCGCGCTGTGCTCGACGATGACGGTGCTGCGCGCCTTGTCCACTGGGTCGGAATGCGTCCTGCGTTCGCGCGCACCGATGCCCTGGGAAATGTCGTTTGGTCGCGCGCATTTGATGTCCAAAGCGATCAGGTCTGGGCAGACATCCAGGATGCGCAGTATGGGCATTCGCTGATCGCGCTCGCCGGCAGTGACCGTTTTGAAGGCAGTCTCCGTATCGTTCGTCTCGATGATGCGGGAAAGCAGCTTTGGCGGGGCGATCTCGCCCAGGATGGCGAGGTCGAAACGATCCATCTTTTTGATAGCGGTGACGGCGGCGCACTTATTGCCCTGCAAGCACGCACCGATGATGACGTCCGGGCGATTTCGCTCGCACGCCTCGATCGGCGTGGTCGCTTGGCCTGGCAGCGCGAACTTCTGAGCAGTCGCGATGCCCGCCTGGCCGATGCGGCGCTGGACTCCGATGGAAGCATTGTTCTGCTGGCGGGGGCACCGTCCGCCCTTATCCGCTTTGATGGCTTGGGTCAGCTCAGCTGGATGCGAGATGTGCCCGCGCTCTCCATGTCGGGTCGCCACGTCATCGCTTCCATGGAAGATGGCGGCGTTCAGGTCATGGCCGAACCCGTGACCAGTAGCCTCGGACGACGCCATTGGGTTGCGCGGTTCAACCCGGACGGACGCGAGTTGTGGTCGCGTACTCGGGCAAATCGTTCCAATGCGACGCTTGAGGCGGCCAAGATTGCCCCGAACGGGGTCATTGTGGCGGGTGGGTCCATGGTCGGGTCCGCCGACGGCGATACAGACATGTTGATGATGGCCGTGGCCGATGATGGGGTTTTCCCCCAAGGCTTCGGATCGGTGCCCACCTTCGATACGCCGCAAGCGGCAATTATGGTGGATGTCGACGCTTCTGAGCCAACAGTGCTTGCGGCCTCCATGGTGGTTGATGGATCGCTTGCCCTTGAGGCGGCGTACGCGGCCGACACCGCCGCGCTCCAGGCAACGGTTCGACCCGCTCCAATTCGTTTGCCGCCATCGAATGGTGGTTTAATCCCCGAACCCGATCGCTCGGCGGTTGCCGCGCTGGAAGCTGAAGTCCGCGCGGATGAGACACTGCGCCCGGAAATGCGCCAGATCTCTGCCCCGCTCGATGTGGCAGCCTTGGCCGCAGCGGACCCAGACCTCGCGGATATCCGTCAGTCCGAGCCGGAAGTCGCTGAGATTGAGCCCGTAGGATCCGAGGCCACGGTCGAGACAATTGTGCGCGCAGCTTTGGCGGAGGCGGACCAGGTCCGCGCAAGTACTGAAAGCGCCCGCACGGAAGCCGCAGCGTGGTCACCGCGCGATGAACGTCCGGCCTACGCTTACCAGTGCACATTCACTTGCCTGGCAGACTCCGAGGACGTCGTGAAATACCCGGTCACCCGGATGATCGCGAATGTCGCGGAAGAGAATTCGAACCTCGTGTCACTGGATGTGATGGCGATGGATAACGGCATTTGCCTGGCCACGGGTGGCCGCGTGTTTGACACGCCTCGCTTGCCGCCAGTCTGTGACCGGGTGAACTAAGACGCTCGTCGGATTCACTTGTCCTGAAAGGGCGACGCCGCTTTTGCGCCTTAGCTCGGTGGCGGCGTCATGCTGGAGCGAGAAGCGACGCGAGCTGTGGCGCGAACCGCAAGCATGTCTAGCAAGTCTGCCTTGCCACGGGAGCGCACGTCGATTGCAGACGCCAAATTGTGCTCCTTCAGCAGGGCACGCAAAGCCACCACGTCCAGGGACTCAAAGGCGGCACGTACACTGTTCGCCCCACCTTCGGCGGCCACCTCGAGCGGGTTCAGCACAACGGCCTTTTCAGTCTCGGCAAACGTAATCTGGGCTCCAGCGGCTTTGGCCAGCCGTGCCGCAAAAGCGGGGTTGGCACGGGCTTCATCGCGGATCACGTCAAACAGCCTGTCGAGGAAGTCGGTGGGTGTCATTCGCGTACCATTTTCCAGGACGTGCCCGTCCGCATTTGCATGAAATCGGCATAGCGCTGGGCCAGACGGCGCACATCGCCTGTGACAGACCCGTACTTACCCCGAAACGTGTTGTAGCTATCCAGAGATGGGCGATCCATTGCCTTCAGGACACTGACAGAGTCCGGGATCACGGCGCCGAAATACCGGTCCTTGAGGTAGACATCCTGAATGTCGGCGCGGATTTGCCGGGCCATGGCCGTGTTGCGAAAACGGGTCACCACAATGAAGCTCTGTGCGGCCAGGTTGGCTGTGACGTGTTCGGTGACCCAATCGGAGAATTGCTTCGTTCCCCAGGTGGAAATTGGGTCGGCCAGCGTCGGCAGGACGAATGTATCTGATGCAGAGAGCGCCGCCCGCGACAGCGGTGACAGGTGGGGCGGGCAGTCAATCAGGATCACATCATAAAGCGATAACAGGGGTTCTATGGAGGCTTTGAAGTGCGCCGTAAGGGCGGCGGCCAGCGTCGAGGGCGTGCCCGGACCGGAGTACCAGTCTTCTTCAAGGGACATCTCTGCCAGGCGCAGCTTGGGATGGGACGGCAGGACGGAGACCCACCCCAGCCTGTCGTCGCGCTCCTCGGCCCGTCGCAACTCTTCAAGGGAAACGGCGTTTGGCACGATAAACGGTCCGGCCACGGGCGGTTCGCTGCGCACAAACTGGCCTAGCATTTCGTGGGCGCCTTTGCCCTGATCCGCCGCCGCATCCAGCCCCACTTCTGTCAGCAGGACCTGGCTGGAGTTGGCCTGGCTATCCAGGTCCACAACCAGCACGTCCAAACCAAAGAAATAGGCAAGGCCATCTGCAAGCATGACCGTGGTTGTCGACTTGCCGACGCCGCCTTTGAGGTTCGCAATCGACGCGATATTCGCTGACATGAAAGCAGGCCCCCTAAGCCCATTCTTGTGCGGCGTTGCCCCTACTTGTGACCCACACACAGGCAAGCCACAAGCCATTGCGGGCGCCTTTCTCCACCCGGTTGAGTGAACTCGTTTTCCGCGCTTCTTTTGGCGAACTATTTGCATGATGTGGCTAGAGTTTCGCGGGCGCCCTTGCCCAATTGTCATTTGGAGGATGCGCCCTTGGCTTCTCTCGTCGTTTGCATCCCCACATTCCAGCGAAATGAGCCCCTGGCTGAATTGTTGACGGCGCTTCAACGCCAGAGCCATCCGGCGCCGGGCAAATTGCACGTTCGTGTCCTCGTCATCGACAATAACCCCGATGGCCGCGCGAACGCAGTTGTGGATGGCCTCAACCCCGATGGACTGGTCTATCCGGTTGGGTACGCTCATGAAACACGGCCGGGCGTGGCCCATGTGCGCAATCGCGCGTTGGCAGAATGTCGAGATGACGACTTCCTGGCTTTCATAGACGATGACGAGCTTCCCGCGGATGGGTGGCTGGCCGCATTGTGGCTCCAGAAAGAGCGTTCAGGTGCGGCGGCGGTGTTCGGCTCGGTTGAGGCCCGCTTCGAAGGCGCCCCCCCGGCCTGGATGGTGGAGGGAGATTTCCACTCCAAGCGCGTTGACGCCGATGGCCCGCGCGCCAAGCCGGGTGGAACCGACAATTGTCTCATCGACCTTTCTGTTGTCCGCCGCCATGGGCTTTCCTTCGATACAGCGTTGTCGCTGGTGGGCGGGGAAGACACACTGTTCTTTGACGGCTTGCTGCGCCGGGGCGAAACACTGGCGGATGCCGCAGGTGCAGTGACTTATGAACGGGTACCACCGGGGCGCGATACACTGGTCTGGCTCAACAAGCGTTGGCGCCGCACGGGGATGACGGATGCGCTTATGATTGCTGGGCGCCGCGGAAATGGCGCGCTGGCGAGGGGGCGGGCGGGGCTCGATGGTGCTATTCGCGTTGTGGCCGGTGCAGGTCTCGTTTCGGCGGCCTGGTTGGGGTCTGGTGCGCGCATGAGCGCCGCCGTCGCGAAACGACTATACACCTTCCAACGCGGGCTCGGTATGGTGGATTATGCGCGTGGGCGTCTTGTGCTCGAATATGAGCGCAGCGATACCGACGCAAAGGCTTGACGGCGCTTAGCCAATGCAGCAGTAAGCGCGCTTTCGCAGTCGGGCCTCCTGGTTGTGGAAAACTCCCGTGTGGGAGGTGGCGGGCCGCCTAAGACCATGGTTCGCGCCGCACCACGCAACCCTCAATGCTATAGCCAAATGAGGATATCATGGCGAAGAAACTGCTGGGGCAACTTAAGCTCCAGATTCCGGCCGGACAGGCCAATCCCTCCCCGCCTGTGGGCCCGGCCCTCGGTCAGCGCGGCATCAACATCATGGAATTCTGTAAGGCCTTCAATGCGAAGACCCAGCAGATGGAACAGGGCCTGCCGCTCCCAGTGGTCATCGACTACTATCAGGACAAGTCTTTCACCTTTGTGGTGAAGACGGCGCCAGCTTCGGTGCTGCTCAAGAAGGCTGCCAAGCTTAAAAAGGGTTCTCAGGAGCCCGGTCGCAGCATTGCTGGCAGTGTGACCATGGCCCAGTGCCGTGAGATCGCCGAGCAGAAGATGGCGGACCTGAACGCAAACGATCTGGACCAGGCCCAGAAAATCATCGCCGGCTCCGCCCGGTCGATGGGCCTTGATGTGGTGGAGTAGGGCAATGGCAACTGGAAAACGCTACCGCGCCGCCGCAGAGAAGCGCGATGTTGAAACGGTTTACGGCATAGATGAAGCCGTGAAGATCGTGAAAGCGAACGCCACCGCAAAGTTCGACGAGACGGTCGAGATTGCCGTGAATCTCGGTGTCGACCCGAAATACGCCGACCAGATGGTGCGCGGCATGGTCACCCTGCCGGCTGGCACGGGCAAGACCGTTCGCGTTGCCGTGTTCGCCAAGGACGCCAAGGCTGAAGAAGCCAAGGAAGCGGGCGCAGACATTGTCGGCGCCGAAGACCTTATGGAGAAGGTCCAGGGCGGCTTCATGGATTTCGACCGTGTGATCGCCTCGCCGGACATGATGAGCGTCGTGGGCCGGCTCGGTAAGGTGCTTGGTCCGCGTGGCCTCATGCCGAACCCGAAAGTGGGCACGGTTACGCCAAACGTCGGACAAGCTGTGAAAGACGCCAAGGGCGGTTCGGTTGAGTTCCGCGTTGAAAAGCTGGGCATCATCCACGCCGGCATCGGCAAGGCCAGCTTCTCCGAAGACGACCTGAAAACCAACCTCAAGGCGTTTATCGGCGCCCTGATGAAGGCAAAGCCATCAGGCGCCAAAGGCACCTATGTGAAGACGATCGCACTGAGCTCAACCATGGGCCCAGGTGTGACGGTCGACGCGGCAGAAGCCATCGCTGAAGCCTAGCTCCAGCGACTTACAATCCGTTTTGGAAAGGCGCGTCCGGCTGGGCGCGCCTTTTCTGTTTTTAGGACGTTGCGGACTGATCAACGCCCCTCGCGGCGCCAGGCCACCAGAAGGAAGAGCATCAGGGATAGAGCGGCCGCAATGCCCGGGAGGAGGGGCCGGCTCGTGGAGTTCCGCACCACATAAGCGCCGCGTTCGCGGAACCCGATCCAGTTGCTCCCCGTTGCCGAACCTGAGCGACCGACCCGGCGCAAGTCCGGCAGTCGCGTTCCATCGGAACCGATCCTGAAAACCCCGCCCCGGGTGGCATTCGCCAGCGGCTGCAACACCTCCGTCGTCGATTGCAGATCGGCATATTCCTTCGGGTTCGCAGGCCCGTTCAGCGCCACCGCTTCAAGCCCGCCCGCCTGTGCGCGATACAGGCCGAGTTGCGAAATCGGAGCCTCAGCTTCAAACAGGCCAGGTGCCTCGGCTGTCCAGTTCAGGGCGATGATTTCGCCCTCTGGAGTCTCCAGGGTCAGGTCTGGTGCGCCGTCAGACAGGGTCCTCAGACGCACCTTTGCGGTTTCCCCGCTGGCGATCAGGGAGAGTTGGCGTTCCTCCAACTCGGGTTCCTTCATCATCCAGTGAACCATGCGCCGGATCAGTTCTGAAAATGGGCCGCCGCCCTCATGGCCGCGCGCCCACAACCAGATCTGGTCCGACAACATCAGGCCGACCCGGCCATCACCGACCCTGTCCAACACCAAAAGCGGCGCGTCATCCGGGCCCGTCATCAGAACATCCCCGACCTCAGCGCGCGCTCCGATCGTGCGCATCCAACCGCCCCAGTCTCGCCCGTCCAGACTGGCTGTCACCGTGTGACGCTTGCCCTCATCGGTGAGTTCGGGAACAAACCCGTCGGTGATGATCTCGCCCGTGGGAACAGCTGGCAGCACTGCAGCCAGCGGCGTGCGCGCGAGGCTTCCGCCCCCTGCAAAGGGCTCCCCGGCCACGATGATCAACGCTCCGCCGTCTTCGACATAGCGCGCCATGTTCGCCAGATAGGATTGGGTGACCACACCCCGGCGCTCATACTGATCAAATATGATCAGGTTGAATTCGCCGAGCTTTTCCTCAAACAGCTCCTCGGTTGGGAAGGTGATGAGCGCCAATTCCTCGATCGGCGTGGGGTCGGTGTTCTTCAGTGGTGGGCGCAGAATGGTGAAATGAACCAGATCGACCTGGGGGTCCGATTTCAGCAAATCTCTCCACACTCGCCCGGCCGCATTTGGTCGCCCCGTGATCAGCAAGACACGCAGCCGGTCGCGCACGCCGGAGAGCTTTGCAGCCGTTCGGTTGTTGGCAAGGGTCAGTTCCTCGCGTCCGGGCGGTGTTTCGAGAACGATGACGTTTTCGCCCCGTCGCTTGATTTCCAACGTCAGAGGGGTGTCCTGGCCCGATTGCAGGAAGACGGTTCGCACGTCCCCACCATTCACGGATACGTCCACAGGAATGTTGCCGCCGGACGGGTCGTCTGCGCGGATAATGAACTCGGCGGTTTCTCCGACAATGCCAAAGCTGGGACCCTCAACGATTTCGATACGCCGGTCTCCGCGATCCGGATCCCCGGCCACAAGGGCGTGTATGGGGCCAAGATCCGTCGCCTCGCGAATGGTGTCAGGGAGATCGTGAACTTGTCCGTCCGTGACGAATACCGCGCCGGCGATCCGGTCCCTTGAGACGTCGGCCATCAAGGCTTGCAGGTCTCCATAGAGATTCGATCCGTCGGATTTGGGGTCGGTCTCAAGCACACGAAGTTCCAGGCTTTCATCCGAGCCGAGCCGGGCTGTGATCGCGTCAAAGGCCGATCTTGCCGCGTCCGCACGCGTGCCAAAGGCCATGCTTTCAGAGCGATCCAGGATAACTGCGGCAACCGAGGGAAGCTGGTCGCGTTCCTCTTCGACGATGGAAGGATTTGAAAGGGCTGCCAGACCCAGCAAGATTGCCAGCAGGCGCGCCAGCGGCGCTTGTCCGCGCGAGAAGAGATACACCAGCCAGACCACCGCCAGCGTTGCTGCGACAGCATAGAACGCGGTCCAGCCGAGGAAGGGATCAAATCCGAGCCGGGTGACATTGATCGCCGTGTCCATCAGCGCGGCCCTCCATCCTGGAAGGCGGGTAGCTCATCAAGATCGATTTCATCCGAAGAGGCATCGCCTTCGCCGAGGCGTTCGAGCAGGGCCGGGATGTGGACTTGATCGGCCTTGTAATTGCCTGTCAGGACGTACATCGCCAGGTTGATCCCGAAGCGAAAGGCATATTCGCGCTGTTCATTTCCGCCATCGACGCTGAACATGGGCCTGCGGCGCTCATCGATGGCCCAGGCGCCCACCCAGTCTGCGTCACCTATGAAGAGGCGCGAGACGCCGTCGCCGATTATGCCGCCATCTTCGCCGGCGGTTTCAATCCACAGGCGACGGCGTTCATAGCGCCCGGGAAACCGGTCGATCAGATAGAAGCTTTTGGTCAACACATGATCATTGGGAACCGGGGCCAGGGGTGGCGCATCCAGTCCGGCCAGCATATCCGATAGCCCTTCCAGCCCTCCATCGCCTGCACCGCCACGCATCGTGTCGATCATCAGGGCGCCGCCGCCGCGCATATAGCGGTTCAGGGCGGCGATGGACGCATCGCTCAGCGGTGCTGCATCCGGCGCGACCGCCATGTATATCAGGGGATAAAGCTCCAGTGCGTCAGTCTCCGGATCCAGCGCGTGCGGGCGAACGGGTTCGACCGATGTGCGCCTGTAGAGCATGTCAGAAAGTCCCAGAAGGCCCGCATCAACTCGGCGATCGAGGGCTTCGTCTCCGGTTTGAATATAGCCGAAGCGCATATTGATCGCTGCGGCCTCAGCCTTGGTCAGGCCGTCTTCGCCAATGGCGCGGCGCAGTTGCGCATCTGCTACAGGCGGCAAGGCGAGTGCGAGCACCAATAGTGGAAGCGCAGCAGCGATTGTTCGCCGGCGCAGCAATCTGCCCGAGAGCAGCAGGGCGACGAGCAAATCCAGTGCAATGAGGCCCAATGCACCGGCGATCAGCATGCCCGTCAGATCGAGCCGGCGCGCTTCGGCGTCGCCGAGTAATCGCGTGCCGCCCGGCCATGCCTCAATAGGTTGGTACCGCGTGCCTGCTGCGGCGTTGATGGCGCGCGTGCCCGAAGGCCCGCGATACAGGCCGGGTGGGTGAGCCGGCTCAGGCTGAACAGTGGCAAAATCGGCGGACATCAGGGGCGCAACCGTGCTGTCTGGCGACTGGAGACGGCCATACCCGTCCAGCACCAGTTGGGGAACGAATGCACCGTCGCCCTCAGCGGTCGCCTCGCCGCGCCCGGCGGCGATCGACCGGCGCAACATTTGGGCAAACGTCGCCGAAAAGGGCAGGTCAGACCATTCGGGGCCGGCCGTAACGTGAAACAGGATCAACGTGCCAGCGCCGCGCCGTGCCGCGGTCACAACCGGCGAGCCGTCAGTGAGGCGAGCCCAGGTTTTCGCCTGCAGGTCTGCAGCCGGTTGGGCAAGCACCTGTTGGCGCACCAGGGCATCGTCCGGCACGGGGAGACCGGCAAAGGGCGAATTCTCAGTGAAGCCATCCAGGCCCTGGGGCTGGTCCCAGGCCAAGGCACCGCCAAGGGCGCGAGACGTTCGGCGTAGAGGCACGGGCAAAAGAGTGTCGTCCTGCGCGGCGAGACGTGGGCCGGCAAACCGGATGAGGGCTCCGCCTGCCTCGATCCATTCGGTCAGCGGCGTGAGGTCCGTGGCGGGGATCGTGCCGACGTCGGTCAGGATAATCGCATCGGGCTTCTGCAGTATAATTTCGGAAAGTTCGCCTTCGATCAGAGTTGCGAAGGGCTCGAGGGCGCGGCGTACATAGTGCACATCGGACAGGAGTGGCTGAGCCGACTCGCCGATAGAGACGAGGCCGACGCGGCGTGTGCGATCTGCATTGTCCCACAGCCAGGTCGTGCCTGCTCCCTGTGCGCCAGCCACGGTAAAGCGAGAGACTCGCGAGAGGGCTGCGCCGGGAAGGTCGAACCGCGCAAGGGTTTCGCTCTCCCCTGCCGCAAAAATGGCCCGGGCCGTTGAAAGGGCCGCGCCGTCCAAGGTCAGCGCTGAGACCGGAATGTCCTGCTCCGTCGCGGTTTGCGTGCGAGCCAGGGTAACGCTCACGCCGTTGCCATCGGAATTCAGTGACGTGATTGCCAGCGCGCCGCGCGGGGCCGCAACGTAAACATCAAGCGTGCCGAGGCTTGCGAGACCGGCCAGGAAATCGCCGTCGGTGCCTTCGGTCAGGCCATGGCTCGCGTACAGAATACGCGAAGGCCGAATGTCGGCCGCTTGCAGGCGCTCCAGCGCGGCAGCCCGGTCCACCGGCCAACTGACCGGCGCAGCGGCATCCAGGATACGTTGGGCGTCCTGACGCGAATAGCGCTCACTCGGCGCGAGTGGGCGATCCTTCGGGGCTGTGAAGAGCAGGTGTACGGGCGTGTCGCGTCCTGCTGCGTCAATGGCGGCATCGGCGGCGTTTTGCAGGTCGCTCCATCGCGCGGCCGAGGCCCAGCCATCATCGACGACAACCAGCAAGGGACCACTTTCTGCTGCGTCCGGCGGACCCGCCGGGGCATAGACCGGTTGTGCCAGGCCAAGCACGGCAGCCACGACTGCGAGAATGCGCAAAAGCAGGACCCACCATGGCGTGCGATCCGGCGTTTCCTCGCGTGGCTCGACACCATCCAGCAGACGCAGGCTTGGTAACTCAACATTTTTCGGGGCAGGTGGCGTGGCCCGCAGGATGAACCACAGAATCGGCAAAGCAATGAGTGCGGCCAGCGCCAGAGGTGCGCCGAGCACGAAGGGGCCGACACTCATCGGGTTCATCAGCGATGACAGAAGGCTCAAACCTTGCCTCCGAAGCTTTCCATGGCGGCTTTTAGCTTGGCGGCGCCCTGCAGGCGCACTTCGCCGGACGTGTGTTGCACGAGCCGCCAGCCGAGCCGGTCCGCGAGCGCCTGAAGGCCCTCGCGGTTTTCGCGGAATTTGCGTTTGTATTCTAATTTTAGCGTTTCCGCCCGGCCAAGAATGCGCCGCAACGCCTCTCCTGGGCGTCCCAATCTCACGCGACCTTCGAATGGGAATTCGATTTCCACGGGGTCTGCCACGGCCAGCAACACGCCTTCCTTGCAGGCATGGGCGAGCGGCGTAAGGCGGGCCTCCCAGTCTGCCACGGGATCGTAGAAATCGCTGGCGATCACTGCAAAGGCGGCCCCGCGCGGCGGGCTGGGAAAGCCGCCGGACTGGTCGGTGGAAAGGTCTTCGGCGAGGCGATCGACGGCCTTCTTACCGAAGGAGGGCGTGCGGCCAGAGCCGAGCACACCGATCCGGTCGCCATCGCGCGAGAGGAGGGTGCCGAGCGCCATCATGATGATGCGCGCTTCGTCTGCCTTGGTGCGCCGGTCCTCGCCGCCGCGCCAGTCAAAGCCTGGGTGGGGATCGCACCAGAAAAGCGCCGTGCGCGCGGTCTCCAGCTCGGTTTCCTTAACGTAAAGATCGTCCCCCTTGGCCGAGCGGCGCCAGTCCACGCGTGAGGAGTCGTCTTCCTTGGCATAGCGACGGTGTTGCCAGTAATGCTCGCCCGTGCCGGCCTTGCGCCGCCCGGCCGAGCCCACATGGGGCGCCTGGCTCTCGGTCGACTTGAACCCAAGCCCCGGCAGGGACGAGGCAATGATCTCAGCCTCAGAGCGAAGGGCGGCGAGGTCTGTCATGATCTCGACGCCTCTACACAATCCCTGAAGTCTATCATTACTTGCTCAGCGGAACATCCGTTTTCAACACAA
>JBCBGZ010000029.1:0-30282 GCA_038526245.1 Pseudomonadota bacterium
AAAACAGGCCTGGAAGTTACTCAGAAAGCGGCTGCGCTATAGGGGGCGGGTCAGCGCCTTTTTTGCCGTAATTCTGACGTCGAAAACGGAGGTCTGCTTTTACTCGTTTTCAGAATCGCCGAGCGTCCGGATTGGCGTGACTTAAGACGTCTGGCCAATGTCCGCTTTGTCGCCGAAAGAAGACACTGCGTCTTCAGGTTCGATCGACTATTTCGGGCCAGATCGAGCCAACCAACAAACGCTCGTCACGCGGCAGCTTATCGCCGAAAACGGTCATTGAGTGACGAAGTGCAAATGACCACAATTGGCCTGAAATCGGACAATGGACGCAAACTGACTTTCAGCAGCGGAGCGCCATGTCTTTAGGCATACTGAGTTTCTGGGGTTGGGCGGGGAACCAGTTTTCTCACGTAACCACAGAGGTATTGTTTGGGGTGGGGCGTCGAACAAAATGGGTGCCCGCCTAAGGAGATCGGCAATGCTAAGCCTATTGATGGACACGTTCCGAAACGATTTGTCTTCCCGCGGGCATTTCCTTTCGGATCGCGATTGGTCCAACGCGGCCAAACATTTCAAACCCGTTCGAGCGAGACGCGGTGAGACCCTTCTCAACAATACCGTCATCGCCGAAACACTGATCTTTGTCTGCAAGGGTGTGGCGGCATCCATTCAAACAACGGTCGATGGTGATAGGCAGATCGCACGGTTCTTTGAGAACGGGCAATTGTGTTCAAACGTGACGTCGGCGTGGACCCGGGCACTAAGTGAAGATGAACTTGTCACTATGAGCGAGTTTTCAGGGATATCGATCCCGTTCGAGCTCTTTCGCGAAAGCTACATGTTCGATGGCCCTTTGGGCCCATATTGGCGAGAGAAGGTGATCGAGACTCTCCTCTTCGATAAGGATCTCCAATGCGCCAAGACCGTACGTGACGTCAGCGTGCGATACGACTTTCTGAGACAACGCTATCGCGATGTGATCGGAGAAGTTTCCGATCGATACATCGCCCAGTTCCGGGGCATCACGCCACAAGGCCTCAGTCGGTTTTTGAAGAACAACAGGGCAAAGTTAACCTAGGTGAACGCCCGCCGGCAGGCCTTCGCTTAATCTCACCCCACATTAACAGTGGGAAATCGGGGGTGTCGAATGGCCGAATTTGTTATGCCTGCGGAGCGCAATTTTGGCTGGGCTTTGAAGCCGACAGCCTCGACCCGTTTTGGTATTTTTGAAAAGTCGAACGGGCAGTTTTGTGTGGTGCTCAACCACGCATTGCTGCGCGGTGTGACCAGCGAAATGCTTCAGTGGTGGTTCCTCAATTTTCCAAATTTGAAAGTGACCCTCGACGATATCCCTGGCTATGAGGGAAAATCTGTACCGGGTTATCTGTTGTGGCATCCATCGGACCATTGCGATGCCAAGCTGGAAGGAAGGCTTGGCCCCAACAACACGTCCAAAGTTGGTGCAAAAATCCATATTCAAAAAGCCATGCAATACAACACCTATGGCCTGAAATATCCAGTCGACGCTGCTCTGGAGATCTTCTATTGCGCCGCCGATGGCTGGGCGATGGGGCGGAGTATTCCTGTCTTCGGCAAGGCGATGTGCCTGCGAATTCATTTCAAGGATGTAGTCCAAGAGGGTCAGACGGTCGGTGTGCATTACCACTATGAAATCGTCATTGGGGTTAACGGGTCTAACCCGGTGTCCAGGGCGCTCAATAAACGGATTACGGGGGAGTATTCGCCGGAGTTCTTTGAAGCCTGGCACCTGCACAATACGATTGAGGTGGGGACGTTTGAAAACTTCCTTCCGGCGCTCTATGCACAGCGCCGCGAGGCTTCTGGTTTGCGGTATGCCAAGGCTATGGATCCGTTGAACGGTATGTCAGAGGCCCAAACCGCACACAGCGCCGATCTTTTTGATTCGCGCCTTTCTGGATTCAAAAGCGCCAAGAACCCTTACTCATTTCAAGAGTACGACGCACGAAGCTTCCTCTAAGAACTCAAGCGAACCTATGGCAGCGTTCATGGGGTGGAGCTGCACACAGACTGTTCCAAAATCTGCTCAAAGCTCGCTGGTTCCGACGGAAATGCTTGATTTAAGTCAGTCCAATAGACGACCAGGCCCATCAACAGCGCGGTACACGCCGTAATAATCAGACTGAACCAGAACCGCCTGCGCATCGCTATGCCCGTCAATCGCCCGGGTATTCGACGTCAAAACCCTCCCATTTTCTCTGCGGGAGTTTGCACACGCACTGCGCACCCAGGCGCATTTACCGCGGCAACCGGAGATCGGATGTTTGAGGGCTGCTGTTTCGCGGCGAGATTCAAGCAGATTTGGGGACCAAATTGGACACATCGCGTTATGGGGTCACAATCGGTGCTACGCCGGAAATCGCTGCAATTGAACGGCGAGCCGTCCATACGCGCTTATTCGGACTGATCTCGGCATCAATCGTCATGTCTTTTCCCGCGTTTGCGCAGGAGAGCGACCTTGAAGAGCTGCGCGCCCAAATCGAGGCGTTGACCGAAGTCGTTGAACAACAGGCCGAAGAGATTGCGGCACTAAAGAACAGCAGCCTTCTTGCGCCCTCTTCCGATGCTGAGGCCGTCACAAGGATCGACGCTAATGCGCTGGAGGCCGACCCCGTCGACACGTCCATTGAGGCAGGCCGATACGAAGTCGGCAGGGTGCCAGACGATGCAATCGTCACGGCCGGAGACTTTGAAGGGTCGATCACTTTGCCCGGGTCAACGGCGTCCATGCGCATTGGCGGGTATGTCCAGGCCGACATGGGATACGATTTCGATAGCCTTGGATTTTCTGACTCGTTGAACCTTCGGACAATTCCATTGGATGGATCATCCAGCGATGGCGATGAGATCTTTCGCAGTCACGCCAGATACACGCGGCTCAATCTCGACGTGCGTGACCAGACGAGGCTCGGCGAGTTTCGCGCCTTCCTGGAGATCGACTTCTTCGGATCAGGAAACGACACAACGAACAACTATACACCTGTGCTTAGACACGCCGCTGCGGGGGTTGGCGGGCTATATGTCGGGCAGTACTGGTCGCAATTTGTCGATATCGCTGCTTCGCCCGAAGGTCCAAACACCCCTTTCGCGGTGCCCATCGTTCGCAATCCGGGCATTCGGTATCGAACCGATCTCAATGAGAACTGGCGCGTGGCGATTGGACTGGAAGATCCCGCCGGCGACCTGAGCGGTGACAGCGCGCTTCTGGCCTCGGATTCAACCCCCAATGTGACGGGCTACATCCAGTATACTGGCGATTGGGGCCGCGTGCGTCTGGCGGGGCTTGGTCTGGAATTGGCATCGACCACCGACAGCGTTTACACGGGTGGGCTCAATCTGTCCGGTCGCTTGAACCTGCCATTCCTGGGCTCCAAGGATAATCTCGCTTTTGCAGCCCAGGGCGGTGAAGGTTTCGCGCATTATTATGCGACGCTCGCCAATGTGGGCCTGGAGGGCGTTGTCTCCGATGATGGTTCGGTGGAAGCCACCGGCATCCTGGCGGGGCACCTCTCCTACCAGCACTGGTGGAGTGACGCGTTGCGGTCCACGTTCAAGATCAGCGGTGTGGCGTTTGACTCGCCAACTGGTTCAAGCGCCACGGCGACCGATGGAGGCAGTTCGGCCGCCGTCAACTTGTTCTGGACACCGGTGAAGAACGCCACATTCGGCGTCGAATACGTCTATGCGGATCGTGAGGTTGTCGATGGACAGACCGGTGAAGGGTCGAGGCTGTCTGCCCAGGCCCGGTTCGATTTCTGATCACCCCGCCGTCGTGTTTGCGGCGGGGCACTTTCGTACCTCTTGATCAGTGTGCGGTCGCTTCGTGACCGCCATGGGTCATTGCTGATGGCTGTGTCGGCATCACCACTTCCAGCACCTGCATCATTCCAAAGTCTTCATGGTCCAGGATGTGACAGTGAAGGACGAACGTACCGATGTAGCGTTTATACTGGGTCCGGACGGTGACGACATAGGGCGCTCCAAACAGGTTGGTCGGCAAAAACACAGTATCTTTCCACTGTCCTTTCAGGCCTGCATAGACTGACCCTGAGTCGAACTCACTGACATCTACGCCGGTATCCGGATCAATGATGCTGACGATCTGAACGGGATTCACATGCTTGTGGAACGGGTGGCCCTCTGTGAAGGCGGCCAGGGTCCACTCCTCGACATTTCCAAGGATCAGTGAGCGATCCATGCGGCCTAGCGCATACTCCGAGGCATCGATCAGTCTGGGTAGCTCCCCGGGTGTCAGCTCAAGATTGCCAACCACGAATTCATTCTGCGCGCCGCCGGGCAATTCCTCAGCATCTTCGTTGATGAAGGTGTCGAAACCCAGAGTCTGTTCGCCATCCAATGCCGCGGTTAGTAGGCTTTCATGGGCAACAAAGGAACTCAGATCTATGATCTCACCCGAGAGTTCCGCATCGATCCGTCTGCGGACTGGTTCAGGCATGTGGGTCATGGCCGCGGCGGACAGGAAGTCCTGGATGTAGTCCTTGGCATCAAAGCCGGCTTCCGAAACCGCTTCACCTTCCACACGCACGAAGCCCAGAAGTTGGCGCTGCTTTTCCTGCATTCGGATGTTCTCATTCTTTGGAGCGTCATTATCGACCATGCAGTAAATGCCGGGCTCCGGGAAAACGACCAGCACATCGTCGCGATAGCCTGGATGCAGCATCGTTCTCTGCTGGATGTTCACGCGATTTCGCGTGAGACCATCCAAGGCAATCGAGAATTGATCCACTTCCTCGCCGGTACAGCTTTCTCCGACAAAGGCATCACGCGCGTCACTGTCACCCGCCGTATATTCCAAGTCCGAGGCATCACCTTCAAACTTTCGGAAGCTCACAGAAATCGATCCGCTCACACCCGCCTGGATGAGCCGCCAGCGTTCGATCTCACCGGCTTGCACGCCCTCAAAGGTCGGCATAACGCGGCCGTTGAGCGTTGTGTGCCGACCCGACGCCTGCCAGCGCGTCTTGATGTCTGGAATGCCGCTTGGCGTGTCGAAATTCTCGTACATACCAAACTGGTTATACCCCTCGACCATGCCGACATCACCCTCGTCGCAGACCCAGAAGCCTTCTTCATCGGCCTTGATGTCGATCATTCCAAGCTCGCCGCGCTCGCCGCAGGCATAGGCAATCTGGGTGAACGAGACGACACGCTCCGATACTGGCGCGCCATCCGCGGTCCGCAGCAGCGTATCGATGTCGCCAGTATGATCCTCACCGGGCAGTCGCTCGCCGCGAATGATCAGTGGCCCGCCCATTCCGCTGCTGACCTGAAGCGCTGTCGCGCCATGCAAATGGGGGTGATACCAGAACGTGCCCGCCGGATGGTCCGCCGGAATGTTGTATTCGTGGGTGAATGTCGCGCCGGGGTCCAATCGCACCAATACATTGTCGGAATTGCCCGCCGGGCTTACCCACAGCCCATGGACATGCATGTTGGTGCTGTTGAAACAGTGGGGAATGTTCACATCGCCATGGTCGACACAGGACGGGTCATCGGCGGGTAAGTCGTTCTGGAGATTGAACAGGAACGTGTCGCCTGGGCGCAGATAAATGGCGGGTGGAACAAAAGGCACATCCGGGTCCACGCCCTCGCCCTGGTAGCTGCGCAGACGAACCTTATCCATCCTGCCCGTTGCTGGATTGTAGATTTCACCATCGGTGTAGGCGATGCTTGCACTCCATTCGACCGTTCCGGCCGGCCGGCTTTGCAGCGCTTCGCGTGTATCGAGTTGATCTTGGGGCGACGCGTAGCTGGCATATGTGATGCCGGCTGTTGGAACCTGATGCTCAAAGGGCGAGACGCCTGTCAGCGAGACGTCATCTTGCAATTGAGCGCATGATGCCAGCGCAAGGACGCTTATGATCGACCCCAGGCCGGTTAGAGTTTTCAGTTTCATGGCAATATTCCCTAGTTACCGGACTGGCCAAAACTCCAGTTCGAAAGATGTTGTTTGGCTTTGAAGAGTGCGGCTTTCGCCGGTTGGGTCGTCGAACAACCCGGTCAAGCGATTGCCGGCGACGTCTTCAAGGGCCGGATCGATCCGAATGGTGTACCTTTCGGCTGTCCAGGGAGACCGCGGTATAAATCGCCATTCGGTTTCGCTAGCCGCCAGTTCAATCGACCCAGCCACGGGCTGGTCGGCATCCGTTTTCACTCGTAAGCGGTGAGCGAGCGACACGTGGTCATGCGGGCCATTCAAAGAGAGGCTGACGACGTCCCGTGTGTTTTCACGAGGAGGGTTGAGTTGCCACGCTGCTAGGCTTGGAGCCTCAATGTCGGCGGGCCCGGCTGTGAAGTCTTTCACAAAGCCACCAACAAGCTGGCACCCATTCGACCCACGCAATGCCGCGTCCAGTTCAAGCTGATAGTGTTCACCATCTATCAGCGCTCGACCGAGGCCGTCATTGGCGTCGAGCCCCGTCTTGACGCGCCCCGGGTCGAGCAACAGCGTCAGCCGGCGACCGTCATCGGACCACAGCTCATAGCGGCTCTGAAAGAACACGCCGTCGACCGGTTCACCGGTTGAAACCGAGCGTAGTGTGACGTTTTCCAAAGTCTGCCCGCGCTGCATCGGGGCGCTGAAATAGACGTAGAGACGCAGGAGATTATTCGGAAGGATATCTCCAGTGGGGTAGACCTCTTCGACGATTGGCCGGTGGACAGTCGTGCACCGCGTTTCGGCCGCTGAAACGAACGGGCTCAAAGCCAGCGCGGCAATCACAAGCGGTGCCCGCAGCATCGGCGCCGCCTATTCGACCACCAGTTCCGGGTATCCCTCAATCGGCTTCAGCATCGCATGGAACATTTTCGTACCCTGCTGGCTTTCCGGATAGACATAGTCCGGCATCGTATATTCGCTGACAAAATCCGACAGGCGAAAGTATACGCCCTTCATGGACGAGATGAGATCAACGTCGCCAGTATCGACGTTTCGGCGCAAAACCAGAATGAACTGAGCGTCCTGATCGGCAGCCTGGAGCGTTCCAGCGAACGGGACATGGGTGCCTTCGACGCCGAGCGTATCGCCAAGGCCTGAAAAAGCAGTGGTGAGGCCGGGCGCACCGGCCATGTCCTCAACCCGGATCAGATTGGCGCTCATTTCACGGTTGATGACCAGCACGAATTCTTCCGGCTGGCGTTCCATGTTGTAGGCGGTGAGCGACAGGACTTCGAGCGGCCGATTGCCATAGCCAAGCTCAGCGATGGTTTTCCCGACGACGTGTGCGCCATCTTCAAGCGCGCCTTCAGGGATCGTGACCAGCGGTGTGCAGGTGTAGGCTGCAACAAGGGTTTTCTCCCCATCAATATCGGCCATGGCCATGGCGCGGATGGGGGCGCGGGTTTCATTCTGGTTGTGGGCGGTGTGGAACATCTCGATGCTGGTCGTCTCAGTGTTCCCGTCAAACGGATAAGAGACCTGACGCAGCGTGGAGGCAAACTCACCGGTCGAAAGCCCGGCGATGTAAAGTGTGCCATCATCGTATTCAAAGTCGGTCACCGAAAGCGACGTCGCCGGAATGTCCCGCCAGAAGGAGACACCCTCGTCTGCGGTATCCTCAAGGCTGATGCTTGAATGGGCAAGGCTCATCAAATCCAGGGTGGTGATCGCACCATCCGGCGTCACCATGACAACAGCAGACTCCGCGGCACCCTCTCCAGACAGGGTCAGGGAAATGAACGCCGCTTTGGTGACCGGGTGAACCGTTAGATCATTATAGATAATGTCGAACGGGCTGACCCCCAGATGGGATGCCAGGGACCGCCCAAGACCGGTCAGGTTGTAGGGCACAGACTCCAGATTGCCTGTCTCATCTGGAAGGTCATCGAGCTGGAAGGCAAACACCTTGTTGTTGGCCTCGTCGGCAGCGAACAAGACGTTCGGTCCGCCAAACTCCAAGACCGTCAGAGACACGTCTGATGCCGTTGCGACGGAAACGGCAGCGGGACTTGCGATTTGGACAGGATCTGTCGGTTCTGCGGTGGCGCATCCAGACGAGAACAAGGCAGTGGTGACGAAAAGAGCGGCAAGGGCTGCATTCGATTGGGTCATGGGGCTTCATCCTGACATCAGAGATCGCGGAACCTGAAAGGAGCGTTCCACGAAATTTTCTGATGCGGTACACTGCGAAATGCGCACGGGATGCGCAGCGATTGGACAGGGTGAATGGGCTTGTTGGAAGGTGCTCTGTATTCGGAGGATTACAGCCCTCCCCCCTAATAGCACCGTTCAGGACAGATCCTGGCGATGGGGTCTACGGTTCCAGGGGCAGCTGGCCGGCAATCTCGCTCCCCAGACGATCCAAACCCTCTGACAAGGCGGACATGTATCCAACATAATCGTCAGAATTGGACACAACGCGGATGTCAAATCGGTCGATATGCACATCCTCATCCATCCCGGTGATAATGTATTGCCCGGTGAGGTCAGCTCCGCCATCGGAGGTGCGTAGAAGGCGGCTGAACGAGATGGTCAAACGCAAGTCCGGCCGCACACCCGTTGGGTAGGGCCGCAGCAGAACATCACCGCCCGTTTCGGTCTCGAGTATGGCCGACAGCTGCTCAGAGATGGCCTCGCTCGGCGGGCTCGCCCAACGGTGATTATCATCTTCGGTAATTCGATAGGGGTCACTCGCCGTGGTGATCTGCTGGTTGCGGGCATAGGAGGGAAGCGTGATCTCTGACAAGCCGATCACAGCGCCGCTGTTCGCGCGATCACTTTCAGCTAAGGTCTGCGGCACCAGGGTATAAAGCATAGGCTCCGGCGCAGAGGCGCAGGCGCCAAGACTGGCGGTCAATCCAGAAAACATGAGCAGACGCTTGAGGGCCATGGTTAGTTCCTTCCCACGATCAGGGCGTTGGGTTGTTCTTCCAGCCGAACGGCCAGGGCCGATAGCGAGCGAGAGGCATCCCGCAGATCCCTGACGGCGCTCGACAAGTCGACATAGAGCTGTGAGTCGGGCGACAGGCCCGACAGGGTGCTTTCACCGGCATCGGCGATCTGGTTGAGATTGTTGATCAGGTCCGGAAGGCTGCGGCTGGCTTCGTCCAGGTTCACCGCGATCCGATCGAAGGATGCGAGCGTTGTGTTCAGCTCTGCTGGCAACTGCTGCATATCGGGGCTCGCGACAAAGGCGTTTGCATTGTCGAGGAGGCTAACGGCTGACACGACAAGGTCTTCCAGCGGAAGGTCTGCCAAGTTTGCCACAAGGTCTTCAGCATTCTCCGCAATCGCGTCCAGTTCCGACGGCGCCGTGGGGAGCCTGGGATAGGGCAGCTCTGAGAAGTCGATCCGCACAGGATCTGTGCCGATCCCGTCAACAAAACGAATGAGTTTTTTGCCGGTCAGAATATTGCCCGTCGCCAGGCGGACCCGCATGCCCGAATCAACCCAGTCTTGGAGTTCCTGTTGACCTTCAGCCACGTCTGAAAACTCAAGTCCGATCCGGCTAGGCTGCAATTCGATGATCACGTCGACCAGGTTCGCGCCTGGCTCAGCCTCCAGATCCAGTTGAAGATCAACGACCGTTCCGATCCGGATCCCCTGCCATTCCACCGGCGCGCCAGGCTCTAATCCCGCAACCGAACTGTCGAACGCCAATGCCATGCGAACGGCCAATTCATCGCCGCTCTCAAACTGGCTTTCGATGGCATCCTGGCGATCGCTGAACAATCTGAACCGTGTGTATTCCTCCACCGGTTCGCCGGAGATATCAGCAGCAACCTGTCCAAACGCGACCCCCCCGCTGACCAACGCTTCCAGGGAGGCCAGGTTCACTGACAGCCCGTCGGTGCCTGCGTCCAGCGATACGCCGGAGACATTCCAGAACTTGGTCGATCTGGTGATCAACGCGTCATAGGGCGCCTCGACGAAGGTGGAGTATTCGATGGAACGATAGTCTTCTGATAGCGCGCGGCTTTCCACCCGGCCGACGGCAATACCGCGATAGTAGATCGGGGACCCAACATTGACGGACCCCGCCGTCGGGGTTGTCAGGATGACATGTTGTCCTTCGGCGCTCGGCGGCGTGAGGGGGCGTTTGCTGAGGCCTTCAAACCGGCGACGGCTTTCGGTTGGCTCGCTTGACCAATCAACCTCGATGTAGGAGCCGGAGAGGAGTGTACCCAGACCCGATAAGTCGGTTCCCGAAATATCGGCCCCCACCACCCAGAAGTCTGTGGTCTCGCCGAGATAGGGCTCCATTTCAGGTTCCAGCCGCGCCGTCACAATGACGCCCTCGAGACCGTCCGCGAAACTTACATCCTCAACGATGCCAATCACCACATCCTTGTGTTTGATCTCGGTCTTGTCGGCCTTGATGCCTTTGGCTTCTCCGAAACGGATTTCGACGAGCGGGCCCTGATTTGCAAGTGACTGCCAGGCCACGAAACCGCCAAGGATGGCTGCAATGATCGGCACGAACCAGACCGGCGAAAGGCCACGGCGCTTTCCGCTTTCAATGTGCAGTTCGCCGGTTTCATTCTGCGACATGGTCGCTCCTTTTCGATGAGCGCTTCCCATCCCAGATGAGTCTCGGATCAAGGCTCATCGCTGAAAACATTGTGAAAATCACTGACATGGCAAACGCATCTACGCCAGCGCCGGGGACAATGGACATAAGCCCACCAATTTGGATCAATGCTGCGAGTGCCGCCACCACAAACACATCAATCATCGACCAGCGGCCAATAAACTCTACCGCATCATGGGCAAAATGGCGTCGGTGCTCGCTGATATTCCATCCTCGTTGGATGGACAGGGCCAGCCAGGCAATGACAGCGAATTTGGTGACGGGAACAACAATGCTGGCAATAAAAATTACCGCTGCGATATCGAAGCTTCCATGGTGAATAAGGGTCAGCACGCCACCCATGATGGTGGACGGACTATCCCCCGACACAGACTGTGTGATCATGATGGGGAGCAGATTCCCGGGAATGTAGGCGATGATCCCCGCGATCCATAAGGCCCAGACGAACTCCAGCGACCGGGTGTTTCGCAGGCGGGTTTTCGAACCGCACACGACACAGTTCTCACCGGGCTTGTCAGTCAAGGTGCGGCACGTTCGGCAAACTGCCCAGCCGCGTTCGCGCGCCGTTATCATGACATCCGCCGTATGTCGTGCCAGATCGTATCTCGGCATACCGCTGATGCGCCCAAGGCCAGTAAAACGATCAGGCCAGACATGGCCCAAAAAGCAGGACCAAGTGTGATATCAGCCAGTTTCCCCACCTTCACGAGCGACACGATTACGCCAATCATAAAAATCTCAGCCATTGTCCACGGCTCAAGCAATTGTGCCATACGGAACGACCAGGCGTGGGGACGGCCTGTATCGTGTTTGCGGTGCAGACTGAGGCCGACAAAGAACAGCAGCACGATCCGGCTCAGCGGAAACAGCAAGATGAACGCGCCGCAAATCAGGGCGAGATTCGGCATCCCACTGTCCCAAAGCACGCGAACGGAATCGATAACCGAGATTTCATTCGAAAGCCCCGATCGCTCCATACGCATGAACGGAAAGCTGACCGCGACGCCGTAAAGGATAAGGCTCGCAATCATCAGCGCCATGGTGCGCTCGGCGCTGCGGTGCTTGTTCGTCAAAATCACCGAATGGCAGCGCCCACACTTTACGCGCTCTCCCTCCGCAAGCCGTGGCCGGCGCCAGAGCGTGTCGCAATAGGGACAGGCCAGCCACTCGCGGTTGAGGGCGTCGACGGACTGTTGCCGATCGATATTCACATCAGACATCGCAGTCCCCCTGTGAGCAGCGTCGGCAACGGCTTACGGCTTCTGCCGCGTTCGCGCTCATCGAACTGCGGCATTAGGCAAGACTGTTCGCCGTCGCAAAAAGACAGTCAAGTGGCCGTTCAGGGAAATGGCGCCGATTGGGTGTCTCAAATCTCAACATGGGATGTGCGCCCATGGGTCTTCACGGAAGCTGCCTTTCTTCACTCTGGGCGATGAGATCTCAGCTGAAAGACGGATTTGATGGCCTTGAGGCAAGCCTGGATTTTGGGTCGCCGGTGCTGGTCGACATGGGTAACCAGCCACAGATGGGTGGTAATTTTGGGCTCAGGATCCATGACTTTGGTAAATCCATGCTGTTCGCTGACCACCTTGTCATTTAGAAATCCGATTGCCCCGCCCTCGAGCACGCATTCTTCCAGAAATTGTGCGTCATTGCTTCGGATCACGATGTTGGCGTGTGGCACATGCTCGGCGATCCAAGACAGTCCAGGGTGGACAGGGTCTTTGCTTGCCGGACCCACAAAGTAATGGCCTGGGAATTCGGATATGGTTTTGGGAAGTCCATGCCGCGCCACATAGGTCGGGCTTGCGTAAAGCGCCCAATCGAGCTGTTCGAGCGGCTGAACGACATAGTCGGGGTTTTCCGGGCGTCCTCCCGCGCGAACGGCAATATCGGCATCGCCTTTCTCCAAAGCAACGACTTCGTGTTCAGAGAGAAAATTGAGCCGAAGTTTAGGATAGGTCAGGCAGATTTCCTTGACCACTTCCACCATCACAAGACGCAAGGGCGGAGACGCCGTCAGCGTGACCGACGATTCAAAATCGCCATCTGTCAGCTGGATGCGGCGCGCGATCCGGTCAATTTCTTCCTCAGTGCTCTCAGCCACCCGACGCAGCTCCAGAGCCGCTTCGGTAGGTGTGTAACCACGCGCATGTTTCAGGAACAGTTTTGTTCCAAGCGCAGCTTCCATCTGCTCGACATGACGTTGAACCGTCGCTCTATGTATTCCCAGCTCTTTCGAAGCTGCACTTACAGTGCCGACACGGGCAACTTTCGCGACCGTACGGACTTCATCCCAATATTTCATGTGCGCGGACATATCAGAATTCCAAACAGCCAAATGCCCAATCCGAATAGGATACCCTGCGCATTTTTCCGCATTTTATGTAGTTGTTGGCCGTTTCCTTGGAGGCTGGCAACGGGTTTCTCCCGATACCGTGAGATGTCGACCGATTGCCACACCGCTCTCGAACGCATGGATGGCCGATAGGATCGCCACATACGGTTCTTGCGCGCATAAGCTGTTCAACCTCGCGCGGTGCGGCTCTCACTGCAAAACGACAGCATCGAAAAGGCGCTGCGGTTATGCGGCCAGGATTTCTTATAGAGACTGGGCGTGCTCAGGTGGCGTCGTCGGTCCATTTCTCATCATAATGGGTGCCATCGCAGAACGGCTTGTTCTTGGACTTCCCACACCGGCAAAGCACATATTTGGATGGGCTGGACCCGGCCGTTGAAAATTCAGATTCAATTGAAATGTTCCGCACACGGTATGGGCCGTTTTTCTCGATCTGGATGTCCACATTGCCATCGGTCATGTGCATCGCGCCCGGAAGCGACCCTATCTGAAGGCTGAGCGCACCAGACGGGCAATTGCCAACCGCTGACAACACATCTGACATGTCACCTTCAGCAACATCAACCCAGGGCTTTCGCGCCGGATCGAACATCTTCGACGCGGCTTTCTGACACTCGGCTGCATGGGAGCAGAGCACAGGCGTATAGGAGACCGTCACATCCTGCCCGTCGACTTTGCCGGTATAGCTGAACGGTGTCTTTCGAAGCGCGCCATTATCGCTGTCGCTCAAAAAGCCTGCAGCCACATGGGAACCGTCGCAGTAGGGCTTCGACTTCGAGGCTCCACATCGACAAAGCGCGGTGACCGGTTTCGGCGGCAGTGCGGTGCCATCTTGATAGAGGATGTCCGGCTCACCAGTCACCAGAAGAGGTCCGTCGGCTTGAGGTTCAATCTTTGGCATTGCTATTTTTCCTTGTGCTTAGAGACCTGAACGGCGGGTTTTCAATTCGGCAATCAAGGCCTCAACGTGTCCGCCATTACGGTCCAGAAGCTCGGCAAATTGTGCCCTCAGCTCAATGGATAGCCAGAGCGTGTTGCCGCCTTGTATGGTCGCCACGTCTACGATGGACATTTTGCCTTCGTCTCGAATGACCCGCCACGACAGGATCAGGTTGTCCCGATTATCCTGGTGAATGATCGTTTCGGCAATACAGTCTCTCGCGCTCCGGTCCACCGACTGTGAGACCTCCACTGTCAGACCGGTGGCGCCATCGAGGTGATCCAGCAACATCGCAGATAAATACTCGGTCAATGCCGCCCGATAGAGATCGAGCTGACGCTCATCAGCGGTTTGGGCGAAACGGCCGAGGGTGAACCTGGCCAGTTTCCGCTCATCGACAGTGGCTTCCACCGTCGACTGGACTGACTCGAATGCATCTTGGGCAGACTGCCTCTCGATTTGGTCGAACGCCGCATGTACGGCGTCGCTGACAAATGCTTCGCAGGCCGCGTCGGCATGAGCGCTGAAACTCAAGACATAAGCGGCGAGCATACTGGCAGCGGGCAAGCGGAATACGAACACTGCAACCTCCTCTTGGCGACCAAGTCGCTACACATTCCGATCAAATGGGCGCGTTTCCTAGACACTCAAAATGTACAAATGATGCGCGGGCTTGCTCATCAGGCCTCAATCACCCGCACGCTAAACCGTAGGCATAATGCTTGGGTCGACTTCAAGTTCTGACGTGCTCATCAGGCCGATATCCCTTAAACACCGGAAGTAAGCCTGAACCTTAGGGGAGCGGTGGCTGTCCACATGGGTGATGGCCCAGCAAGTGGATTCAAACTTTGGCACGGGCAGGGCAACCGGCTCGATATTTGGATCGTTGAGCGCCAGATGATCTCCGAGGCAACCAATGGCCAATCCATCGATGACGGCTCGCCAAATGTTCAGACGGTCATTGCTGACCAATATCACCGATGAATTGGGCACAAGATGTCGAAGCCAATCATCGGGCGGTGAGTAGTGTTCAGCGGTGAGCAGGGCAAACCCGTGTTGGCCCAACTCGCTGTTTGTCTTCGGATTTCCGCACTTTTCAATGTAGCTCTTGCTGGCATAAACCCCGCCGTAAAAGGTCATCCATGGGAGCACGACATAGTCTGGGTTTTCGAGTTTCTCCCCGAAATGAAAATAGATGTGGGCCTCGCCGAGCTCGAGTTTCGGTGGGGTGTCGACTAGCAAAAACCTGACCGATGCGTCAGGATAAACCTCTCGAAACACCTTCACAGAGGCGATGAGGGTGGGGGAGTAGCTCGGCGGTGTGGAGGCGATGATCAGTTCGCCTTCGACCCTGGTCGATTCGATGGATGAGTATCCGATAAACCGCTCAATCTCCTCCTCAATGCGGCCCGCAGCCGACAGGAGTTGTCGACCAAGATCGGTTGTGGAGTAGCCGCGGCTATGACGCAGGAAGACCTTGCCGCCAAGTTCGGCTTCAAGCACATTGATACGCCGCTGAACGGTCGCCCGGTGAACGCCCAAATGCTGCGCGGCAGCGGACACCGTACCCAGTTTGGCAACAAAGTAGGCAGCGCGAATTTCGAGCAAGTGGCGCATGACAAACGCTTACCACTCAAGCGTCTGAGCAGTCCAAATGCTGCATTGCGCACATCATGCGCAGTTATGCGCACCGCCGCTTCGTCTTAGATCCACAGAGTGCAGATGCAAAAACGCAATGTCCTATTTGGGACGACAAATTGTCATTCAACTTGGTGCCACAGATCGGCCACAACGGGCCAGATCGAGCCAACCAACAAACGCTCGTCACGCGGCAGCTTATCGCCGGAAACGGTCGTAAGCTTTGTTGCGTCAATTGTCTTTCTATAGGCGAGCTTAAGCCACTCGATTTTATACGACTAGAGAGCGTCGTCTGGTATTGTGGCGCGCAATGCTTCGACTGGTTGAGGGCGTGATCGAGCCCTGCGACCGAATGGAGAAAGGTCTCGGCTCTTTATTCGGATGCGCGTGCGTCCAAACTCTGTCTGTTCTCGCCCAAAACATATGCGCTTGCGGCTTCCAGAGCTAAATCCCGTCTCTCTATGAAAGCCTCGACAGTTGGCGGCGCTAGAATATCGGGTTGTACGCCCGGCCCGACAAAGTCCGATCCATCCGGATAGGTATCGCGTTTTGTCGTGATGCGGGCTGTGCCACCGCCAGGTAAGTAGAATCCAAGGGGTTGGCCTGTGCTACCGCCGCTCGCCTGTCCGATAATGGGTCCGCGATCCATGACATCAAAGGCGACCAGGAAATCCTCGGCGGCCGAGAATGTCCCCGTCCCGGATAGGACCGCTACAGGCCCTGCGTAATACTGCTCGGGATCAGGAGTCCGCGTATTCCCCGTGGATTCATAGAAATCAGTTGGATAGCTCCACGCCCGAAAGGCGGGGCGATAGGTCATCGTTTTCCATGAACTGACCGCAAAAGTCTCTTGGGTAAGTCTGGACAGCACGTCATAGCCATAATTGCTGCTGCCGCCGCCATTTTTTCGGACATCAAAGATGATGCCATCGGCTTTCGAAATCTCTTCGAAATTGTCGGCAAACCCTTGCGAGGCCTCTGGGCTGCCGAAGGAGTTTAGCTCAACATAAGCGATGTTCTCTGGCAGCATTTTCCAACGAAAATTCGGCGGCAGTTCTTCTCTGCCTTCTGTCAAAGTCGTCCATGTATCCCAGTCGGGCCGACGGGATTGAACGGTGACGATATCCCCTGTCTGCGTCTTGATGGTTAATGCCAGTGGACCTTCTGGACCTTTTAACAGGCGCCACGAATAGACTCTGCTGTCGATGTAGGCCTTGTTTGAGCCGCTCACATAGGGGCGGTGCAGTGTATCGGCAAATTCTTGGAGGGGCTGTCCATCGACGGCGATAATTTCATCACCGCGCGTGATGCCCGCGGTTTCGAATTCCTCGCCCGCAACATAGTCCAGGATAAGCCGCTCTTCGATCCATAGATAGTTAATCGCCGGGACATTAGAGCGTCCGTCATTGAACTCCCAGACATTCGGGAAATAGACATTCGCATGACCGTCTTCGAGCTTGGCCACAAACTCTTGGAGTAGCCGATAATACGCATAGGTATCTTCGCTGGCCATGACGCGCGGGATCATGGCGCGGTACTCGGCGTCCCAATCAAGGTCTGGCACGAGATCAAAATTCGCAAAATTGTATTTCGCCTCTGACCAGAGAAGGGACAGGCCCGCGAGCTTGTCCTCAACGGGCAAGTTCTCTTCGTAGGCAGGTCGAGTCGAAACCGTGCCCCAACGTCTTGCTTCGATCGCGCTCGCCTGAGCAACGGTCTCTTCAATGGTAGCCCAACGAGGCGCCTCTCTTAAACTCTCAAGGTCTGTCTCCTGTTCCAGCGAATAAGTATCGATGAATCCAAGCTCAGCGGCCTGTTCCAATAAATCCAGCGCCTTATCAGTTTGATCCTCGGCAAGGGCGTAGGCGCAAGCGGCATAATAGGCGGCTAAGCGACGCCTCCATTTCGGGGCGTCTTCCCAGTTGGCAACGTCCTCATAAAGGGCCCCGGCCTCTTCATAGGCCTCCGATTTATAGCGCTCATCCGCTTGGGCTTGGACGTCCTCAACCGTGATGTCTATCGGCGCCTCTACGGTAGCACAGGCCGACAAGCATAGCGTTAGACCAATTACAAAAGCGAAGGCGTTATTTAAAGGTTTGATTTGCATATGTGTCGCCATCCTGTGCAGCAGCATTGGGCTCAACGCCGAACCAGAGAGACCAAAACTGATGGGCCTAGATAATAGTCATACGAGAGTGTTTCTGCATTGCAAGGATCTATGGTTTTGCGCCCACTAAAGCCCCCTTGGAAGTCTATAAAAGAGCGACCGGTTTAGGGCGACTTAAGCCGTTCACCGACGATGCGACGACCTGCTCAAATGGGCCAATCTCCGACTGCCCTACACCAAATGCCGCTCAAAAAACACCAGCGTTCTAGACCATGCCAGGGCGGCCATATCCGCGTCGAACCGGCCTGTGGTGTCGTTGTGGAAGCCGTGCTGGGCGCCTTCATACATGAACATCTCATAGTCCGCGCCAGCCGCCTTCAGCGCGGCTTCATAGGGCGACCACCCGGCATTAACGCGCTGGTCCTCGCTGGCGAGATGGATCTGCAGCGGCACCTCGACTTTCGCCGCGTCTCCCGCATCCGGCCAGCCGCCATAGTATGGCACCGCCGCCGAGAGCCAGGGCTGGCGCACGGCCATGAGATTGGCCACTGCCCCGCCAAAACAGAAGCCAACACAGCCTATCTTGTCGGTCGTGGCAGAGTGGCCCCGCAGGAATTCCGCCGCCGCCATGAAGTCAGCGACCATTTCGCCTCGGTCACGCTGGCGCTGCAATTCGCGGCCCTCATCATCGGTGCCGGGATAGCCGCCGATAGGATAAAGCGCGTCCGGGGCGAAGGCGACATAGCCCGCCGCCGCTGCGCGCCGCGCCACATCCTTGATGTGGGGGTTGAGGCCCCGGTTTTCATGGATGACAACCACACCGCCCAATGGCGCGGTGACCCCCGAGGGCCGGACGAGATAACCCGCCATCTGACCTGCGCCCTGGGGCGACGCATAAGTCACCATCTCGGCTTCGAAGGCGCCATCGGCCTCACGGGTCTGTTCGACCTCATAATTCGGCATCAGACAGCCAGCGAGGGCTGCAACGCTCACCCCACCGACCGCAAACTTACCGAGCTCGGAGAAGAAATTGCGCCGGTCGATCTGCCCATGGGCATAGGCGTCGTAAAGGTCATAGGCCCCCTGGGGGATGGTGATTGGCTTCATGTCATCGGCCATGGCTCGGTCCTCGCGTTGCCCTCAAACAGTTAGACTGCCTTGGTCCCGGGTGAAGCCGGGCTTCACCGATTGGTTCGGTTTTCACAGCGCGCTTTAGGGCGCCTTCAACCGATCTGGGCGCACACTGACCCCAATACAGGGGGTAATCGCCATGGCTGGTGAAGCAGCGGACCAGCACGTGGTCCACACCGCAGAGATCCATATAGACGCTCCCGTCGAGACGGTCATCGGTTTGCTCGATCTCTCAGCGCCCACGAACAGGCTTCTCGCGCGCGGATTCGACCTAGCGCCCGATGCGAAGGTCAAGAACCGGTTTCACGCGACCCATGCGGACCTGCCGGTGAGGTTTCAATTCGACGTTCTGGATCGCCAATTTCCGCAAGCCTATTCCTACACAACACGGACCAGGGGCCGAAAAGTGTCCCACGCCAAGCTTGGGCGCACGCACTACACCTTGCACAGGGAAAAGGAAGAATCCTGCGGCGTGGTTCTGGAAGAAACCACCGTCTATCCGGGCGATACGCTGCCTCTCATTGTCGAGAACGAGGCGCGCATCATGGCGCTATCGGTCCGCCAGGACCTGGAAAAACTGAAACTGCAAGCCGAGGACGGTGGCGGTGCTGTGCCTTGGAGCACGGTTTCCGAAAGGGAAACCGAGCAGATTGACGACCTCCTTGATGGCATCGAAGCCGCAGAGGCCACCGGATGATGGCGGCCTAGCGCGCGGCGATGTGGATAGGATGACCCAGCGCCGCCAGCGCGCTTTCCATAACGGTCTCGCTGAGCGTCGGGTGGACGTGGATCGTGCCTGCGAGGTCTTCCAAGACTGCGCCCATTTCCATCGCCAGGGCAAACTCTCCGGAAAGCTCTGCAACGTGTGCGCCCACGGCGTGGATGCCGAGGATCACATGGTCTGACTTGCGCGCCGTGATACGCACCATGCCCTTGCTGTCTCCGGCCTCCATGGAAAGCGCCCGGCCAGAGGCGGCCATGGGGAACTTGCCGACAATCACGTCTTCGCCTTCGGCTTTCGCCTCATCGGGCGTCAGGCCCACACCGACGATTTCGGGCTCTGTGAAGCAAACTGCAGCCACGGCGCGAGGGTCAAACACTCGCTTTTGGCCTGCAATAATCTCAGCGGCAGCTTCGCCCATCGCCGTGGCGCGGTGGGCCAACATCGGCTCGCCAGTGACATCGCCAATGGCATAGACCCCGCGCATGGCCGTTTCGCAGCGCGCATTCACCTTGATGAAGGGACCGTCCATATCGAGGCCCATGGCCTCACGGCCCCACCCTTCCGTGCATGGACGGCGACCCACGGCGACCAAAATCTTGTCGGCGCGGGTGGTGCGCGCCTTGCCATCCTTGTCTTCGAATTTGAGGACCTGCTTGCCCTTGGATGTGCCCTTGCCCGTGGCTTTCGCGCCGAGGTGGACGTCCACGCCATGGGCTTTCAGCCAGCCAGCAACCGGACGCGTCAGTTCGGTGTCATAGGAGGGCAGGATGGCGTCACCCATCTCCACGAAGGTCACTTTTGAGCCCAGCTTTGCGAAGGCGATGCCGAGCTCAAGGCCGATATATCCCGCGCCGATAACAGCAAGGGTCTCGGGCACCTCAGTCAGGTCCAGCGCACCCGTGGAGCTGATCACGTCCTCATCGAAAGGCAGGAAGGGGAGTTCGGTCTCGCTGCTGCCGGTGGCGAGGATCACGTTTTCGGCGGTGATTTCGATCTCGCCATCATCTGTGGCAACGGTACAGGTCTTGGCCGTCTTGAACGTGGCCCAGCCCTGGATGTGCTGCACTTTGGCCGCTTTCAGGAGTCCGCCGACACCGCCTGAGAGCTTGTCGACAATGCCGTCTTTCCAACTCCGCAGGCCCGCCATATCCAGCTCGGGCGCGGCCTTCAGCGTGATGCCCATGGCGCCCGCCCCGCCATTGGTATGGTGGCGCATCTCTTCAACCTTGGAGGCGGCGTGGATGATCGCCTTGGACGGGATGCAGCCGCGAACGAGGCACGTCCCGCCGAGGCGCTCAGCCTCAACGATGATGGTGTCGAGGCCCAACTGGCCGGCGCGGATCGCCGCTGGATAGCCGCCTGGCCCTCCGCCAATGACGAGGGTATGGCAGGTTTTTTGGGTGGTCATAGGGCGCCTACATAAACAGCCGCGCCGGGCTTTCCAGCAGGGCGCGAATTCTCTGGATCAGTTGGGCTGCATCATAGCCATCAACGATGCGGTGGTCGAAGCTGGAGCTCAAATTCATGAACAAGCGCGGCACGACTCGGCCAGCGCCATCGAACACAGGCCGCTCGACCATCTTGTTTACGCCAATGATCGCGGTTTCGGGCACATTGATCAGCGGGGTGGTCACCACGCCACCGATCGCGCCAAGCGATGTGATCGTGATGGATGAGCCGGTCAGTTCCTCGCGCTTGGCCTTGCCATCGCGCGCTGCCGCAGAAAGGCGGCCGATTTCGCCTGCCATCTGCCAGAGATCCATAGCCTCGGCATGGCGCAGGACGGGGACCATCAGGCCGTTTGGCGTGGCGGTGGCGATGCCGATATGGGCACCGTCGAATTTGGTCAGGGTGCCGGCTTCAGGGTCGAAATGGGCATTGGCCTGGGGCACGTCTGGCAGGGCTTTCGCCAGCGCGGTGGCCAAAAACGGAAGCAGTGTCAGCTTCGGCTGACTTTCAGACTTGTCGGCGTTTAAAGATTTGCGGAGGGCCTCGACCTCGGTGACGTCCACCTCCTCCACATAGGTGATCATCGGGATCGACCAGGCCGCTTCCATGTTCTGGGCGATCTTGCGGCGCAGGCCGATGACGCGCTCTTCGGAAACGCCCGTGCGCGGCGCACTGTTGGAAGCTGAGCTGCCACCTGATTTCGAAACCAGTCTCCCCCCGGCAGCGACGAAGTCTTCAAGATCTTCACGCAGGATACGGCCAGCCGGCCCCGTGCCGGGGATGGCGGCAAGATCTATATCCAACTCCAAGGCACGGGCACGCACGGCGGGACTAGCGAGCGGTTTCGCGCCCGCTGGCGCAGCCGTAGGCGGGGCGGGCATCGGTTTCGGAGCAGGCGCAGGTTTTGCCTCTGGCGCCTTGGGCGTGATTTCAGAGAACGCCTCATCTTTATGAGCGGGCTCTGGTTGAGCTTCAGCCTTCTCCGTCGTTTCGACTTCGACGCCCGCATCGGACGCAATGGTCAGGATTTCTGTGCCCACGGCAATCACATCGCCAGGCTCACCCAGTAGCGCCGTAACCTTCCCCGAAACCGGCGCGGGGATCTCCACGGTTGCCTTGTCGGTCATAACGTCGACCAGATCCTGATCTTCCTCGACCATATCGCCGACTTTCACGTGCCAGGCGACAATCTCGGCTTCGACAACGCCCTCGCCCACATCGGGCATGCGCAGCTTGTACTCGCCCATTATGCAAACTCCACGGTTTTCTTAAGCGCACGCGCCACGCGTTCCTGGCCGGGAAAATAGCTCCACTCATGGGCATGGGGATAAGGTGTGTCCCACCCCGTCACGCGCTGGATCGGGGCTTCGAGGTGGTAGAAACAGTCTTCCTGGATTTGGGCGGCGAGTTCAGCGCCAAAGCCACTGGTGCGCTGGGCCTCATGCAAGATCACGCAACGACCGGTCTTCTGGACCGAGCGTGCGACGGTGTCGATGTCGTAGGGAATGAGAGTCCGCAGGTCGATGATCTCTGCGTCCACGTTCTCAGCCTCAGCCGCTGCCAGGGCGACGTGCACCATGGTACCGTAAGCAATGACCGTCACGTCGCTGCCCTCCCGCACCACATCGGCAACGCCGATCGGCACGGTGTAACGGCCTTCCGGAACATCGCCCTTGGGATGGTCTTTCCAGGACGATTGCGGCTTATGCGGATCTCCGTCGAAAGGACCGTTGTAAAGCCGCTTTGGCTCAAAGAAGAGCGCCGGATCATCGCTTTCCGTGCAGGCAATGAGCAGGCCCTTGGCGTCATAGGGGTTGGACGGCATGGCCACGACGAGTCCCGGAATGTGGGTGAAGAAGGCTTCGGGGCTCATGGAATGGGTCTGCCCGCCATAAATGCCGCCGCCGCAGGGCGTGCGAATGGTCACCGGCGCGGCATACTGGCCTGCCGAACGATAGCGGATGCGGGTGAGCTCGGAGATGATCTGGTCGAAGCCGGGAAAGATGTAGTCCGCGAACTGGATTTCCGCGATGGGGCGCATGCCGTTGGTCGCCATTCCCATGGCCATGGCAATGATCGCGCCCTCATTGATTGGCGCGTCAAACACGCGGGTGGAGCCGTACTTTTCCTGGAGACCGCGCGTAACGCCGAAAACGCCGCCAAAATAGCCCACATCTTCGCCAAATGTGACGATGCTCTCGTCGTGGGCGAGAAGCGTGTCGATGGCGTCTGTCAGCGCCTGCATCATGTTCATTTGAGGCATGAAGGCACTCCCGCTTGAGTCTTGATTTGGGGCTTAAACGCCGAGTTCCTGGCGCTGACGGCGCAAGTTCCACGGCTGACCCACGAAAACATCTTCGAACATAGTCGGCACTGGCGCGTGGGGCCCTTCTTCCAGCGTGCCATAGGACAATGCCTCTTTCCACGCCGCCGAAACGGTCTCCTTACACTCTGCCGCCCACGCATCATGGTCAGCATCGCTCCAGACCCCGGCTTTGATCAAATGTGTACGCAACCGCTCGACCGGATCGCCCAGCGGCCAGGCGTCATACTCGTCCTTGGGCCGGTATTTGGAGGGGTCATCGGACGTGGAATGGGCTTCGCCGCGATAGGTATAGGTCTCGATCAGGGTCGGACCGCCACCGTTTCGCGCGCGCTCCGCCGCCCATTGGGTCACGGCATAGACCGCCAGATAATCATTACCATCAACGCGGATGCCGGGAACGCCGTAGCCGATTGCCTTCGCCGCAAAGCTGGGCGCCTTGCCGCCGGAAATCGAATTGTGCATCGAAATCGCCCACTGATTGTTGACCACATTCAGAACCACAGGCGCGTTATAGGTGCTGGCCAGCGTCATTGCAGCGTGGAAATCGCCTTCCGCCGTCGTCCCATCGCCAATCCAAGAGCAGGCGATAGCCGTTTCGCCCTTCAGGGCAGAGGCCATGGACCAGCCCACAGCCTGCGGGAACTGCGTGCCGAGATTTCCGGACACCGAGAACCAATTGAGGTCCTTGTTGGTATAGTGCACGGGCAACTGGCGGCCTTTGAGATTGTCGCGCGAGTTGGAAATGCAGTGGCACATCATGTCCACCAAATCACCGCCGCGCTGGAGGAGCGCGCCTTGCTGGCGATAGCTGGGGAAGAGCATGTCCGTGTCTTCGAGGGCGTGGGCGGCTGCAATGGCAACTGCCTCCTCGCCAAGGCACTTCATGTAAAAGCTGAGCCGCTTGGTCCGCTGCATTTTCAGCATGCGGTCGTCATAGGCGCGCGTAAGGAGCATCGTTTTCAGATTGTCGCGCAGAGCTTCCGGCGACACATCCGGTGCCCATTCACCTTCGGCTTCCCCGTTCTCATTCAGAACGCTGACCAGACCGAACGCAAGGTCACGGATTTCGGCTGCATCGACCAGGCAATCTGGCTTTGGATGGTCCCCGGGGCGCGGCAAACCAAGTTTGGAAAAGTCCGGAGTATCGCCAGGGCGGAAGGCAGGGGCGGGTACGGTAATCTTCGGATCAGCCTGGCCCATTGCGTCTTCCTCACTTTTTGCGCTTTATTTTCCCAGACAATATGCCATTCGCGATATAGATTCTGCAAGCATCAGGCCGAAATAGATATTTCGTTTCTATTTTTGCAAATCTGGAAGCATGCGATTGCGCAAACGGAACGGGAAAGACCCGCGATGGGCGATATTCGCCTCATCACCTGCTGAAAATGCTGCAACGCGAAAGACTTACAGGCCTTCGGGAACGCTCCAGCCGCGCCGGTCGCAGGCCGCCAGAACCGTATTTCGCAGAAGGCATGCAATGGTCATTGGACCAACCCCACCGGGCACGGGCGTGATTGCGCCGGCGACGTTCGAGCAGGCCTCAAAATCGGCATCGCCGACCAGCCGGGTCTTGCCTTCCCCCTTTTTGGGCGCCGCAATGCGATTGATGCCAACATCGATGACCACAGCGCCGGGTTTCACGAAGTCTTCCGTCACCATCTGAGCGCGCCCCACGGCCGGAACGAGAATGTCGGCTTGCCGACACACCGCAGCCAAATCAGCCGTCCTGGAATGGGCAATGGTTACCGTGCAGTTTTCAGCAAGGAATAGGAGCGCTGCGGGCTTCCCAACCAGGATCGACCGGCCAATCACGACGCAATGTTTGCCTGACAGGTCATCTCCGAGAGCACGTTTGGCGAGAACAACGCAGCCAGTGGGCGTGCATGGACGCAGTCCCGGCTTGCCAAGCGCGAGACGGCCGGCGCTCGCCTCGGTCAGTCCATCAACATCCTTTGAAGGGTCGATTTTCTCGATTGCGCCTGCCTCGTGAAGGTGTTTCGGCAACGGCAACTGTAGCAGGATGCCATCGACGTCAGGATCAGCGTTGAGGTCTGCAATCAGGTTCTCGACCTCAAACTGGGTCGCGTCCGCGGGCAAATGGCGGTGGATAGAGCGCATGCCCGCGTCTTCCGTCTGACGGATTTTATTGCGCACATAGACTTGGCTGGCGGCATTCTCGCCGACCAGAACGACGGCGAGCGTTGGAGGTGATGGCAAGACATTGACAGCACTCGCAACGCGCTTTCGGACATCTGCCGCGATCATTTTTCCATCAATGATGTCAGCAGACATAGTACCCTCCAAAGCCGGTTGGGTGCCTTCTAGCCGCGATTCCTTGATCAGCCAAAGAACAGCCACGGCAGGAGGATGTCGCGCAGACCAATAATGATAAGGACCAACACGAAGAAAGACATGTCAAACATGCCGAGGGGCGGGACATAGCGCCGGATCGGCGCCGCCAATGGCTCAATCACGCTTGCCAGGAAACGATAAATGCTGCGCGCCGTGGGATTCTGCATCGAGACGACACCGCCAACCACAGCCCAGCTGAATATGGCGTATGCGACCATCATGTAGAACAAAATCGACAGCGGCCAGTAGAAGAGCGGGTAGAGCGGCGCGAGAAAAGACAGCATCCGTGTCTCCGAATTAAAGGATCAGTTGACGCTTAGATAAGGGTGCTTGCCGATTGGCAAGGTGCAGCCATCAGCATAGGTATCGGATGTGAGCGCTTCAGACTTCCCAAAAACCGACGGCGATCCGCAACCGCTCCGACCGCTTTCGCGCCTTCAACAGGCGGCTGTTGCGCTTGGCACCGTTTCAATGGGCGCGGGACTTTCGATCAATGTGGTTGTGGTGGCCCCGCTTGCCCGCGACGCCGGGCTGACCGAACTGCAAGTCGCGGGGATCATGGCGCTCTCAACGCTTCTCTTCACCCTAACCATCCCATGGTGGGGCAAGATGGCTGACCGGTTCGGTCGCAAGCGGATCATGGTTTTCTCGCTCTTGATGATGGCGATCTGCAATGCCGCGTTCATCTTTGCGCTCGATGCCGCACTGGCGGGTATCGTAACCGGAACCGCCGCTTTCGCACTGCTGTGTTTCGCGCGATTCTGGTTCGGGCTTTTGTCTCCCGGTCTGCAGCCAGCCTCCATGGCAGCGATGGCGGATGCGACCACGCCGGCCACCCGCGCCGCTGGCATGGGCTTGCTCGGCGCTGGCATGAGCATTGGCTCGATTATTGGACCGGCCAGCGCCGCCGTCCTTGCGCGCATTGACGCCCTGCTTCCGATCTGGGCTGCGGTCGTGTTTGCGGTCTTGGTGGCCGGCGTGATCGCATTCGTTCTTCCGCCAACGCGGCCCGCACGCGCCGGAGCGAAACGCCCTCCCCCCCTTTCAATCCGAGATCCACGGATCATACCACCATTCGTATTTCTTTTGGTCTACTTCACAATCGTTGGCGGCGTGCAGCAGACGATCGCCTGGCTGATCAAAGACCGATTTCTGCTTGATCGTGCCGATGCCGTGGAAGCGGCCGGCGTGGTCATGGCAGCCCTCGGCATCATGCTCATTGTTGTACAGTTCGGCTATGTCGGGCGCGCGAAGCCAAATCCGCGAAAAATGCTTCCCCAGGGGCTGTTCCTCATCGCAATCGGCTACGCCATTACGCTTGGGGCAATGCAATTCTGGCTGTTCTGCCTGGGATTTGGCGTGGTTGGTATTGGCGCTGGATTGTGTGTGCCGGCGCTCAACGCCCTTGGCACTTTGGCAGTTGAGCCCCAGGAACAAGGAAGCGCAGCATCGCTGATGTCGGCTGCGCCTCCCGGTGGCTATATTCTAGGACCCTTGGCGGGCGCGGGGCTCTACATGCTGAACCCTGCATTGCCATTGCTGATATCTACAGTGGCAATCGTGGGCCTGTTGGCCTACTCGCTTCTTGGGCGACTTGGACGCCCCAAAAGCGCGCCCGCAGAGTAATTACATGGCGGAAATGCCGCCATCGACTTTCAATTCGGCTCCTGTGACGAGCTTACTCTCGTCCGAAGCGAGGTAGAGCACCGCATAAGCGATATCGTCGGGCTCACCCACGCGTCCTAGGGGAATTTGACGCGCAAGTTTTGCAAGGCCCTCTTCCTCGCCGAACATCTGCTTCACACCATCCAGAATGGGCGTGTTGATAAACACAGGGTGGACCGAGTTGGAGCGAATTTGGCCACCGGTTTTTGCGCAGTGGAGCGCGATTGACTTGGACAAATGACGCACGGCCGCCTTGGCCGTGTTGTAAGCTACATAGTTTCCGCTCGCGACAATACCCGCGATGGAAGAAATGTTGATGATCGATCCAAGGCCGTGATCTCGCATGAGCGGGATCGCGTATTTGCAGCCCAGAAAAATGGAATCTACATCAACCGCCTGGACCTTTCGGAAGGCGTCATACGTCTCATCTTCCACGGATCCGAGCGAGCCAATACCTGCATTGTTGACGAGAACGTTGAGGCCGCCCATGGCGTCATGCGCTTCTTGCAGGACCAGTTTCCAGCGCGCTTCATCCGTGACGTCGTGTTGAAACGCGAATGCGGTTCCAGCGCCATGGTCTTCGTTAATCGAGGCAGCGATCGCGCCTGCACCATCGCCGTTGATGTCGGTCACCGTGACCTTGGCGCCTTCCCGAGCCAGCATCCTGGCCGTAGCCTCGCCAAGTCCCTGGGCACCGCCCGTCACGAGTGCCATTTTTCCGTCAACACGCCCCAAAACGTGGCCTCCCTTTTTCAGCGTTGGTGTACCAGTGCCTTTGCCCCGCGCCCTCCGTCAACGGGGCGCGCAGGGGAAGGCCAGCTAGTCCATGAGCCGTGAGGCAAGCTCATCCATAAAAGTTGCCAGGTCTAAATCCTTCTGGGTCACGCCGCCCGCATCGTGGGTCGTCAGCACGACATCCACTGTCGAGTAGACATTCGACCATTCGGGATGGTGGTCCATCTGCTCGGCCTTGAGAGCCACAGCGGACATAAACGCCCAGGCCGTCTTGAAATCTGCAAACTTGAACTGCCGCGATACCGCATCCCGCTCATCTTTCGCTCGAGCCCAACGGGGCCGACTTTCCAGGAACACTTCCGCTCCCAAGACATCCGACATACGCTACTCCTACTCTGAAGATGTTTCATGGAGGAAATAGCGCCAAGCACCCGACTCGGAAATAGCAGTGCGCACACCAGGATATGATTGGCCCGCCTCAATCTGAGCCAGGCCTTGCTCGCCCACCAGACTTCTCAAGCGCGCAGCATCCTGAAACGACAGACGCTCAGGAGCGAGGTCTTCCGCTGGCAGGGCCGCCAAGTCTGGCCAAATATACCAAGTCTCTGCCCCGACGCGGCGCACACCATGGGGCTGGCGAAGCAGGTCCTGAAGCTTGGTATTGGGGTCAAAGCCTGTCCGACGCATGAGATCCCAATGCCCATAGTGGTCGTCGCCGCCAAGATTCGAAAGGAAAACCGGTTCCGCATCGGCGCGTCGCGCGAGCGCTCGCAACGAGTTCCGGTCAGCGATCGCCAGAAGTTCGTCGCGTGTTTGAATCACTGCGTCGGGCAGGGGCGGCGGCGGTATCGAAGGCGCAACTTCGAAGAGTATGTCGTCTGGCTCGCCAGAGGGGACAGCGTCCTCAGTCGCTCCTCCGCAGGCGACCAAAGCAAAGAGCGCGATACCGGCGAGACTGAACCTCGAACACACAATGACCCCCTCGGCTGGTGTCTAAATGGGGTATCCTGTCACTTCGGCCAGGTCTTTAAGCACTTGCTCTTCACTGGTCACCTTGATGGTGGCCATACCCATGGCCCGCGCGGGCTTCAGATTAATTCCCAGATCATCAAGATAAACACAATTGCTTGGCTCGACTTCCAGAGCTTCGCACATCAGGGCGTAGATGCGTGGATCTGGCTTGCGGATGCCGAGCTTCGAGCTTTCGATCACATGGTCAAACAGCGCCAGTACGCGGGCGACTTCCGCCGCCTTATCTGCGTCGCTGCTCATACCGGCTCCTTTGCCGACCGGCGCATTGTTAGTGATACATCCGACCTTGGCGCGGCCTTTACAAACCCGAAGAGCATCAACGACGCGCGGGCGGATCGAGCCTGACAGCAAAGCCAAGACCGCCTTGCCAGGAACCGTATGACCAAGTTCAGCCGACTCTTTGGCAAAGAGGCTGTCGAATTCGTCTGCCGACACTTCCGAACGCTCCAGACGTGCCCAGGCATTTGTGTCACCATTTCGGGCATTTACAGAGCGGATGAAGTTTGGCGGAAGCCCGTTGGCCGCTTCATACCGGTTGAAGGCCTCGAATGGAGACGTCGTGATGACGCCTCCAAAATCCCAGATAACAGCTTGAATTGAGTCGGACATGCCACGCATGGGGCCTGCTGGCATCCCCTCGGTCAAGTCCCCAAACGGCTGCGCCTAACTTAACCTGCCTCAACGTCTGACGACTTCCGGCGTCCCACCAGGAACCAAAGCAGGCCGCCAAGCCAGCCAACTCCACCCGCAGCTGCGCCCCCATAGGTCATGAATTGGGCAGTTTCCTTCTGGTCCTGCAGGCTGTTGAGTACGACCGGGTCGACGCTTGCATCATCTTCAAGATACCGGATCGGAATGACGTCCACGACAATTTCGTCACCCTGGATCATTTCGCGTGCAAAGCTCGACGAGATATCCACATTCGCGGCCTTACGCTCTTCGCCCGCCTTGTCGAACCAGACGAGATCCACGTCATACGACGTCGCTCCGCGTCGCCGAGATGTTTCCGTTGCCCCCGTTATGTAGGCTTGCGCCTTCACACCTTCTTCTTCCAGTTTTTTGAACGTCGCTGTTTCGTTAAAACCCATAAAGGCGAAAAACGGCCCTCCCAGAGCGGCAGCAGCTACACCCCATTTCAAACGACCCAAAATCCAGTTCATCGCAACCCTCCCTTGTGTGCGTAGCTCGAACTTATCGCCGCGTGCTAAAAGAGTCTCGTCAAATCGATTTCATGT
>JBCBGZ010000030.1:0-30172 GCA_038526245.1 Pseudomonadota bacterium
GCGCACATAACGCCATCCGCGCGTTTCCTTTAGCACGAGAACGGGCAGCCCCACGCGCTGGTAATGCCACTCAATGGGATGGTCTTGGCTCGGGCCGGTGCGGCCATTGACGGCAGCGTAGCGCAGGGACTCAAACCGCGGCACTGGCTTTCCGGAGACATGACTGATCGTCACCTCCTGCGGGGCGGTGGCCGCAGGCTCGCCCTCGGCGAGCGCCGGACCGGCTGCATAGGTGCAGAACGCAAAGAAAATAGCGCCAAGACGCAGCATATGGCCTCCAGTCATGGTGAAGGCGGCCGCCCGCCGCCTGGAAGCACACCCAAACACACCAGGCATGAATGCGCCGTAAAACCAAGGGCGTTGGCACTACACAATCGCTCTGCTATCTGAGGATCAAGCGGCGTTCGCCCAGCCGACTATCGGGGAGACTCCATGTCATCGAAAAAGCTCAAGGTTATTGTCACGCGCAAACTGCCGGACCCGGTGGAATTGCGCCTGAAAGAGCTTTTTGATGCGGAACTGAATCAGGACGACCACCCTTTTTCCGAAGCCGAATTGGCCGTGGCGATGGCACGAGCTGACGTGTTGGTGCCCACGGTGACCGACAAGATCACCGCTGGATTGATGGCCCGCGCGGGAGAGTCCATGCGCCTGATCGCCCAGTTTGGCGCGGGCGTGGATAATATAGACGTGGAAAGCGCCGTTCAGCGTGGCATCACGGTGACGAACACGCCCGGTGTTCTGACCGATGACACGGCGGATGTGGCCATGGCGCTGATCCTGGCCGTTCCGCGCCGCCTGCACGAAGGTGTGCAAGTTATGGAAAAGGGTGAGTTCACTGGCTGGACGCCGACGTGGATGATGGGGCGGCGGCTCGCTGGAAAGCGGCTTGGCATTATCGGCATGGGCCGCATTGGCCAGGCTGTGGCCAAGCGGGCGCGCGCTTTTGGCATGCAAATTCACTATCACAATCGCAAGCCAGTTAGCTCAAAGATCGAGGAGTTGCTGGGCGCAACCTATTGGGACAGCCTCGATCAAATGCTGTCCAGGATGGACATCGTCTCGGTCAACTGTCCCCACACACCCGCGACGTTTCACCTGCTCAATGCCCGCAGGATCGATCTGATGAAGCCGGAGAGCTTTATTGTGAACACAGCACGTGGGGAGGTCATCGACGAAGCCGCTCTTGCGCGCGCTATTGAGGCCGGGAAGATCGCCGGCGCGGGCCTGGATGTGTTCGAACGCGAACCTGAAGTGAACCCGAAGCTCAAACACCTTCCAAATGTCGTGCTGCTTCCGCACATGGGCTCAGCCACCCTGGAAGGGCGCGTGGAAATGGGCGAGAAGGTGATCATCAACATCAAGACCTTCGCTGACGGCCACAAGCCACCAGATCGCGTGGTCCCGGCTTTACTCTAAACTTGGCCCTGTTACCGCGGATCGCGCAGTTTGATCCGGGCATCCTCCGGCGGCGCGCCATTCACGAGGTTCGTCTCGATTTCATAGACTGTGGACCGCAGGCGCGGTGAGAAACCGGCAGACTTGATATAGCCAGACACTTCGTATCCACGCTCCCGCCAGTACACTTTGATACGCTCCAGCAAAGCAATCGCTTCTGCTTCAGTCTGAAATTTCGCTGACATTCGCCCTGCCCTCCTCTGGGCGGAGATGAACGAGGCAGCATGAATGCGCGCTGATGTGATTATGAACCTAGGCTAAAACGTGCCCGTTAGATGACTGCGCGTTCAGCTAGGCAGGGCGTTTGCCCGAATTACTCGTCCCGAATGGCCAATGCTTCGGCAGGATGGTCAGTGAACACACCGTCGATGCCGAGATTGAAGACCTGTTCCAGTTCCGCCTCAAAGCTCTCGGCATAGGGCGCGATGTCATCCGCGCGGAATGTGTAGGCATGGACAAAAAGGCCTGCGCCGCGCGCCTGAGAAAGGTAGTTAAGGGGTCCACCCCGCGACTGCATGATGATATGCTTCCACGGACCCACCCCAGCGGCATACTCAGCGATCATTTCCGGGCTGAGGCGCTCTTCCGTTGTCGCAGGCAGCAATTGGACGAGGGGGTAGTCTGTCTTCTGGCTTAAACTGCGCAGGGTCGGTGGATGGAAGCATTGGATAAAGACTGGAACGCCAGAGGCTTTAAGGCCCGCTGCCTCCATCGCCTCCAGCAACGCCGTTTCCATGTCAAATCCCATCTCGGCGAACACTTGGGGTGACTTCAACTCGGGATAGACGCCGACCGTCGCATCGGGTCCATTGCTGATGGCCACCAGGCCAAGGATTTCGGTGAATGTCGGGATGGCGAACTGGTCATCAAAGGCACGGTTTCGGCCTTCCCGCGGCTGACGCGCGCGCAAGGTTTTCAGTTCCGCCAGCGTGAAGTCTTCGACAAACCAGTCTTCGCGCGGGCTACCGCCGATCTCCTTCACGGCACGACGATCGGCAAATTCCGGTTTATCGGCGACATTGGTAGTCTCCGAGAGATAGCGCTCGTGGCGCGCCACCAGGACGCCATCCTTGGTCATCACCAGATCAGGCTCGACGAAATCTGCCCCCATATCGATGGCCGCGCCATAAGCTTCCAGCGTGTGTTCCGGATAGATGCCCGAAGCGCCGCGATGGGCAATGATGAGCGGGCGCTTCGCCGGGGGCGCGGCAGCTGCCGGGGGAGCCGTTTCCGCCTCTGCGGTCGGGGTAGTTTCACTGGGCTGGGAACACGCCACAAGTGCAGCGGCGACCATGAAGAAAAAGGGTTTAAGCAGGCGCATGGACCGGAACTCCAGATTGCTGGCCGAAACCAACAGCGAAACGATCACGCGCGATAGTGAAATCCCTGAAACCCGCTCACGTTTCTGCAGTTACTCGCGATAAATGCGCGAAAAACCGGCAAATTCGGAGCCCGCCAGGGCATCGGAGATCACCGTCTTCGCCAGGTCAAAGTCGACAACGAAACAGGCCGCTTCCATCGTGTCGCCGCCAGCACTGCCGCCGTCGCAATAGCCGAGCCCCGTCCAGCCCAGAATTTCATTCAGGCGCTCTTCCAGGGCGTGGCGCTTGTCGAGATCATCGAGGCTGCCGAAGCCTTCAACCGTATATTCCACCAGAAGCACGCACTCTTCCTGCCGATCCACCTCGGAGTATCCCAGCTCGCGCGCCGGCCGAAGCAGATCCTCGACTTGCTGCTCCAGGGGTTTGAGTGACTTGATACGGTGCGGGTCTGCTTCGCCCTGTTCCCCCAACGCCCCCCAATGCTGGATGATGCGCCGGTTTTCAGGCTCGACCCACACTTCATAGTAGTGCGTGATCTGGCCGCGCTCGTCGCGCTTGTAGAGTTTGAACACTGGACCTCCCGAACAGGCAGGGTTGCGGCAATTGGGAACAGCGCCATCAGACTTCGGCGCTGGTCGCGCTGCGCAGCCATCGCTATATCATGGACATGACACCACGCGACAAAATCCGCAATTTCTCCATCATTGCCCATATCGACCACGGCAAGTCGACCCTGGCTGACCGGCTCATCCAGTTGACCGGCGGCCTGACCGACCGGGAGATGTCCGAGCAAGTGCTCGACAATATGGATATCGAAAAAGAGCGCGGCATCACCATCAAGGCCCAGACCGTTCGGCTGAACTACACGGCGAAAAATGGCGAGAGCTATGTGCTCAACCTAATGGATACCCCGGGACATGTGGACTTCTCCTATGAAGTCTCGCGCTGTCTCGCGGCCTGCGAGGGGTCTCTGCTGGTCGTTGATGCTTCCCAGGGCGTAGAGGCGCAGACGCTGGCGAATGTCTACCAGGCCATCGACCAGGACCACGAGATTGTTCCGGTGCTCAACAAGATTGACCTGCCCGCCGCCGATATTGAGCGCGTCAGCGAGCAGATTGAAGATGTGATCGGCCTGGACGCGTCCGACGCGCTCCAGATCAGTGCCAAGACAGGTCTCGGGATCGACGACGTGCTCGAAGCCATTGTGGAACGCCTGCCTGCCCCGCCAGAGGGAGATGCGGAAAAGCCGCTGAAAGCCTCCCTCGTGGACGCCTATTACGACCCCTATCTGGGCGTGGTCGTAATCGTGCGCGTCATCGATGGCGTGCTGAAAAAGAAACAGAAAGTGCGCATGATGCGCACCGGCGCGACCTATGAGTTGGACCGTGTGGGCGTCTTCAGCCCCAAACCGACCGATGTGGACGAGCTTGGCCCCGGCGAAGTCGGCTTCATTACTGCGTCGATCAAGGAAGTGGCAGATACTGCGATCGGTGACACGATCACGGAAGAAAAACGCCAGACCGAAGAAGCCCTGCCCGGCTATAAGGACGTCGTGCCGGTGGTGTTCTGCGGCCTGTTCCCGGTGGATGCGGGCGACTTCGATGATTTGCGCGCCGCCATGGGAAAACTCCGCCTCAATGATGCGAGTTTTACGTGGGAGATGGAGACTTCCGCTGCACTCGGAATGGGCTTCCGCTGTGGCTTCCTCGGCCTTTTGCACCTTGAAATCATTCAGGAGCGCCTGAGCCGCGAGTTCGACCTGGATCTCATCGCAACCGCGCCGAGCGTGGTCTACGAACTGACCATGACGGACGGTACGGACATGACGCTCCACAATCCCGCTGACATGCCGGATGTGGTGAAAGTCCGCGAGATCCGCGAGCCCTGGATCAACGCAACGATTTACACGCCCGATGAGTATCTCGGTCCTATCCTCAAGCTCTGCCAGGACAGACGCGGCATCCAGATCGAGCTGACCTATGTCGGCGGGCGCGCCATGGTGAAGTATGAGTTGCCGCTCAACGAGGTGGTGTTCGATTTCTATGACCGCCTGAAGTCCATCTCACGCGGCTATGCCAGCTTCGACTATGAGATCATCGGCCACCGGGCCGAGAATCTGGTGAAGATGAACATCCTGGTAAACGACGAACCCGTCGACGCACTGGCCATGCTGGTCCACCGCGACCGGGCCGAAGGGCGCGGGCGGCAAATGTGTGAGCGCCTGAAAGACCTCATCCCCCGCCAGATGTTCAAAATCCCGGTCCAAGCGGCCATTGGGGGCAAGGTGATCGCACGCGAAACCATCTCTGCCCTGCGCAAGGACGTGACCGCGAAATGTTACGGCGGCGACGCAACCCGGAAGCGGAAACTGCTCGACAAGCAGAAAGCCGGCAAGCAACGCATGCGCCAGTTCGGCAAAGTGGAGATTCCACAAGAAGCCTTTGTGGCGGCGCTCAGGATGGACGGGGACTGAGCCCCGTCTCACCACGCAAAATTACCGGGTTTTGACGCTTACTCTGCGACCACGCGGACCGGTGCCAGCGGGCTCGCGCAATTCTCGGCGATATAGTCCGCATGGGTCGGCATAGCGTTGGCCGCGCGGTCGACCACGTCGGCGACCTGTTCCAACCGCTTAGACATGTCGTCAACTTCGAACCGTTCGACCAGCGGCGTCCACCCCGTGGGCTGAATGCCCTGGCCGAGCATGACAGATAACCAGCTTGAGACGGTGAACAGCTCATTTGCCTCCCGGAACACCCGGCCGGAGGCTTCAAACTGCTCAACTTTCTCCCGCAAGGAGTCTGGCTGGGGCAGGTTCTGGCAGTGGCGCCAGAAAGGCGTGTCGTCGCGCTTGGTTGCTGTGTAGTGCAAGACGAGGAAGTCACGCACACGCTCATATTCAAACAGCGTGCGGGCATTGTAGGCATCGATCCCCACCCGACTGAACCGTCTGTCCGGAAACAGCGAGATCAGACGTGCGATACCCGTTTGAACCAGGTGTATGGATGTCGACTCCAATGGCTCCATAAAGCCAGCGGCCAAGCCGAGCGCGACCACATTCTTGTTCCAGAATTTGCGCCGATGTCCGGTCGTGAACCGAAGCGGTTTAGGCTCTGCAATGGGCCCCCCATCGAGGCTTCCCGAGAGACGGTCAAGGGCGGCCTCATCGCTGGTGAACGCGCTGCAATACACATGTCCGTTGCCGGTGCGATGCTGCAATGGAATACGCCATTGCCACCCGGCCTCATGGGCCGTGGCGCGTGTGTAGGGCACGGGTGGACCCGCCATTTCGCACGGCAAGGCAATCGCCCGGTCCACGGGCAAGTAGCGGTGCCAGTCTTCGTAGCCGGTCTCCAGCGCACCCTCGATCAACCGCCCACGAAAGCCCGAGCAATCGATAAAGAGCTCGCCCTCTATATCCTGGCCGTCTTCAAGCTTGAGCGACGTGACATGGCCCGTTTGCCCATCGAGCAATACATCGCCAACAAACCCTTCCACGCGCCGGACACCTCGCGCCTCAGCGTAGTCGCGTAGAAACGCGGCATAGGCTCCAGCGTCGAATTGGTAGGCATAGTGGATGCCTGCGAGGGCGGAACGGGCATTCCCGCGCACCGGCGGCATGAATTTGCCTCGCTTGGCGGCCTGGGCCATGAGCGAGAAATCAAACAGATCCCGCTCGTATCCATGGCTTTTGGCCCGCAGCCAGTGCTGGTGCAGCGGCAGGGACTCCAGATCCGTGGCAAAATCGCCGAAGGGATGGATATAGGCCTCGCCCAAACCGCCCCAATTGACGAACTCGATGCCGAGCTTGAAGGTCGCATGGGTGCGCGAGACAAACTCTTTCTCGTCGATCCCAAGCATCTGGTTGAACAGCAGGATCGGCGGGATCGTCGCCTCGCCTACTCCGACCGTTCCGACGGCTTCACTTTCGACCAGGGTGATCGACACCCGTTTTGCGTCGAGCAAATGGGCCAGGGCCGCTGCGGTCATCCATCCCGCAGTGCCGCCGCCCAGAATAACAATTTTCTCAATGGCGTTGGGGTTCATTGCGCGGCCTCCAGGACCGGGCGCGGGGCTGCCCTGCAAAACCGGTCGATAAATTGCTGATGGGTGGGCAGCGCGCCGGCTGTTTTGGCGATCAAGTTGCGCATGTTCTCCAGACTGGCAGCGATATTCGTGTCGCTCAAACCGTTTGCGATGGGATTGTGAGCGCGTGGCCCATGCCCCTGCCCTTCCATCACCGCCAGCCAGCTGACCACCGAGAACAGTTCATCATCATAGCGGAAGAAGCGCCCGCTGGATTCCATCAGCGCCATCTTGTGCACCAGACTTTCCGGCAGCTCCATGGACGACATCCGGCGCCAGAATGCGCTGTCATCTCGCGATGTCGCGGCATAATGGAGGATGATGAAATCTCGAATGTGCCTAAAACTGGTGCCTAGGAGACGGTTATATTCGTCGCGTTCAACCGGGTTGATCTCCTGAGTTGGGAAAAGGGCCAACAGTTTGGCGATGCCGGTCTGGATCATATGAATTGAGGTGGATTCGAGCGGCTCGAGGAAGCCTGCGGACAGTCCTATGGCAACACAATTGGCCTTCCAGAATGACCGGCGGCGGCCCGTCACAAATCGCAAGTGTCGGGGCTCTGCCAGGGCAGCTCCATCCAGTGCCGATACCAGCGTTTTCGTGGCGGTCTCTTGGTCCATGAAGTCGCTGCAATAGACGTGGCCATTGCCCGTGCGGAGTTGCAGCGGGATACGCCAGGTCCAGCCAGCCTCGCGCGCGGTGGCAATTGTGTAGGGCTTGGGCGCTTCCACGGTTTCAGAAGGGATCGCGACGGCGCGGTCCATGGGCAACCACTGGCGCCAGTCGTCATAGCCTGCCTGGAGCGTCTTCTCGATCAGCAGGCCGGCAAACCCGGTGCAATCGATAAACAGGTCACCTGTGAAGCTGCGCCCGTCCGACAGCGTGACCGATGTGATGTGACCGTCGCCGCTGCGTTGGGCAACATCCGTCACGCGGCCCTCAATTCGGCTGACGCCCTTTTGCTCGGCATAGTTGCGAAGGAAAGCGGCATAGAGCGTTGCATCAAAATGGAAGGCGTAGCCGAGTTTAGACAGAACAGACCTTGGATCCCCGTCCGGGCGCATGAACCGGCCAGAATAGGCCGCGCTGGCATTCAGACTATATGCGTCCAGTCCATGGGGCTCACCGGCAGCTTTCTGGCGGAGCCAGAAGTGATGAAACTCGGTGCCTTCCAGATCGAAGCCATACTCGCCGAATGGGTGGAAGTACCGCTCGCCAAGCCGGCCCCAATCGCGAAACTCGATCCCTAATTTGAAAGTGCCTGACGTGGCGCGCACAAACGCGTCCTCATCAATACCCAGCATTTTGTTAAATGTCGCGATTTGCGGGATGGTCGCCTCGCCGACCCCAACCGTGCCGATCTCTTCGGACTCAATGAGCGTGATTTTGCACGATCCAGCCGGCAAATAGCGCGACAGCGCTGCCGCGCTCATCCAGCCCGCCGTGCCGCCGCCGACAATTACTACGCTGCGTATGGGATCAGACATTTAGTGGGCTCCTCGCGGCGCAGGCGTCCATGTGACCCAAGAGTTCATCACGGGTGAATCGCAGGGCCAGACTATGGTAGTTTTGCGGTGCAACTCCTGCATGGAGCAGCGCCGCGATCCACTCGGCCGCCGTGAACGGGTCATCGTCAACGGGTATAACCCGGCCGAGATCTCGCCAGGACTGAGCTCTGTGGGACGAGGTGTCGGGATGCGGCCCCAAAAGCGCGACAAACGTGTCAAAGTGATCATCATAGGATGACAGCCTCCGGGTCAGAGCCAGGCGCCGGGGATCAACGCTCGTGTCGCCAAGGCCGCACTTGATGAGCGCCTTCAAACCCAAATGGAGCCGGTGCGCAGCGAGAGATGCCTTAGGAGGCGCGCCGAGGTCATTTTGACTGAGCGTAATTTCGTCGCCTGTCGCTGCGTCTGTCTCAGCGCCGCCCCCAGCATTGATGATGAGATGCTCCGGATTGACCTCGACGCCGTCCTTGACACCGGCACCTCTTGCGATGCGCGCCAGAGCAGACACATAGCTTTCCGTGCCCACGCGACATAATCCTGCTGAACTGTTTTTGGCGTTGAACGCCCACAGGTTGCGCGTCTCACCCGCTTCAGCCGCTCTTACCCAGAGATGCTGAAAGGCGACCCCCTGAAGCGGCGCGCCGAAAGGTGACAGCGGAATCTCACGGCCCAGAACCTCATAAACACCGACAGGTTCGATCCCCGAAATCTGACGTATGTCGAGCCCCAGACTGCGGTGAAGTTTCTCCATGTCGGGGCGAAGAACCCATTGCAACGACGCCGCGGGGGCCGTCTCCACGACCGTGATAGTGTCCGGTTCGGCGAGAAAACGCGCCACTGCGCACGCGGTCAGCCACGCATTGGCTGGGTCACCAATGACTGTGATGGGTTTCGTCATGCCACTGCCAAATCTTCCGGCGCCGGACAATTTCGGGCAATCCAGTCGGCATGGCTTGGTAGGCCTGCTGTGGCCTTCGCCATATGCGCCTTCAGCCCGGCGAGCCTGTGGCGCGTTTTATGGCCCGGAAACTGGTCTACACGCGGGTCATAACTGTCCGGAGTGACGCGCTGCCCGAGATAGACAGCAACCCAGCTCGGCTCAAGGAACAGCCCGTGATCGTAAGTTTCGACCTGACCTCTGGTCTTGAACAGCTCTATCTTTTCCTGAAGCGAGTCCGGCAAGGTCGCAGCCCACATGGCGCGCCAGAACGGCGTATCATCGCGCTGGGTCGCCACATAATGTAGAAGCAGGAAGTCCCGGATCCGGTCGAATTCGAGATCCATCATTCTGTTATACTCGTTCTGGGCGGTTTCGACCCTGCCCGACGCCTGGAACAGTTCAGCGAGATAGGTGATCCCTTGCTGAATCAGATAGATGCTTGTGCTTTCCAACGGTTCCAGAAAGCCGCCAGACAATCCGATGGCAACACAGTTCCGGTTCCAGAGCTTGCGCCGTTTGCCGGTTGTGAAGCGCAACTGGCGAGGCTGGGCGAGCGGACGCCCTTCCAGGCTTTGAACAAGGCGGTCTTCCGCGTCCTGATCATCTAGAAAGGCGCTGCAATAGACATGTCCGTTCCCGGTGCGGTGCTGTAGCGGGATGCGCCATTGCCAGCCCGCTTCGCGGGCTGTGGCGCGCGTATACGGCAAAAGGGGACCGGCATGTTCGCACGCGACCGCAACGGCACGGTCGCATGGAAGCCACTGCGTCCAGTCTTCATACCCGGTTTCCAGCGCCTCCTCGATCAGGAGCCCCTTAAATCCAGAGCAATCAATGAACAGGTCGCCCGCGACGGTTTCGCCACTCTCAAGACCGATGGACGCAATGTCCCCATTATCGGCGCGCTGAACAGACACCACGCGCCCCTCAATACGTGTCACGCCGCGCTGTTCTGCATGCTTGCGAAGAAACGGCGCGTACGCGGTGGCATCCATCTGGTAGGCAAACCGGTAGGTGGACAGAACCGACCGGTCATCGCTTGAGGGCGGCGCGAATTTTCCCTCACGCGCCATGAGCACCGGTAAGGAGTAATCGCAAATCGGCCCGGCGCCATTGGCAAACTTCCGCCAGAAATGGTGAAATCCAATGCCATCATTGGGCAGGCCATAGTCGCCGAAAGGATGGATGTAGCTATCGCCCTTGCGCCCCCAGTCGACAAACTCAATTCCAAGTTTCACGGTAGCCCGTGTCGCCGCCATGAACTCAAGCTCATTGATGCCGATGGACTGATTGAAAAAGCGCAGGTGCGGCAGGGTTGCTTCGCCCACGCCGACAATCCCGATCGCTTCGGACTCCACAAGCGTGACAGAGATACCCGTCGAGCCAAGCAAGCTGGCAAGACCGGCGGCGGTCATCCAGCCCGCCGTGCCGCCGCCGAGTATAACGACGTTCTGGTGAAGGCGCTTGTCTACCATTGTTTATCAAGCGGCAGAGCCGCTGATCCTCCCCGGATCATGTTTCTCTATCGCAGCATCAAGACTCTATTGGCTTACGTTGTCAAACGGCCTGAACGCCGCGCCAGAGGCCTGCCACATTCGGCGCCTGACTGGACGATTGGCGTAGCACAATTTCGTACGGCAGACAGGTTCCGGCCGGGTCCAGTTTTGAGCGGCTGCCCGCAGCCGACTGCGTCAGCACACGGATCGCTTGCGCGCCAAGTGCCTGGAGCGGCTGGCGGACAGTCGTAAGCGCAGGCCACATTTTTTCAGCGATTTCGGAATCATCGAAGCCAACGATTGAGATATGATCCGGCACCTGCACTCCCATGCGGTGGGCAGCAACAAGGACGCCTGCGGCCATGTCGTCATTGGCCGCAAACACAGCGGTCGGCGGCTCTGGCATTGTGAGATAGGCATCACCCGCTTCAAGACCGGACTCAAAGTCAAACATACCCGGCTTCACGAGCGTCTCATCGAGTTCAATGCCCGCAGCCTCAAGGGCCTCGCAATAGCCCTTGTATCGCGCCGGGGTCGCTCCCTGGTCAGGTTTGCCCAGCACAAACCCGATTCGCGTATGGCCAGTATTGATCAAATGGGTGGTCATCTCGCGCGCGGCTTCGCGGTCGTCGATTATGATCGACGTATTGTCATCTTCGATATCGTTCGGCCCGATCCGGGCGATTGGGATATCGTGCCTCAGGAACGCGGCGTTGATTTCAGGATCATCGGACATCGGCGGAACGAGAATGACACCGTCTGGCTTGCCAGATTTGACCAGCGCCTCACACCAGTTTTCGAGAAACTCCGGGTCCTGCGCCGCCTTTGGGTCCAGCATGGACACCATCATACGATACCCTGCCTCCTGGCAGGCTTGCAGCGCACCAAACTGGATTGCGTGCACAAAGGTTGAGTGCAGGGAGTGACTGATAAGGTTGATGCAGTAAGAGCGACGGGACCTCAGACTGCGCGCCGATGCGCTTGGCACATATCCCAGTTCCTCGACCGAAGCGCGGACTTTCTCCCGAAGTGTGTCCTGGACGTGTGGTTCATTATTCAAAACCCGCGAGACCGTCTTGAGAGAAACACCCGCATGACGAGCAACGTCGATCATTTTTGCCATTATGCGGGATCCTCTTTCGCGGTCCGGTCTTCGCCGCCAGAAAGCCTGACAACAATGTCAGAGTGAATATGCCTGTTCAGTGGGAAAATACAAACCGGGATAATCGATAAGGCGAGTAGAGCCGAGGGTGAAATCGCCATAAAAACAATGAGGCTACGCCCGACTTCGGCCCCCTGTTCGACTTGACTGGGGTCATATCCAATTCTCGAAAGCACTTGGGTGACAAGAACTCCCATGACGCCACCGGATATCTTCTGAACGACCAAAACAGACCCAAAAACAAGGCCCTCCGATCTCTGACCTGATTTGTATTGCCCATATTCGACAGTGTCCGGGATGAAGGACCAGAGCAGAACAGCGAACGCCCCCAGACAAAAGCCGAAGAACACAACCTGAAGAGGCACACCCATGAAAATGGCGGGGCCGAAAAACAGCATGTGCAGTCCACTTGTAGCGATACAAACGGACGCAATGCACCAGGAGAGTTTCTTTCCGGTGCGCCTGATGAAAAGGGTCCAGAACATCACACCGACCATCGTGGCCACCGCAAACGCTGTCATGACCACTTCCTTGTCAGCAAACAGCCCACCATTCGCATCAATGAAGTAGACCATCGAAATCATCAGGGATGCATTGGCCCCCGATTGCAGGAAGATGATCACCAACAGAACTGACAGAGCCCAGTTTTCCCGAAAACGCCGCAAAAGGCTGACCCGGACTGGCTTATTCGCAGTGGCGGCACTGTCGGGAACGGGGAGTTCGCGCGTGAACAGGAAACAGAGCAAAATGGCGGTGGTCGCGACGCACGCTCCTACGATAATGACGGCTTGGAAGCCGTTATTGGTGTAGACAGGCCCGCCGCTGAACCACCGCACAAGCGGCGGAAGCAAGAGGGAAACAACCAGAAGGCCCGAGAATGCGAAGAGCATCCTGACGCCGGAAAGCTCGGTGCGCTCAACGCTGTCATAGGTCAAACGCGCGGACATGGCTGCGTAGGGGATCGCCACCAGCGTATAAGAGGTGCGGAAGAGTATGGCGACGCCGACGAGACTGACCAACAGGCCCGTCCCTTCAACGGGCGGCACCCAAAACAAGAGCGCGAAAGCGAGGCCGAGGCCGAAACCGGCATAGAGCAGGAATGGCCTATAGGTGCCGAACCGGGTCTTCACCCGCTCCGATGCCCCAGCCACGATTGGATCTGAAACGGCATCCCAAAGCGTGCCGATCAACCAGAGGATGCCTGCCGTTTCCGGCGGTATCCCAACAATGTTCGTATACCAATAAACGAGCCATATTGAGATGGTGTGCCAGTATATGTTGAGGCCAAAGTCGCCGACCCCATAGCCGGCGAGTTTCTTGAGTTTGCCCATTGGAGTTGGCTGCGCCCGCGAATCCATTGCGCCAGCCTAGAAGAACGGGAACAGCGCGCAACATATTGCAAGCCCGACAAGAGCGATGATGCCGGTGGAAACTGTCCATGTGCGCAGCGTTTCGCCGGGCGTGAGGCCGAACAAGCGATTGATCAGCCAGAAGCCGGAATCGTTGACGTGGGAAAAGCCGGTAGCGCCGGCTGCGATCGAAATGGTGAGGATGCCGAGTTGCGGCGCGCTGAGGTCGGCCATGGCGACGATAGGTGCTGCGAGCCCCGCCGCGGTGATCATGGCGACCGTCGCACTGCCCTGGGCGACGCGAACAACAAGCGCCAGCACGAAGCCCGCCACGACGGGAGTCAGCCCAAGCCCGAGCACCGCACTTGCGAGACCGGCCCCGGCGCCGGTGTCCACCAGCACTTGTTTGAAGGCGCCGCCCGCCCCCGTCACCAGGATGACAGCCCCTGTGGGCTCAAAGGCGCGCGTCAGGGCTTCATTGAAGACACGTTTGTTTTCCTCGGTGTCGGGGCGAAGCGCCCACCATGTTGCTCCGCTTGCGATCAGGAGCGCGCTGAAAGGATGGCCGATGACGGTCAGGGCGTAGCGCATTGCACCCGATTCCAGCAGAGCCCCCGCAACCGTGCCTGACAAGATCAGGATCAGCGGCAAGCTGATCAGGCCCAATGCAAGGGGAAGTGAAACACGCGGGACGAGAGGCGGTTTTTCATCCGAAGGCGCCGCAAGCGCGCCCGACGGTAGCGCCCCGGATCGCTCAAGAACGGCGGCATAAATAGGCCCGGCAATGGCCACGCTCACCAGGCCCACAACGGCGCCGAAAACGATCACCCACCCCAGATCGGCGCCAATCAGTTCGGCAATCGCGATGGGCCCCGGCGTTGGGGGCACAAAGGCGTGCCCGGCGGCCAGACCTGCAGACAATGGCAAACCAAAAAGGAGTGGAGACCGCCCGGTCTTGTGGGCCAGCCCAAGCACAAACGGTATCAAAATGAGCAACGCCACATCGAAGAATACCGGTGTCGCCGCCACGAGCCCTAAACCGCCCATGATCCAGCTTTGCCGAAGGGGAGATCCGGCCTTGCCGACCCCGCGGGCGAGTGCTTCGACACCACCGCTGGCTTGCAGGATCGCGCCAAACACCGCCCCAAGACCAATCACTGGTGCGATGAAGCCGAGCGTGCCTCCCATGCCGCGTGTGAGCGTCTCAAAAGTCACATCCGGCGCCATACCAGCCGCGAGGGCAGACAGGATCGCGATCAGCATGAGCGCAATGAATGCATTCATTCGCACTCTGATGATCAGCACAAGGAGTGCAGCAACTGCTGCGAGCGTGGCCAGGACGGCCCGGTGTTCTGCGATCAGTTCCACTGGACGCCAGACACCCGAGTCTGAAGTCTCATGAGACGGTCACCGGCGGTGATGAACAGAACGCTTCCATCCTCGCCAAATGCACAGTTCGCGGTCGCTCGCCCCGTGAGAATTCGTCCCAGGAGGTCGCCCTCAGGCGAAAGCACCAGAACTCCGCCAGGGCCGGTGGCGAAAATATGTCCTTGCGCCGAGACCGCCATCCCATCGGGCAATCCCGGCAACCCTTCCGACAAAAGCGCCATACCGTCAAAGAAGGTCGCATCACCCTGAACCTCGCCCTGAGAGGAGAGATCAAGTGCCCGAATGATGGGCGCGCCAGGATCCGACTGGCTGACATAAAGCTGGGTCTCGTCTGGGGATAGCGCTACCCCGTTTGGGAAGGTCATGTCCGAGACCAGGCGCGAGATCTGCCCGCCGGGCGTCAGCCGGTAGACCCCGTTCTCCGCCATTTCTTTCAGCGGCGACGCATCTAGCCCTTCGAGCCCATAGGGCGGGTCGGTGAAGTAAAGCGTGCCATCGCGCGCCTCGACGACGTCATTGGGGCTGTTGAAACGATGGCCTTCAAACGTTTGCGCAAGGGCCTTCCGCTGGCTGGTCTCAAGGTTCATCCGCTCAACCCGACGCAATCCATGGTTGCAGATGAGCAAGTGACCGTCGCGAGCGAACCAGAGACCGTTCGCGCCTGGCTCCCGGAAGCCTTCCGTTGCCGAAGCCCCGGACGGTTGCAGAAAGACATCGACACCTGCACCGGGGCGCCATCGATAGGCTGTGTTTTCAGGAACGTCGGTAAAGTAGAGCGCACCGCGCGCGCGGTCCCAGGTGGGGCCTTCGCTCCAGCGGTACCCAACTGATAGAGTCTCGAGTTCCGCCGTCGGTGCGATCACATCGAAAAAGTCTGGCGAACGGACTTCGAGGTAGCCAGGGACAGTATCTGCCATCGAAAAGGACCGGCACCCTGCAAGTCCGCCGGCGGCCATGCCACTGAGAAGGAGTGTTCGGCGATTTATCATCTCACTTGAAGGACAGCGCGCAGAGGCGCGTCGCCGTGCCTACCTCCATGAATGCAGAAAAGAAGAGGCCGGACAGAGTTGGGGAACTGTCCGGCCTCAATGCGTGCTGACCGGGAGGAGAGTCACGCAGCTTTCAGGGCCGAGGAAGCGGCCTAGAAATTTCCTCTCAGAATGAGCGAGAAGCGACGGTCATTCTGGTTGAACGAGCGAGGCGCACGCAGACCATTGTCATCAATCGTCTGGGTCGTCTCCGTGATGTCGTTCAGGAGGTTGACGCCCTGGACACCGACTTTGAACGTGTCGTTGATGTCGTAGAAGAATGACGCATCCAGTTGGCCCGTCGCCTCTTGGAAGATCGAGGCGAATGGGAAGATCACGTCCCGCTTTGTCAGCAGGAAGTCATCGCGCCAGTTCCACGCCAGACGAGCTTGGTAAGGACCTTTTTCGTAGAGACCAACAAGGTTGTACTGGTGCTCAGAGACACGCTCGAAGGCGTTGTTGTCCCGAGCGAAACGTCCCTGGGTCGTTTCGTCGAGATCGCCTAGCCCCTGAGCATCAATGTAGGTGTAGTTGAACTGGGCACCCAGACCATCGAAGGGCTCTGGAAGCATGTCGTAAAACTGCTGGTAACCGATTTCGAAACCGTTCAGCGAAGCACTGTCATCGGAATTCACGATCGAACGACGAGACACGTCGATGGTAACTCCGTTATTTGTGAATTGCTCTACGCCAGCATCGCCACCCACACGCACAGACTGCCCTGGCTCGCCAGCACTTCCGATCCAGAAATCTTCCAGATCTTTGTAGAAGTAAGACAGCGTGAATGAGCCTGTTTCAGAGAAATACCACTCGTAGGAAAGATCGACGTTCGTAGATGTGATGGGGTCTAGGAACGGATTTCCGGTTGTGATTTCCAAGCCACCGAACTGACCTGGAGCGCCCTGAGCTTCCAGAATCTGGCCACTGGAACGCAGATCAAATGCTTGAGGTCGGATCAAAGACTGGGATACCGCGAAGCGGAACTGTCTTCCGCTGCCTACATCAAGGCGGAGATTGAGACTTGGCAACACCGTATCATAGGTGTTCTCGAAGCTCTCTGTCAGTGTTGTATTCTCCGTACCAAGGAATGTCACGACGTCCTGGAGGCCCGCACCAAGGCTACAAAAGCCCGGCAGGCTTTGACCTGCAGGCGGTGCGGTAGCGCATGTTCCAAGTGGGTCCGGATCTCCGAGCACGCCCTCGAACGTGTTGATGTCCGTTTGACCGAGCGTCGACACGACTGTTTCCACGTAGCGCAGTCCAAAGTTTCCGTCGAGAACGAAACCTGGTTGCAAGAAGTCGTCAAAAGCAAAGTCACCTCGCGCGTAAACCGCCGTGGTTTCTTGTCCAATGTCGATAATCTCTCCCGGAAGGAACAAGCCACCGTTAACCACACCGTCGCGCTGCCTGAGCGTCTGCTTGAATGACCCTTGGGCTGCCGTGATCGCTTCAATCGTGTCGAAGTACCCGTTTGGATCGGTCGCGAGCGGACCAGTGTAAAGGGGAACGCCGGAAATAGGCGCCGCCCCACGGGCATAATTGTCGAAATCAAACGGCTGGAACAGACCGGGGATCTGGGTGTTGGCCTCTTCCAGTGTGAGCAGGTTATTCGCGCTACCCGTCCAGATTTCAGAGACGTTGCCCCAGTTGAAGGTGGAGTACTTCAGATTGGAGTCACGGTCAGAGTAGCGCGCACCGAAGCGGACAGACTGCAGCCACCCATCATCGCCAAAATCGTACTCGGCATCGCCGCGGAACGCGAGAGACTCAGCTTCACTGTCCTGGGCATGCTCCAACGCGGAGCGCCAATAGTATTCCGCCGGGTCCTGGAAGTAGTTTTCCGCCTCGCCCTCGGGGACGAAGTAGGCCACCGACACGCCATCATTGGCTTGGTCGAAGCCCACATTGGCGAAAAAGGCGCCATGCACGGTCGCATCAAAGACTTCCGTGCTTGAGTCGATGTACTGGGCATCGAAATTCAGCGACCAGCGATCCGTTGGCGTCCACTTGAGATTGAAGCCATAGTCGGTCGTTTTATCGTTTTCGGCGCGCTCACGCACGAGCGCCAATTGGCGGACACCGTTGAGCGGCAAGGTGTTGTCATTGCCGCGCCATCCAGTGTTCTCTGTGATGATGCCGCGATCTAGCGTGCCATCGCTACCGAACTCGAAATCGTCGCCGAGCAACTCAATGTTTGGATTGTCATCGATGCTCGATTCCAGAACGTTTTCGTTCCAGACAAGGTCAGCGTCGGAGTGCAGGAACTCTGCGGTAGCGAGGAGTTTGCGGTCCGGGCTTTCCCACTGACCAGCCAAGGAAATGGCCTCGCGCTCGCGATCAAATTCCTGGGTGCGAATGCCGCCGCCCGCTGGAACAAAACCCGTCTGTCCGCCAGCAGTAATTTCGCGCCAGTCGGCCTGCTGGGGCGTATCTGCGCGCGAACGCAACTCGGACTTCGCATAGCTGGCGAGCAGGCCGAAGCGGCCAGCATCTGTTTCCCACTGGTCGGACCAGAGCCCGGAGAAGGACGGCGTCGTTTCCTTGATGAAGTCCGAGTAGGTCGCTTCAACGGAGAAGGCCAGGGTGCGGTCAGAGCTGTCAAATGGCTTGCGCGTGATCAGGTTTACCGACCCCGCAATGCCGCCCTCGATCATGTCAGAGGACTGGTTCTTGAACACCTGCACCGAGCCGAGAAGCTCGGGCGAAACGTCCTCAAACCCGAGCACACCGGATGAGTTGGCTGCGAATACATCGCGCCCATTCAGCTCTGAACGAACAAAAGGAAGGCCGCGAATGATCACGCCAGACCCTTCCACGGCGAAGTGGTCAGGGTCGTTTGGCCCCGCAAACCGCTCAACCGTAACACCCGGCACACGCTGCAGCGCTTCCGATACCGACCGGTCAGGCAGGGCGCCGATATCGGACGCGGTGATGGCGTCGACGAACACGTCTGCGTTCTGTTTAATATCCTGGGACGAGGCGAGGGACCCGCGGATGCCGGTGACAATCACCGTATCCTGGCGCGCTTCTTCCTCTGTCTCCGTTTCCGGCGCATCCTGCGCAACGGCTACACCGGCGAAAGTCGCCGCAGACAGGGCAATAATGGACGCGGTGCGCAACAGGTTAAATGCGCGACCATTGGGCTCTACTTCGAGCTTGCTCGTTCGTGACACTAGATTTTCCTCCCAAAACAATACGCATCGTTGGCGCATTGGTAACGTTGTCAATTGCCACAAAGACCCGTTTGTCTTACGTTGTCAACAGCGTTTTTTCCGTTTATGGCTATCTCGCAATCACCATAGCATTGCAGCCACACCCTGGCGCACGGGTCGATAATAAGGGGGGCGTGCCTTCGGGCGAGAGTCCCTTGAAACACGGAGGGAGTTAAGCTTGAGACCGGATAAACTCTTCAGTTGGCGCAGGTCTTTGTGTGCCGCTGCTTTGGCCGCCGGCCTGACCTCATGCCAAGCGGCGCCGAGTGTTGGCTCTGACACGACCGCGTCCGGTATTTTCATGAACCAGACCGGGTTTGAAGCCGGAGCCGCCCAGCGCGCCACTGTTCGCAGTGACACCGAGATGCCGTTTGACTGGCAAGTCATAGATGCGACCGGGCGGACGGTCAGCTCCGGCATCACGAGTGTGTTTGGGAAAAGCGAGGCATCTGGCGACGCGGTGCACCAGATTGAGATCAACCCGCCGCTCCCGGTCGGCCAAAGCTACTCGCTTCTGGTCGACGGAACGCGCAGCCGAACGTTTGATGTGCGCGATGCGCCCTATACTCAGGTCGCCGAAGATGCGCTGACTTATTTCTACCTCAACCGCGCGGGAACCCCTATTGAGGCCGCCCATGCACCCGGACCGCAATGGGCACGCGCGGCCGGCCACACCCGTGAAACGGTTGCGTGCTTTGCAGGCGAGGACAAAACTGGTCTGAAATGGCCAGGTTGCCGCTACACGCTCGACGTAACGGGCGGCTGGTATGACGCGGGCGACTTCGGAAAATACGTTGTGAATGGCGGCATCAGTGCCTGGCGTCTTCAAAATGCGGCTGAGCGGCTCCTTTACCGCGGCGAAAGCGGCGCGAAATGGGCTGACGGCCGGGTCTCCCTGCCCGAAAACGGCAACGGCGTATCGGAGATTCTGGACGAGGCGCGCTGGGAAGTCGAATTCCTGATGGCCATGCAAGTGCCAGAAGGCGCGCGACTCGCCCTGCCGAAGGGCGTCCAATCGGTGCGGGACGGACAGCAGCTCGTTCTTAGCGAAGTCGATGCCGGTGGCCTCGTCCATCATAAGGTTCACGAAGCGCGCTGGCTTGGACTTCCTCTGAAACCAGAAGACGCCCTTGAGACGCGCCACTTGATTCCACCTTCAACCGCCGCAACGCTGAACATGGTGGCTGCTGCAGCCCAGGCGTCACGGCTTTGGCGCGGTGTTGATGATGAATTCGCGGCGCGCGCGCTCGATGCAGCAACGAGGGGTTACGACGCTGCGCTCCGCCATCCCGACATCTTCAGCTATAATGTCTTTGATGGCGGGGGGCCCTATACAGACACCGATGTTTCGGACGAATTTGCCTGGGCTGCCACAGAGCTTTACGCGACAACGGGCGATGCCTCCTATCTCGCCAATCTGGTGCAAACGCCCGGCGCAGCCTGGCTGGTCCGGGCACGTGAGGCCCGTCTGAAAGACCTGTCCTGGCCAGACGTCGATCAGTTGCCTGCAGCCACCATGTTGGCAGCACTGCCCTCATTCTCAGATGCGGACAGGGAGCGTGCCGGAGCACTCCTGCTGGCGAGCGCTGAGCGTTATCTGAATGATGCGGCACAGGACGGATATGGCGCACCTTACCCGCCCTCGGGCTATGGCTGGGGCTCGAATGGCGCGATGGCGGGTCGTGGATTGGCCCTTGGTTACGCCTTCGACCTGACGGGCGATGCGAAGTATCGCAATGGCATGGTCGCCGTGCTCGACTATCTGCTCGGACGCAACCCGCTAGACCAGTCCTACGTCGCGGGATACGGCGTAAAATCTGTGCGCCATGTGCACCATCGGTTCTGGGCGGAAGGCGCCGACCCTGCCTATCCACCGGCCGCCCCCGGTGCGCTATCCGGCGGGCCGAACGCCGGGTACCCCACCAGTGATTACGAGACCGCAGTCATTGGGCCATGCGCGCCCCAGACCTGCTGGCTCGATGACCACACCGCTTTTTCACTCAACGAAGTCGCGATCAATTGGAATTCCAGTCTGTTCTGGTTGGCCAGCTATCTCGACACAACGCCACCGCGCCCATGACCTTCCGGAGTCCCCAAATGAACACCTATAAGCGCATCAGCGCCTCATTCATCGCCCTGTCGATCGCGGCTGGGCTTACGGCGTGCACAACACCGGAGGCCGCCAATCCAGTGGATACGCCAGCGCCTGTCAGCGCGGACGCAGACGTGGCGATGCAGCCAAAAATCAATCGAGAACTTTGGCCAACGGTCGAAACACCGCCTCTGGATCCAGCGGTTGAGGCGCGCGTCGAGGAGATTCTCTCCAAGCTGACGCTGGAGCAGAAAGTCGGTCAGGTGATCCAGGCCGATAGCGGTTCCGTGACGCCGGAAGAGGTCAGACAGTACCGGCTTGGCTCCGTACTCAGCGGCGGGAATTCAGCCCCCGGCCCACTCCCATACGCGGACGCTGCCACATGGCTTGAAGCCGCCGATGCCTATTTCCAAGCCTCTGTTGATCCAGAAGGCGTCGAAGTCGCTGTACCAATTATCTGGGGCATCGACGCAGTGCATGGCCATGCCAATCTGCGCGGCGCAGTTGTCTTCCCACACAATATCGGCCTGGGCGCGGCCAATGATCCTGCGCTGATCGAGCGGATTGCGGCTGTGACCGCAAAGGAGCTGCGTGTTTCAGGTCATGACTGGACCTTCGCGCCAACGCTCGCTGTCCCTCAAAATGACCGTTGGGGTCGCACCTATGAGGGCTTTTCCGAGGACCCAGAGATCGTCGCCAGCTATGGCGAGCGAATTGTCTATGGCCTTCAGGGATATGTGGGTGAAGCTGGCTTCATGGGACCTGATAATGTCATCCCTTCCGCGAAACACTTTGTCGGCGACGGCGCCACAGAGAATGGCGTCGACCAGGGTGACGCCCTCATTTCGGAAGCAGAACTGCGCGACATCCACACGGCCGGCTATCAAACCGCTGTCGCCGCAGGCGCCCAATCGGTCATGGCAAGCTTTTCAGCCTGGCAAGGCGAACGCATGCACGGCCAAAAAGAGCTCCTCACCGACGTGCTCAAGGGCCGCATGAACTTCAATGGTTTTGTGGTCGGTGACTGGAACGGGCACGCATTGATACCTGGATGTACCGCAACCGATTGCCCGGAATCGCTCAACGCAGGCGTAGACATGTTCATGGCGCCTGACAGTTGGCGCGGACTTTGGGAAAGCACTTACGCCCACGTGCAATCCGGCGAGATTTCCATGGAACGGCTCGACGATGCCGTGCGCCGCATCCTGCGCGTTAAAGTGCAGTCCGGAATCTTCGAAGAACCGACGCCAAGCGCTCGCCCGCTGGCCGGAAATGAGAGCCTTCTGGGCTCTGCAGAGCATCGCGCCGTGGCACGGGAAGCGGTCCGCAAGTCGCTTGTCCTTCTGAAGAATGAGAGCCAGCTCTTGCCCCTGGAGTCCAACCTGACCGTTCTTGTGGTTGGTGACGGCGCCGACGACATCTCCAAAACTGCCGGCGGGTGGACCCTCTCCTGGCAGGGGGGCGGCTATCCGAATTCAGAGTTTCCAAATGGTCAGTCCATCCTGAGCGGCATTGAGGACACGGTCTCCGGGGCTGGCGGAACGGTGATCTTCGACCCGGAAGGTCAGTCGACGGCAAACGCTGACGTTGTGATCGCCGTCTACGGTGAAGATCCCTACGCCGAATTCCAAGGCGACGTGCCCCATCTCGACTATACGAATGAGGGCTTCGACACCGAGCGCCTCGCAGCCTACCAGGACCGCGGCATTCCGGTGGTCTCGGTCTTTCTCTCGGGCCGCCCCATGTGGACCAACCCGGAGATCAATGACAGCGACGCCTTTGTCGCCGCATGGTTACCCGGCAGCGAAGGCGGCGGTGTGGCAGACCTGCTGTTCCAAACGGACGCAGGCTTCGATTTCACCGGACGCCTCTCCTTCAGCTGGCCTAAGACCGCCACTCAGGTTGTCCTGAATCCTCACCACGACGCATATGACCCACTTTTCCCTCTGGGATACGGCTTGTCCTATGCCGATGCAGGCGACCTTGCCGACCTCAGCGAAGATTCCGGCCTCGGCGACGATGCCATGGGCGAATGGGGCGTGTTCTACAGCCAGGGCGAAGCCAATGCGCCGTGGCAGGTCATGGTCAATGACAGCCCCATAGGCGCGCTGCCCTATAGCGGTGACGGCCTGTCGATTTCAGCAACTGATCGCTCGGCCCAGGAAGACTCCCTTCGCGTGACGTTCGACTCAGACACGCCGAAATTTGCCCTTTCAGCTGGTTACGGACTGGACTTTTCCCGCGAGTCGAATGGCGCCATGGAGCTGGTGTTCCACGCGAAGGCCTTTGCAGGCGACGCACAGGTTGACGTTGGCATGGGCTGCGATCCAGAGCGCGACTGCCAAGCAGCCCTCCCCATCACACTTCAACCAGACTGGACTGAATACCGTCTGACGCTGAGCTGTTTCGCTGAGCGAGGCGTTCCCATGGATGACCTGGAACAAGCCTTCATACTTCAGGGCGCCCCGGGGCAAAGCATTGGGCTGTCCGATGTGCGGATTGCAGAAGACACCAATGCCAAGGCGGATTGCGGCGAGGGCTAGTACCGGCCCTCAAGCGCGGTTTCAATTTCGCCCACCAGTGTCTCCACGGCCTGGTGGGCGTCAAATTTTAGGGCGTCGTCCGGCGGCGAAAGCGCATCAAACTGACTGGTCAGAAGTGCAGGCGGCATAAAATGCGACCGTGTCTGCATCCGACGCGACAGGGTTGGGGCGTCCGCCACCAGGCAACAATAGATGACACGCCGGGCCCTCGTCGATCGAAGCGCCTCCTGCACCACCGGTGTGAGCGCAGAGCACGCCAGCACCGCCACATCATCCTCCAGGGTCGTCACATAATCGAGAATGCTGGCGACCCAGGGGAGGCGATCGGCATCGTCCAACGGAATACCGCTTTTCATCTTCTGGATGTTTGCCGCCGGGTGGTGGTCGTCGCCCTCGATAAAAGGCCACCCCTTGCCAGTCGCCAGGGCGCGCCCGACGGTGGTCTTGCCCACGCCGGACACGCCCATGATGACGATGAGCGACTTCATCGACCGGCCGGACTACCAGAACAGGGCGTAGAGCCCCGCCAGGATCGCCACCGCGACGCCCGCGCTCACCTTGAAGCCGGTGGTTGTGCCAAACCCGATACCAGACAGATCAACCGGCTGATCTTCGCGCGGCGGCGGCGTCAACAAGCTCACCACGGCGCCGATCACCAGGCAGAGCAGGAAGATGAACCAGATCCGCACCACGAATGGCATATTGATAACGTTGAAGTCCGCAAGGCCGATCACCGGATTGAACACCGCGCCCATGGCGGCGCCAATGGCCGGAACCCGTGAAGCTTCGGTGGCAATCTCAGGGTTCTGTGCACTCAAATAAAACAGGGCCGACAGCCCAACCGAGCCAATGAGCAATGCAAATGCCCCCGGCGTGTTTGCGCGTTTCCAGAAGAAGCCCAGCAGGAAGACCGCCACAATCCCCGGGGCAACAAAGCCCGTATATTCCTGAATCGCCTGGAAGATGGACGTTCCACCGCCCAGCAGAGGGATCGCCAGGGCCAGAGCGATGATCATGGCAACAAATGCGGTGATACGGCCCGCGAACACATAGTGGCTCTCGCTCCGGTCCCGGGCGATATAATCCCGGTAAATGTCCATGGTGAAGATCGTCGAGATCGAATTGATCATCGAGGCCAGCGACGACACGATGGCCGCGATCAGGGCCGCGAAGATCAGGCCGCGAATACCCGTTGGCATCAGCGCCATGAGCGCGCCATAGGTGCTGTCGGGTTCAGCGGCCAATTGCTCCTGGGCGAGGCCTGCCATGCCATTTGCCGCCAGCCAGAGCGCGGCGATGCCTGGAATAACCACGATAAGGGGAATCAGGAATTTCAGCATGGCCGCGAAGGCCAGACCCTTCTGGGCCTCTGCGAGGCTTTCCGCGCCAAGCGCACGCTGGATAATGTACTGGTTGAACCCCCAATAAGAGAAATGCAGCACCCACAGCCCGCCAAGCAGGGTCCAGATCCCAGGCAAGCTTCCGTAATTCGGGTGATCGCGGGACAGGATCATCTCGAAGTGCCCCGGCACCTCGGCCATGAGGGTTGAGAGCCCCGCAACCGGTCCGGCGCCATCGCCGACCAGACCAAGCACGATGATCGTAATCGCAAAGCCGCCAAGAATTAGGATCACGACCTGGATGATGTCCGTCAGCGCCACGGCTTTGAGACCGCCATACAGCGAGTAAAGCAGCGCAAAAGCCGCCAGCATGGCCATGCCGGTGAACACGCCAAGACCGGTCACGGCCTTGATCGCCAGGGCGCCGCCATAAAGTACCGTGGTGAGGTTCACGGCTGTGAACAGGAAGATCCAGAACAGCGCCATGATCGTTTTGACGCTGTCGCCAAAACGGGTCTCGAGGAATTGCGGCATTGTGTAGATGCCGCGTTTCAAGAAGATCGGCAGGAAGAACGCCGCCACGATCACAAGGACGAGGGCGGCTTGCCATTCATAGGCCGCAATGGCGAGGCCAACCACAAAGCCTTGGCCGGATTGACCGATGATCTGCTCGGCCGAGATATTCGCTGCGATCAGAGAGGCGCCGATGGCCCACCAGGGAAGGGCTTTTCCGGCCAGAAAGTAGTCTTCCGTATTCTTGGCTTCACCCGCTGGTTCTCTCGAAACAAGCTGGGCGATTGCGAAAAGCGCAACGGCGTAAACAGCGACGATCACCAGATCGACCAGACTCAAAGCCATGACAGTCCCTCCCCGGACATTCTTTTAGATGCAGAAGAGCGCTTCTGATAACGTTGTCAACAGGTGCGCCGCCCGCATGTGTAATCTCGCCACTCCTGATAGGGAGATCGCACACGTCTTCCAAGACGCAATTGTAGTGCCGCGTGCCACGCGCCGCTGTCACGCCGGCAAATCACTTACACTCGAGGAGTGCAATGGCGGAGAGTGAAGGATATTCTTCGAACTCCGAACTGTTCGAAATCCTAGAGGATTGTGAGCGCCAACTCCAAGCAGCACAGCATGAAATGACCAATGAGGCTGTGGATGAAATGGAAGGGCCCTCACTATGAGACGGCCTGGACAAGATCACATTCGACTCAGCTTCAATTGCGCAGATGTACCGGACGATATCAAAATTCGGCCTGCACGGGCCTCACGGCACAAAGCCGTTTATCCGATGTCCTTCCGGGTCTCAGCTTCAGAAAAAGCTGCTCTCAAGAAATTGGCGGGAACTCAGTCTCTTTCGTCTTTCATCAAAGCGCGAGTGTTCTCCGATGCGCCTATGAATAAAACGGCGAAACCGTCTGAGATTGCCATGCTTCTGGCCCAGCTAGGCTCATCTGACTTAACCAACTCACTTAAAGACATCGCTGCATCGGCGAAACTGGGAACCCTCCCAGTGACCCCAGACGTGCTTGAAAGCCTTGAAACGGCTTGTGAAGACCTGCGCACAATCCGAAAGACCTTGCTTCAAATGCTCGGCTCAAGAAAAGCCGAGCAATGATCCTGCATGGAAACCAACGCGGAGGCGGTCAAAAACTCGCCGAGCATGTTCTCAATGACCGAGACAATGACTTTGTACGGGTCGTAGAGATGCGCGGTTTTATGAGCGATGATGTCGCCGGAGCCTTCCACGAGGTTGAGGTGCTGGCACGCAGTTCGACGAGATGTAAACAACCATTCTTCTCATTATCGATCAGCCCACCACTGGATGCAGTGATCAAAGAAGACGATTTCATTAAAGCGATAGACGATGCTGAAGAGCGCCTGGGACTCACCGGGCAAAGCCGCGTCGTAATCTTCCACGAAAAACCCGGATTGGACGAAAAAGAGCGTCACCGACATGCCCATGCGATTTGGAGCCGCATTGATGCACAAACGCTCAAAGCCGTGCCTCTGCCCTATACCAAGATGAAGTTGCGGAAGCTGTCTCGCGCTCTGTTCGTGCGTCACGATCTTGAATGCCCAAGGGGTCTCATTGATCGCAGTGAACGCGATCCCCTCAACTATGACTTGGAGACCTATCAGAAGGCCAAACGAGCAGGTCGTCACCCGCGCCAGTTGAAGGCAGATATTCAAAATGCCTGGGCACAAAGCGACAGCCGCGCCGCATTCGATCAAGCACTCAGCCAAGTCGGCTTACGTTTGTCTCGCGGAAACCGCCGTGGCTTTGTCGTGAGCGATAGTGAAGGCGAGGTGTTCAGCCTCCCTCGTATGCTCGACATCAGAACGAAACAAGTGCGTCAGCGCCTGGGAACAGAAGACGCGCTTCCCACGCTCGAGCGTACACAATCGACTTTCGCTCGTGACCTGGCCGCAAAAATGAGCGAGCATCAAGATGTGCTCAAATTAAAGCGGGATCAGGAACGGGCACTTTGGCGAGACCAAAGACAGAAAATACTAGACAGCCAAAGGGAAGAGAGGGCCAAACTAAAGGCTCAAATCCAAGCCCGTGCGCTCGATGAAGCCAAAGTTAGGCAAGCGAGATTCAGGTCAGGACTGTCCTATGCTTGGGATTGGCTGCGCGGAGAAAACGCTCGTATCCGCAAAATTAATGAAGAAGATGCGACTCGATCTGCCGCCCGCGATGTCGCTGAGCTAGAAGCGAAAATTCGAGACCAACAGCAAAAGCGCGCCTTCTGGGCCGACCGCCACAGTCAGCGGCTCTTCAAGCTGAGAGACCAGTATTTAGATGTTGCAGAAGACCGGAAGCTCTACAACGAACGCTCACGTTGCCAAAACCTGACCCCAAAGCAGATATCTGCGAGGAGCGAAACAGATCGCCCCACTTCGACGCGAACTAGAAACTGGGGACGAAACCAAGTTCCAGAACCCTGATCATCCATTTGAAATGGGTTGCACATGCAACCCTGCCTCGTGGCGAACAGCGGGTGTCCAAGCGGAGTGAAAAATCGACGGCGGGCGCAGGCGCGAAAGCGCCGAGCCTCGGGAGACCGTCTATTTTTTACGAAGCGCGGTGAGGGCAGAGCCCTAAGCATTCTTGGACGCAAGCCGAACGACTTGAGACGTGCAGCCGACTTTGTCCAAGCTCTTTCAAACGAATCAATCGATCGTTTGGATATTTTTGCTTCCGGGTTCGGGAAAAGTCGACTGTCTGAGCTGGATGTAGCAATCCCGTTTGGGTCGAGTAGAGGGTCAAAAAATATCAAACACTCTTCAACGACGCTGTTTTCCATATGGCACAACGTGCAATATCTCGAAAGCAACGAGACATGCATGGGGAGAAGGATTGATGTCACCTTTGCAAGGAAAACAAAGTGGTTGCTCCCTTTGGGCTCCCATGCAGAATAGCGTCGCTCCGTGACGAAGTCCCAAACCAGTTACAAGCAGTCGAAGGTTTCACAATCCCAGATTGAACTGCGAGCAATTTTCATATAATCGGCAGCTTGGTCTATTTGGTCGAAGCACATGAGTTCATTCAAGTCATTCGTCGAAAACGCATTGGTTGTGGAGCCAATGTTATATTTGGTGCACACGACCGACGTGTATTCCTTTAGATCAATGCTTGGCGAGCCCGTAATAAGGGCGACAGACTGTGATGTTTACGGGGACAAAAGGTCTTACTTTTTTTACGGACGGCCCGCATATCGACCACACCCCGATGTTGAAGCGCATTCAATAGATGCACTGCACCTTGTCTCGTTGGTGTTTGAAATTAGTACGTCTGCGGCTCCCTCTTGTCTCATGCCATTTGATTCAGGCGCTATGGAGCGCGGGATGTATTCCGCAGTACTTCATCCGAAGATGAAACGGCAGGATTTCGACCTTGGCAACGAGTGGCGAGTTGCTGGCAAACTAGTTGATGCATTCTACGGCAGCAATCTAAGTTACTTCGAAGGCACGCCACGCGATGAGATCAAGGCTGAGCCGTTAGAGTTAGAGGTAAATGCGTATTTAGCTCTGATCAATACACGCGGTAAAACTCCATTTGATGATCGGAGAGGGTGTATCGAAGTACAATACACGCAGGACATACCAATCTCTATTGAAAACCTTAAAGCTATTATTTTGCCTTCTCGAGCCGCCAAAGACGAAAAGGTCAAAAAATTCGCTAGGGACCGAAATTCAATCATCATCAGTTACACATGTCACCACTCTAAGCCTTCAGAAAGTGTTGGCGTAATTTCCTCTAAAGTGGAAGAATATTATTTAAAAGAAGGCTTAATGTAATGATTGAAACCGGATTTATTGTATCCGTATTGCCTGTTTGGCCAGAAGGAGACTGCTTTGCGACACCATTGCTTACGACTTACTCATCCAATCAGCTTTACATACAAGAGATCGATAAATACGATAGGGTAGCAGCTTTCACCAACGTTTCGACGAAAGCTGATTTGTCGGCGCAAATAATAACCCCATCAAGAAATTTAGTTAAAAGGGGTGATGATGCATGTTACGCTTATATCTATTCAAATAGTGATGTTATCGTCGGCAATAGAAAGGATCTGTCAATAAAGTTGATGGCGGGCAGTCAAATCAATGACGCTGCACACGAAGTGAATGGGCATGAAATCGAAATGTTCGTTGGTGCCAATCCAAATGTTGAGAAACCTGATATTTTTTCCGAACAAGACGCAGAGAAAGTCGGTCATATATTGAGCGCTAGCATTGCCGCTGAAGCTCAAGCTGTAAGCTTATTATTCTCAAACTCAATGTTAGCAAAACAACGCGCTGATAGAAAACACGCATCAATGCAAATAATGTCTCTGGCGATGTCCGATAACATGAGTATTTCAGAGCTTTATCGTCGTTTCGATCGTTTTTCGAGTACTTCGAAAAAAAAATTTAGATCTATTCTTGATGATCTCAGCCATATAGGATTTATTGAACTAACAAGATTTGAAGGAAAGCGCGAGACCGCCGTCATTCTTTCTCCGCAAGCTCAAGCTCGCATGCTTGAGTACGCAAAATCCAAAGAAAAAATATACATGCTTGAATTGCAAAAGCTGGAGAATGTGTTTTCAAGTGAACCTACCAGTCAATTTTTAAGCTCATCTGGCAGAAATTAGACCCAGAAAAGCGGCGAGCGTAGTATTTCGGTCTTAGTTTTAAGCGCGCTTCATTTGATAGTATTAGGCTCCATACTCAATCAGAAAGACCGGGTTTGGCCCT
>JBCBGZ010000031.1:0-29761 GCA_038526245.1 Pseudomonadota bacterium
TGTCTTCCTTCAGGAGGGACCAGTCGCGGCCTGTGCCCATGAGGGATTTGCCGCCGCGGATGCCCGCCAGGCTCAGCGTGCGCATGGCCCCGGCGCTGATGGCGTTCACGCGAATGCCCTGGGGGCCGAGGTCGCGGGCGGCATAGCGGGTCGAGGCCTCCAGCGCAGCCTTGGCGACGCCCATGACGTTATAGCTCGGCACGGTGCGCTCGGCGCCCAGATACGTCATGCAGATCATAGCCCCGCCATTCGGCATCAGCTCGGCGCCCCGGCGTGCGCAATCGATGAAGCTGTAGACGGAAATGTCCATGGCGCGGCGAAAGCCCTCGCGCGTGGTGTTGGCCACCATGCTCCCCTGCAGCTCCTCCTTGCCCGCAAAAGCGATGGAGTGAACCAGGAAATCGATGGTGCCCCACTTGTCCTTGATGGCAGCGAAGGCGGCGTCCATGGAGGCGTCATCGGTCACGTCGGCGGGGATCATCGTGTCCATGCCAATGGACTCGACCAGGGGCCGCACGCGCCGCTCCAGGCTCTCGCCCTGGTATGTGAAGGCGATCTCCGCGCCCTGGGCGGCGAGCTGGCGGGAAATGCCCCAGGCGATGGAGTTCTGGTTCGCCACGCCCATAACGACGCCGCGCTTGCCCGCCATCAGATTGCCTTCGGGCATGTTCCAGTCATCGGCCATGGCGCGTCTCCTCGGTGTGTTGGTTTACCAAGGGTTTGGCTAGAGCATTCCGGGCCGAATGGGAACCATCGGCGAGTCGCGCGCGCGGCCCGATTTCGCTTCGGGGGCGAATCCGGCACGGTTTCTGCTTTGTTACCGTTTGAGACGAGAAACGGGCGAGGCGTTTACCAGTGCGGGTTTTGGGGCAGGTCTTCATCATGGTGTGGCTGGCGCTGGCTGGGGCCGGGGATGCGGGCGCAGATATCACCCATCGCGTGAGCTTCTCGGTTGGGCCGCAAATCCTCGTCTGGACAGATACAGGAGAGGTTCTCCGCGGCGAGCGGGTCGACCTGGACCCGGCTGGCCGGATTGCCATGCCCGGCCCAGCGCTTGCGGAACTCGTGCAAACCGGCCTGCTCGTGCCCGTGGCAGCGGAGACTTCGACCGGAAACGTCTTTCGTTTTGACGTGGCGAGCAACACACCGTTTGAAATCTTGGCGACCGGCTCCACCACCTCGAGCTGGCGCGCAAATGTGCGCATCCTTGATGCCGGGCCACTGGCGACGATGGCTGGCGCTGATGCCCGGGCGGAGGTTCGGGTCAGTCCCCAAGGCAAGACCGTTTTGCTGCGTGCACCGCGACGCACGGCGGCTGCCCCGGGGGCGCCTCGAGACCAGGCGGTGAGTGTGGAAATCGAGTGGGTGCAGGACCCCGGCGCATTCGGGGGTCCCCCTCCGCGCCTGTCATTTGCGCCAATGCGTTAATTTACGCACGCGCATTAGGAAACCCATAAACTCGATGTGATTTACGCAAAGAATGCCGTGCTTCCCCTTACGCTCAGTCATATCGGTGTTTGCGATTTCAGCACTGCCCATCACGGCGGCGGGCGAAATCGTTGATCGGCCAGGATTCAATGTGCAAGGTGCGGTCATTGTCTGGAGCGCCGACGAGGGCGGGTCTGCGCCAACGGCCGTCGACTTCATCATCGACAGCGGGACTGGAACCACCGGCAACACCTCGGGCGATGCCGACCTGATTGCCGAAAACACCCACACCGTGGTGACCGGCACTCTGCTCTCGACCTCAGATGCCCCAACGGCTGCGGGCACAATGCCCTACCGGATCGAAGACACGGGCAGCGGTGACTTCGTCACGGACACCAATACCGATGGCATCACCAATGCGTCTGATAGTTTTTCGCCGTTGGACCTGACCGCAGACACGGCCGTTCGGGTCGATGGCACGACGTCGCGGTCGAGCTTTTACGTGGCGTCCAATGTGCCGTTCTCAATCGACGCCCAGAGCCAGTTTGGCGGGCCGAACACTGATCTGATCTTTCTCTTCATTACCAGCCTTGATCTGGCGGTCACGCTCACCGGCGATGACGGGCTCCCCTTTGGGGCGCAGGCACAGTACCCGCATTCCGCTGGCGCGAGTGGCGGCGTCACGTCTTTCCCCAATCTGCTGAGCCTGTTGCCGGGCCGCAATGTGTTCACGGGCAACCAGCGCACAGCAGCGGGGCGGGGGTCCATTGCGGACCAATCTGTGCGATTTGATCTTGCTTACTCGATCGGCGCCCAGAGCTTGCAGGGCTACGACCTCTCGCTTGGTACCTTCGATTTCGAGGTCGAGATCACCTACACGGTGTACATCCCTTAAGACCTTCTGGCCCAATCCACATCTGCCCGCGCCGCCATGAAGCCCGTAAAGGACTCTGCCAGCGACAGGACATCGCCTTTGACCTGGCCGCGATATCGCCCGCCAAACCCGTGGGTGCTGTCGAGTTCTTTGCGTTCCAGATCCCGCGAAAGGGAGAGGCGCTGGCGGATCGGGTCTGAGAAGGCGCGCCCGTGCCAGTCAGAGCGCAAGGTCTCCAAGGTTCGCTTATGGCTGCGTGAACGCGGGGAAAATCTTGTACAAACGACGAATTGGCGCGTTGGGATGGACGAGGCGTTGACTCCGAGCCAGCCACTCATTGAGGGATGCGCCAGCCACCGCAGGAATTGATGCACGCCCCAGACAGAGAGCGCCTCTGCCAGTGTCGGGGTGACGTAATAGTCCGCAAGTTTAAGCGCTGCCCGGCAAAGCGCGGAGACGTGGGGCGGGCAGTCGATAATCACGACATCCGCGCTGGCACGCACGAGTTGGGTGGCTTCCAGAAAGCGCTCTGCAAGCTCGTCGCCAATGTCAAACCACCCCTCTCCGGGGCTCCGCTCCAGGTGGGGCTCCAGAAACCGCATGCCGGGATGGGCGGGCAATAGGGAAATCCAGCCGCCCGGTTTGTCCCGCGAGCGTTTGTAGACGAGTTCTTCAACGACGGTGGAGTTCCGCGTTTCGACCACATCTTTCAGAGACAGGTTCTTTTGCTCGGACAGCGGAAGAAAGTGATCGAGCACCGCAGCGACACCGCGGCCCTGGTTCAATTCCCGTTGAACTCCGTCGCTGGTGAGCAGCGTTTCGGACAAGTTGGCCTGGGCATCGAAGTCGCACAGCAGCACGTTGAGACCGTATTTAAAGGCGAGGCCTTCGGCGAGCATCAAGGCCGTGGTCGATTTGCCGACCCCGCCTTTCAGGTTTGCCACCGCTACGATGGGGGGGCTGGCGCCCATGCGAATCCCTCACTCTCCCTGACACCGGTATGCCCCCGGAAATGAAAAAACGCCATACGCGCGAAGTTTTTGACCTTCACGCCGCTATTTTTCCTCTACGACTTTTCGAAGGTCAGTCTCGCCCTAGCTGTGGATCAAGTGAGCGGCACAACCTCAATTCGGGAAGGGATTCCAAATGGGACTTCGCACTCTTGCATCACTAACAGTCGGCGTTTGCCTCTTGGCTGCTTGTACGGCGACAGAAACAGATACCGCAGAGATGGAAACGGCAGTCGCCGAAACCGCGCCAGCGCTTTGTGAAGGGTTTGGGCCACAAACGCCGCGTGATATCGCCATGACCGCGGGCACCAATCCGGTGATGTTCGACCTGGCTCCTTCATCCACCGAGCTAAACCTTTGTAATATTCACACCCACACCAATGCTGAGCACAAGGCGCCCGGGTACTCCATCTTTGTCGGCGCGACTGACGATGGCGGATACGCTTGCAATGAGACTCCGGACCTGACCGCCGCTGAGCTTGCTCCGGCACCGGGCGCGTATGAAGGCGTAAAGCCAGGCGACACCATTGAGGTCCACTGGGTACATTCATCCTGCCCCGTATCTCCGGGGGAAGGCCTTGGCTCCTGTTTGTCGGACGGATGTGATGATCCTTTCCTTCGCGTGGAAGCCCAGTCGTTTCTTGTCGTAAACGACCCGAGTGCGCTTGATTTCACCACTTTCGACTACAAGAACCGCACAGTAGATGGCTTCCACCAGGCCAAAATGATCCCGAGCGGAACCGGCACGCCGGTGGTGTTCCGCGGATCGACAACCGGACCGAGCTACACCCAGGAAGTGTGCTCACCACTACAGGTGACATGGAGCGTTCGCCCGAGTTGCGCCAAGGTCGATATCAACTCCCTGCACCGCTGGGCGGAAGGAAACGCATTCAACGAGACCAAGTCCCACGGCGTTCGCCAACTTGTGACTGCGCCTGAGTTGCTCTCCACGATCGAATAACGAGCTTCCACTGTCCGCGGGCTGCCGACACAACTTCTGCGGCCCGCGGATACGGTGATATGTCCATTTTGCTTCGGTATGGGGCACTGACGCTCGCCTTTGCAGCGCCCGCCCTTCCTGGCCATGCTCAATTTGTTGGTGGAGTGTTTGGGCCCGGCGTGAACGATGGGGACCGAACTGCTGAACTTCGATTTGGGATATTGCCCGAGAATGGTGCGGGCGACACGGCTGTGGCTGCGCGGTTTCACTACCAGCATGCCTTGAACGACACTTTTCGCCTGCGCGGCGTAGTTCAGGGGCGAGACACCGGCGACGGTGACTTTGACTACCAACTTTTCCAGGGCGAAGCCCAGTGGCAGATCGTAGAGACGACTCCCTCAGGCTATTCCAGTGCACTTCGGTTCGATGTGACGCTGCGAGACAGGGGGTCAAACAGCGTCGCCTTGAATTGGACGAATCAATGGAATCTGGATGAGCGCTGGCAAGCGCGAGCGATCCTTCTGACGTTCTATGGGATCGGCGATGAAGCGTTTGACGGCGTTGGCCTCCAGACCCGGACGCGTCTGACCTACAAACTCGACAATGGGTTCAGCGTTGGAGCCATAAACTTCAGCAGTTATGGCAACACGGATGCGGGGCTCGGTGGCTTCAATGATCAGAACCATGCCATCGGCCCCATGGCTTCGGGAAAGTTCGAAGGCTCAGATTGGAGCTGGTGGGCTGGCGCCCTGCTCGGCCTAAGTGACGGCGCCGCAGATGAAGACTTCCAGGTCCGGCTGACAAAAAGTTTCTAGATCTGCGGCTGACCGGCGGTTCCCCTGCCATGGCAACTTCGATACACCTTTATTACGAGTAAAGGAGTGCCCCATGGAGCGCGAAGAAACCCTGCGCCTCGAAGCGTATCTGAAAGAAAAGCTGCATCCGGGCCTGCGCCTGGTGCCCCGCGACAAGACCGACGACAGCGTCGAAGTCTATCTGGGTGCGGAATTCATCGCCGTCGTTTACAAGGATGTGGACGAGGGCGAGACGTCCTACCAGTTCCAGATGACGGTCCTGAAGGAAGATCTGGAAGGCTGACGCCCATCCTCCTGTCCGCGCGATCTCTCTCCAAACGCTTCGGCGACACCTATGCTGCGCGGGACGTTTCATTCGACCTGTCGGCGGGCGAGACGCTCGCGCTAATTGGCCCTTCAGGGTGCGGAAAGACGACGACCCTCAAGCTGCTGAACCGACTGGTGGAGCCGGATACCGGTGAAGTGTTCTTGTCCGGTGAGGCTGCTCATGAGGTGCGCGCCCATGAGTGGCGCCGCCGTATGGGATACGTCATTCAGTCTGCGGGGCTGTTTCCCCATGTGACGTTGGCCGAGAATGTCTCTGTGACGCCAAGACTGCTCGGTTGGGACCCAAAAGACATCAAGCAGCAACTTGAGCACTTGTTTGAGCTGATTGGCCTGCCGCTGGCAACGTATGGCGAGCGGTTTCCGCGCGAATTGTCTGGCGGTCAGGCACAACGCGTCGGGCTGGCGCGCGCGCTGGCGGGCAAACCCGACATCGTGCTGATGGACGAGCCGTTTTCAGCCCTTGATGCGATGACAAAAGACGCGCTGATTGATGATGTGGCGCGATTGCGGAGTGAATTGGGCTTTGCTTCCGTCATCGTGACCCACGACTTCGCTGAAGCGCTCCGATTTGCAGACCGGATCGCGGTGATGGATGCAGGCCAGATCATCCAGATCGGGCCGGCCAGCGCACTCATGGCCAATCCGGCCAATGCGACCGTGGCTCAGCTCCTCGAGGCACCAAAACGAACGGCGGCCGCTGTTTCAGCCGCTTTCGAGGGCGCCTGAGATGTTTGCAGAAGAGCTTGTTGTCTTTCCAAGCCGGTATGCGGGCCATCTGACCTTGTCACTCGCGGCGATTGCCACCGGATTGCTGATCTCAATCCCGTTGGGCATTTACGCCTCGCGCTCTCCGCGCCTTGCAGGACCCGCGCTGGGGTTCGCCAGCCTTGTGCAGACCATACCCGGAATTGCCCTATTGGCGCTCATGGTGCCCGTCTTGGGCGGGCGGATCGGGTTCTGGCCAGCCTATGTGGCGCTCGCCCTCTATTCGCTTCTGCCAATTCTTCGCAACACAATTGTGGGGCTCCAGGGCGTCAGCCCGGCCATTCGCGAGGCTGCCCTTGGCGTTGGCATGACTCCGGCGCAAAGCCTCGCACAGGTCCAGTTGCCCATCGCAGCACCCGTCATAGTCGCCGGTTTGCGCACCGCGTGTGTTTGGGTCGTTGGCGCTGCGACGCTGTCGACGCCGGTCGGAGCGGAGAGTCTGGGCAATTATATCTTTCAAGGACTGCAAACCCGCGACTGGGGTGCGGTACTGTTTGGCTGCCTCGTATCTGCGGGGCTTGCGCTGATGCTCGACCAGACAATCCGGCTGTTTGAGCTTTCTGCAGAGCAACGTTCGCGGCGTCTGGCGCTGTTTGGCGCGGGCGGGCTTGCTCTCGTTTTTGCGCCGTTATTATTGACGTATTCAGGATCGTCATCGGGAGACAGACTGGACCGCGATTTCTCAGTCGCGTCACAACCCCTTGATGGGCGCACGATTACGCTCGCGGCGAAGTCATTCACCGAACAGTATATTCTGGTCAATTTGATTGCCCGGCGACTGGAGGCCGAAGGAGCGCGGGTAGACATTCGCGAAGGGCTCGGCTCGACGGTGGCGTTCGATGCCGTTGCTCGCGGCGAGATCGATCTCTCAATCGATTACACGGGTACAATTTGGGCGACGCTCATGGAGCGCGAAGACGTGCCGCCGCGGGCTGTGATGTATGCAGAGACATCAGCCTGGCTGTTGGACGAACATGGCGTCCTGGCGTTCGCACCTTTGGGATTCGAAAACGCCTATGCTTACGCCATGACGCACGAGCAGGCAGAGGCAAACGGCATCCAGAGCGTGGGAGATCTCGCCGGAAGCGGTTTAACCGTTGCCAGCGATCCAGAGTTTTTCGGCCGCCCGGAATGGACGCGAACCCGCGACATTTATGGTCTGGCGGACCTGACCACGCGGGGCATGGAATCGACGTTCATGTACGATGCGGTGGCCGGTGGAGAAGTGGACGTCATCACCGCTTACACCACGGATGGGCGGATCGATGCGTTTGATCTTTTCTTGCTGGACGAGCCGGCCGGCGCCCTGCCGCCCTATGATGCCTTCATCCTGCTCAGCCTAGATGCCGCAACGGACCGTGCCCTCCACGCGGCGCTCGCTCCCTTCGCAAATGCCATATCCAATGAAGCCATGCGCCAGGCCAATGGCCGGGTGGACATTGAACGCGATAGCGTGAATGAGGCCGCGGACTGGCTTGGCGAGCGGCTATCCCGCCAATAGGCCGCCTTGGTCTTCGAAGGGATCGTGCTCGGCAACCAGATGGCCGGGCGACACTTCGATGAGTTCCGCTCGATACTGCACCGCGTCGGGATCGTCGACGATTTTCGATTTCAGGAACCGAAGCGGTGCGCGTGTATCCATCGGACTGGGAAGATCACCGACGAGCTTCACGCGCTCGCGGGCGCGTTCACTGTCCGGATCGGGCATCGGCACCGCGCTGATCAGAGCCCGCGTATAGGGATGGCGTGCATCCTCATAAATCACGTCTCGGCTCGCCAGTTCCACAACCCGGCCAAGATAAAGGACCATGACCCTGTGGCTGATCTCGCGTACGACCGACAGGTCATGACTGATGAAGATCATGGAGAGGCCAAACTCTTTCTGGAGCGAGATCAGCAGGTCCACAACCTGGGACTGCACCGACACATCCAGCGCAGAAACCGCTTCGTCGCAAATCACCAATTTCGGCCCAAGGATCATTGCCCGGGCAATGCCCACGCGCTGGTTTTGCCCGCCGGACAGTTCGTGCGGGTAGCGGTTGATGAGTGCCGGATCGAGGCCGACTTTTGGCAGAATTTCCCGAACGTTTGCCTCACGCGCCGCGCTATCCAGGTGCGGTGCATGGACTGTCAGGGGTTCAGCAATCGAGCGACCGATGGTCATGCGCGGGTCCAGGCTGGCCAGCGGGTCCTGAAACACAATCTGGAGATCATCGCGCAGGCCGCGCATTTCAGTCTTCGATGCCGTTGTGATGTCCTTTCCGAGCCAGGCAACGGCGCCGGCTGTCGGTGGGACGAGTTTCAGCACGGCGCGCGCCAGCGTGGACTTGCCGCATCCGGACTCGCCGACAACACCGAGCGTTTCGCCCGGGCGCAGGTCGAAGCTGACACCGTTCACAGCCCGCAAGGGCTTGGACTTCGGGAACAGTCCGCCGCCGACATTGACCGGAAAGAAAACTTCCATGTCGCGGACCCGTAGAATTGGTTGCACGCTGTCGGCTGGGGCGCCCCCTAGGCTTGGGCGACCGTCCCGATTAGGCTGGTCGATGCGCGGCACAGCGTCCAGCAGCATCTTCGTGTAGTCATGTTGGGGGCGATAGAAGATATCACCCACATCCCCGCGCTCGACGATTTCACCATGGCGCATGACCACCACACGGTCGCACATGCGCGCCACAACGCCCATATCATGGGTGATCAAGATGATTGACGTGCCGGTCTCGCGTTTGAGGTCGTCCATCAGGTCGAGAACCTGGGCTTGAACGGTCACATCGAGGGCCGTCGTCGGCTCGTCAGCGATCAGCAGTTCCGGCCCGCAGACCATGGCAATCGCAATCATCACCCTTTGGCGCATCCCGCCAGACAATTCGTGGGGATATTGGTCCATCCGCCGTTTCGCTTCGGGGATACGCACGTTTTCCAGCCAATCGACGCAAAGCTTGTTGGCCTCGTCTCCTTTCAGACCCTTATGGATCGCCAGGATTTCGCGCATCTGGGCGCCGACCGTCATGTGCGGGGTGAGCGAGGTCAACGGGTCCTGGAAAATCATCGAGACGCGTTCGCCGCATATCTCACGCATCTCGCGCCGACTTGCTGTCAGGAGGTTTGTGCCGTGAAAACTGATGGACCCGGTCGTGGATCCGTTTTCGGCCAGCAATCCCATTGCAGCCAGAGCAGACTGGGACTTTCCCGATCCGCTCTCTCCGACGATGCCCAGGCATTCACCCTTTGCAACGTCGAAACTGGTGCCTCGCACGGCTCTTACGGGTCCGTCCGGGGTGTCAAACGTGATGGTGAGGTCTTTTACCGAAAGAATAGGGCTGGTCATGGCGCTATGGGGGCAGACCTGCTGCGAAAGTCAATTCTCGCAAATCACCAATAGATTAACCCGGCGCGATGCTTGAACCCCGCCGCGCGCCATGGTCATTCTGGCAACAAGCTTGCCAAAGAGCGCGACTGGAGGACCCCCATGCCTGTGATGAATTTCCTGACGACCTGCATCTTCGACCACGGCGCAATCAAAATGCTCTCGAAGACGCTTCAAGGACTAGGTGTCTCGCGCCCTTTCTTCGTCACAGACGCCGGCATCAAGGCGGCGGGTCTGCTGGACCGTGTGACAGACGCGCTCGGAAGCGCTCCGGCCGGGATATTCGATCAAACCGAACCCAACCCATCGGAACGCCAGGCGCGGGAAGTCCTCGCCGCATATGAAGGTTCAGGTGCAGACGGCATCATCGCGCTCGGCGGCGGCTCCAGCATGGACATGGCAAAAATTGTCGGCCTCATGGCAACCCATGAAGGGCCGTGGGACAAATACGCGGCCAAGATTGGCGGCGCGAAACTCATCGGAAAGATCCCGCCTTTGGTCGCGATCCCCACCACGGCGGGTACGGGGTCTGAAGTGTCCGTTGGAGCGGTCGTGATCCTCGACAGCGGCGTGAAGGAGACAATTGTCTCGCCCAATCTGATCCCAGCCACGGCGATCTGCGATCCGGACCTGACCCTTGGCTTGCCAGCGCACCTAACCGCAGCAACGGGCATGGACGCGGTGACCCACTGCATTGAGGCTGTGCTAACTCCGGCCATCAATCCGCCGAGTGAGGCGATTGGCTACGATGGTGTCCACCGCGCTGTGGGGGAGGGCTGGCTGAAGCGGGCTGTTGCCGACGGCTCCGACCCCGACGCCCGGTTTCAGATGATGATGGCGAGCTATCAAGGCGCTCTGGCCTTCACGAAAGGACTTGGCGGCGTTCACGCGCTGTCACACGCGACCGGGCGCCTCGAACAAAAGCGTCTCCACCACGGCACTTTGAACGCAATCTATCTGCCGCCAATTTTGCGAGCTCATAAGGGCAGCGCGGATGAAAAGTACCGCCGCTTGGCCTTCGCCATGGGCTTGCCAGATGGGGCAGACCTCGCCGATGCCATAGAGCGTTTGAACGATGATATCGGCATTCCCGCTAGGCTTTCCGCCATTGGCGTTGAAGCCGATGATGGGCCGGGCATTGTCGACTACGCCCTCACCGATCTGGCCCATTTCGGCAATCCCAGCGAGATTGACCGCGCGGGCTATGAGAAGATCTTCGAAGCGGCGTTCTAATTGGCTCCCAGGGGCCGGAAGCTTGCAGCTTGAGCGGCTTTCCAGCTCTGCCCGAGATAGGTGGCGCCTGCATTGTCTATAAGAGCACCGGGTTCGAGCAGGCCATAGGCCTGGTCGAGTGGGCGCGCGACGTCCTCTGTGACGCGATGCATCACCATGTCCGGGCGCAATTCACCTGGATGGGCGCAGCCTGCCGCCACCACCACGTCCATCAGTGCGCGCACCGTGTTGCGATGGAAGGCAGCAACGCGATCTGCCTTTTCAGGAACAACGAGTCCGCGCTGACGGCTGGCGTCCGTGGTCGCAATTCCCGTCGGGCAAGTGTTCTCGTGGCAATGGAGGGACTGAATACACCCCAAGGCAAACATGAAGCCGCGTGCCGAGTTCACCCAATCTGCGCCGATCGCCATGGTCGCTGCCAGTTCGAAGGAAGACATGAGTTTTCCGGATGCTGCGAGGCGGATGTCGTCTTTAATCTCGGCACCGACCAAAGCATTACGCGTGAGAATAAGCCCCTGGCGCAAAGGCATGCCGACATGGTCCTGAAATTCAGCTGGCGCTGCGCCGGTGCCGCCTTCTGATCCATCTACGACCATGAAATCAGGTCGAATGCCGGTCTCCAGCGATGCCTTCACCAATGCCAGCACTTCGTGGGGCTGCCCCACACAGAACTTCAGACCGACGGGCTTGCCGCCAGACAGGTCTCGCAGCGTCGCAACAAATTCCATCAGCTCAAGGGGCGTGGAAAATGCAGAGTGGCTGGCAGGACTATAACAGGTCTCGCCGACCGGAATGCCGCGGGCTTCGGCGATTTCGGGCGTCACCTTCTCGCCGGGCAGGACGCCGCCTTTTCCGGGCTTGGCGCCTTGGCTGAGCTTGATTTCAATCATTTTGACCTGGGGATCGGCTGACACGTCTTTGAACCGTTCTGGATCGAACGAGCCGTCCGCTGCGCGTGAGCCGAAATATCCGGACCCCAACTCGTAAACGAGGTCGCCGCCGCCCGCCTTGTGATAGCGTGAAATACCCCCTTCGCCGCTATCATGATAGAATTCGCCCTTCGCAGCCCCTCGATTAAGCGCTTCGATGGCTTTCGCGCCGAGAGAGCCAAAACTCATCGCAGAGATGTTGAACACGCTGGCTGAGTAGGGTTGAGCTGTTCCGGGCGCGCCGACGTTTACGCGGGGGTGGTCCGTTTCGGGTTTGCCCGGCGCCATGGTGTGGTTGACCCACTCATAGGGGGGCTTGTCCATGTCGATGAGGCTGCCGAAGGGCTCCACGGAACTCACATCCTTCGACCGGCGATACACCATCACCCTCGTTTCATGATTGAAAGGCCGACCTTCGGTTTCGGCCTCAACGATGTAGGACCTTAAGAATGGGCGTAGTGTTTCCCCGAGCCAACGGACCCGGCCAATGAGAGGGAAGTTTCGCCAGATTGAATGACGGGTCTGGACCAGATCATAGAGGCCGAAGCCTGAGATGACAGACAGGATGGCCAGAAAAATATGAGCCCAAAGACCGTGGCTTGTCACAGCCCACCAGGCACAAAGGGCCGTGGCCGCCAAAACGATGATGAGTGGCAGAAAACGCATGGCCCGGGTCCCCGAAAAAACAGACTTTCCAGCGTTGTACCCGTGTGCGCCAAAGGGCGCTAGAACATGTGTTCAGAGATGGTTGATGGGCGCGGCTCGCTGCGTCCGGCTTACTGTCAGGGGCGTACGACACGGCCCGGATTGAAAACGCCGTTTGGGTCCAAAGCGGCTTTAATGGCCTTCATGGTTGCCGTGGCGGCTGGGCTGCGCGTGTGTTCCAACTCGTCCCGTTTCAGTCGGCCAACCCCATGTTCGGCGCTGATTGAGCCTCCATGGGCCATCGCCTGGGCGTGCACAGCGGCTGTGATGTCATCGGCGCGGTTGGCCAGACTGGCAGCATCCACATCACCGGGCTCGCAGGCGCTGTAGTGCAGGTTGCCATCTCCCACATGCCCGAACGCAACGATCAGGGCGTTCGGATCAATTTCTCCAATGGCGGCCGCGGTGGCGTCTAGAAAGTCCGGGATACGGGAGACCGGAACCGAGACATCATGGTTGATCGACGTGCCAAACGCGCGCTTCGACAGTGGGATTGACTCCCTGATCTTCCAGAAGTCTCCCGCCTGGGAGAGGCTTTCTGCAAGGATTGCATCGGACGCGAGCCCGGCTTCTAACGCATCGCCAAGAGCGTCTTCCAACAACTCCCGTGCCATTGCCTCCCGCGTCATCGAGACCTCACACAAAACACGCCACTGGGCCTGCGAGGGCAGCGGATCACGAACATCGGGCATGTCCGCACGCACCATATCGACGGTGTTCGCGGGGATCATTTCGAAACTGGTTACGGTATCGCCCGCATGGTCACGCACTTTGGCCAACAGCTCGACAACATTCTGGGCGCTTTCACACGTGATCCAGGCGCTCGCGGATTGCACGCGCGGAAACAGTTTGAATGTTGCTGCCGTGACCAAGCCAAGTGTGCCCTCCGCGCCTGCAAAGAGGTGTTTCAGATCATAGCCTGTATTGTTCTTTCGGAGCCCCGAAAGACCATTCCAGACGGATCCATCGGCGAGGACAACTTCGAGCCCGAGCAGCAAGTCACGCATCATGCCATAGCGCAGGACCGCGACACCGCCTGCATTCGTCGAGATCAGGCCGCCTAAGGTCGCGGTGCCCTCAGAGCCTAGAGACAGTGGGAAGAACCGGCCAGCAGCTTCGGCTGTGTCCTGAGCTGTCACCAAGGTGGCGCCCGCTTCAATCGTCATGGAGTTGTTGAAGGTGTCCACATCGCGCACAGCGGCCATTCGCGAGAGCGAAACGGTCACCTCGCCATGGGGCGTCCCGCCGTCGACCAGACCCGTATTCCCGCCCTGGGGCGTGATTGCGATGCCGTTTTCAGCGCAAAGCGCCACAAAGGCCGCCGCTTCTTGCGTACTTGCCGGGCGCGCCACCGCGGGCGTCATGCCCTTGTACGTCCCGCGCCATGGCGTAGCGGCCGCGTCGCAAACTGCCTCGTCTTCGATCCAACCCTTCGGCCCCAGCAGGTCTTGGGCAGCCTGGCGAAAAGTCGCGGGCAGGGCGGGGTGGATGGGCGTTTGGATGTTCATGCCTCACCCATAGCAAAGCCTTGCCCGCGTCCGAATACGTATTTGCCCTTGCCTCATTGGCCATTGGTCGCAGACTGACGCAAAAGAGAATTCAGAGGAGACGCCCATGCCCGACACCGCCCCTACAGGTCCGCTCGCCGGCATTCGCATCATTGATATGTCCAGCGTGGTCCTCGGCCCCTTCGCCACGCTGATCCTGGCCGACCTCGGCGCTGAAGTGATCAAGGTGGAGCCGCCAAAGCGCGGAGACATCATGCGCTATGCCGGAAAGTCTCCCACGGGCGACCTTGGGCCAATTTACACCGCGCTGAACCGGAACAAGAAAGCGATCACGCTCGACGGCAAGACCGAGGAAGGCAAGGCGCAGCTCACGGCGTTGCTCAAGACCGCAGACGTATTCTTCCACAATGTCCGAATGGCGGGCATGGCGCGGATGGGATTTGACTATGAGGCGGTGAAAGCGATCCGCGAATACATCGTCTATGTCCACTGCGCGGGATTTGGCGCGGGAGGCGCCTACGCCCATCGCCAGGCCTATGATGACCTGATCCAGGGCGCTTCGGGCTTTGCCGCGCTGAATGCCATGCGCTCGGGCGGTGATCCAGAGTATGCGCCGTCCCTGGTAGCGGACAAGACCACCGGCTTGTTTGCGGTCTACGCGACGCTTGCTGCCCTGTTTCACCGTCAGCGCACGGGCCAGGGGCAATTCGTGCAGGTGCCGATGCTGGAGAGCTTTACCTTTTTCAACCTGGTGGAAAACCTCTACGGGGAGACGTTCCTGCCCGGTAATGGGAAGATGGCCTACACACGCTCCATCAACGCCAATCGCAAGCCCTACAAGACCGCTGATGGCTATATTGGCCTGGTGCCGTATTCGGATTCCCAATGGGAACAGTTCTTCGACATGGGAGGGCGCCCCGGCGTCTTTGACGACCCGCGCTTCGCCACCTACGAAGCGCGTACTGAGAACATCGGCGACCTCTACGGCATTATCGGAGAGGTGGCCCTCAGCAAGACAACTGAAGAATGGCTCTCCCTGCTCGATGAAGCCAATATTCCGGCCATGAAGTACAATGAAATGGGCGATGTTCTGGAAGACGAGCATTTGAGTGATGTCGGCTTTTTTCAGACCGCCACGCACCCCGAGGCCGGCGATTATCGGACCCTGAAACACCCGGTCCATTTCTCTGCCACACCAGCAGATTTGCGCCTCGACCCGCCTCGACACGGCGCGGATACGGAAACGGTTTTAGCGAGCCTGGGACTATAGAAACCATAGAAGCACGCAGCGGGAATGCTTGAACAGGTCGCGGGCCGGGCCCAAATAATTCTCAGACACTGGCAGGCTGGCTTCGCTGATTATCAGGTTGCCCTGCCCTTTGTCACTCTGGACCTGTCTGACGTGGAAGGAACCCAAAATGACACATGAATCACATACAGAATTACCTACGGATGATGCGCAACTGGTCTATGTGCGACCGATCTCTGCTGAGGAAATCGGCGCAATTTTGCCCGCGAACGCCCTGGAAGAATTGGGAACGACGGAGGACCTGTTCGCTGTCCACAATTCCGCTGGCGAACGCCTTGCGATCGTCGAGGGACGCGATGCTGCCTTCGCTGCCGCCCGCGCCCACAAACTGACGCCCACAAGTCTGCACTAGGCCTCAAGCCTGTCAGTTTTTGCGTTGATTACGCCGCAGAGGCCGCTTTGGCTTTTGCGGCGTCTTTGCACAGGATTTGGAAGATCGCGTCCGGTGTATCGGCGTTGCGGAGCGCCGCACGGATTTCTCCGCGTCGGAATGCCCGGGAGACCTGTGCCAGGGCGCGTAAATGGTCTGCCCCAGCCGTTACCGGCGCCAGCAACATGAAAATCAGGTCGCAGGGTTGGTCGTCCACAGCTTCGAAGTCCACACCGGTATCGAGCTTCAGAAACCCGCCCAGAGGCGCGTCAAGCTTGGCGATGCGCGCATGGGGTATGGCTACGCCTTCACCCACACCCGTCGATCCGAGTTGTTCGCGTTCCATCACGGCATCGAAAATCTGACGCTCGTCGAGACCCAATTTGTCTGCAAGCGCGCCAGCCAGACGGAGAATCGCCTGTTTACGGCTACCGCAACTGGGCTCCGTCAGGATGATGCCACGCTCTAGGAGGGCTGAAAGATCAATCGCCATGCAAAGGATCCATAGGGTTCATGTTTTCTCGGAATTCGCTGGGTCAACCCAGCCAATATGACCATCTGGGCGGCGGTAGACCATATTCAGGCCATCATGCCTAGCATTTCGGAACATAAGGGCTGGAGATTCCCCCAATTCAAGCTGCATGACTGCTTCTGATACAGTCATGGTGCGAATTTGAGCATTTCCTTCTGCCACTGTTAGAGGTGTCTGGTCCGCTCCATTTGGAAGATCTTCGCCCGAATCGTCTTCGTCCGGCGTCGGCGCCAGCACAAAGCTTGAAGCGACCTCTACCGGGAGAGGGGAACGATCTGGGCGATGGTGGTCCCGCAGTCGGCGCTTGTAGCGGCGAACCCGCTTCTCAATTTTCGCTAGCCCGGCGTCCAGAGCCGCATAAGGGTCATCGGCTTCGCCAACGGCTTGCAGGATGATTCCGGAGTCGAGGTGGACGTTCATATCAACTTCGAACAGGTGACCCGACTTCGAAACGGTGACGTGGGCATCGCCCGGGCGGTCAAAATACTTCGAAACAGCGCCTTCCAGCCCCGCCTCAATCCGCTCCTGGAGGGCCGCGCCGAGGTCCACATGTCTTCCGGCTATCTTAATTTGCAACGTCGGCCTCCATTCTTTTCTGCTTGGACCCTATGTTGCCGTTAAATCACACGCCATGCAAAAAACGGGCGCAGATATTTTCTTTCGGCCCGGAGTCAGGCGGACTGACGCATGCGCCGACGCCGCTGGACAGATGATGGGATGCCGAGGCTCTCACGGTATTTCGCCACCGTACGCCGGGCAATCTCAATTCCGTATTCTGTCAGAATTTCAACGATCTGATCATCGGAAAGCACGTCGTTTACGGACTCCCGCTCGATCAGGGCTTTGATCCGGTGGCGCACCGCTTCCGCAGAATGGGCCTCACCGCCTCCCGTCGATGGGATCGCGGCGGAAAAGAAATATTTCAGTTCGAACAGGCCGCGCGGTGTCGACATATATTTGTTCGACGTCACCCGGCTGACCGTAGATTCATGCATGGAGATCGCATCGGCGACCTGCTTGAGGTTCAGAGGGCGCAGATGCGCAACGCCATGTGCGAAGAAAGCGTCCTGCTGGCGGACGATCTCACTGGCCACTTTCAGGATTGTACGCGCGCGCTGATCGAGGGATTTGATCAGCCAGGTGGCGTTCGCCGCGCAATCGGTAATGAACTCTTTTTCCTGATCGCGCATCGGCAGGGCCGAAACTTCAGCGTAATAGGCTTTGTCCATCAGCACGCGGGGGAGGGTTTCGCTGTTCAGCTCGACCGCAAACATGCCGCTGGGCAATTCCCGGACAAACACGTCAGGCGCAACGGCAACGGCTGTATCGCTGGCGAAACTGCCGCCTGGGCGCGGCGTGAGGGCTCGCAGCTCCGTCATCATATCCAGAATGTCAGCCTGATCGACGCCGCACAGTTCTTTGAGGCGCTTGATGTCGTGACTGGCAACGAGATCGAGGTTCTCCAGCAGGGCCGCCATCGCTGGGTCATAGCGATCGCGCTCTTTCAGCTGCAGCGCGAGACATTCCGGAATAGAGCGCGCCATAACGCCCGTTGGGTCAAAGCCCTGACAGACGCTAAGCACACGCTCGACTTGAGCGACGTCCGTGCGGAGCACCTCAGCCGTTTCTGCAAGATCTGCGCGGCAATAGCCGCTCTCGTCCGTGTCGTCGATCAGTCGCGCAGCAATCAAGCGGTCTGCGGTGTCCAGGCTCGACAGGTTGAGCTGGTTGTGGAGGTGCTGGCTGAGCGACGTATCGCTTGAGACCGATCCTTCAAAATCGAAATCTTCGCCACCCGTCTTTCCAGACCCGGCTTTCGACCAGTCCGTGGAAGCACTCGGCCCGGCTGCAGCCGGCGTTGGGGCATCTGACCCCGTTCCGGCTTCGAACACATCTTCGCTCGGAGCGTCCAGGGCTTCGCGGGCCTCGTTAAGCCCGCTGGTATCGTCGAGGGTAAGACTTTCGCGCGAGGATGGCGCTTCGCCAGCATCTTGCGACGCTTCCGGCGCATCACCTTCCCCGCGTTGCAGCAGCGGGTTCTTCTCGATTTCCGCTTCAACGAATTCGGCAAGCTCAATGTTCGACAACTGCAACAGCTTGATGGCTTGCTGAAGCTGGGGCGTCATCACCAGGGACTGGCTTTGGCGCAGGTCGAGACGTTGCCGGATGGACATGGGAACGGGTCTTTCTAAGCGGCGAAACGATCCCCCAGATAGACGCGGCGCACATCTTCATTGCGCAACACCATGTCTGGTGGGCCATCAAACAGAACCGCGCCGTCATACATGACGTAGGCACGATCAACGATTTCAAGGGTTTCACGAACCTGGTGATCCGTGATCAGAACGCCCAGGCCGCGTTTTTTCAGATAGCGGACAAGATCGGAAATATCGGAAATTGCGAGCGGATCGATCCCGGTAAACGGCTCATCGAGCAGCATGAAGCTTGGGCGCGAAGCGAGGGCGCGGGCAATCTCGACCCGTCGACGCTCCCCGCCGGACAGGGATGTTGATGACTGGTCCGCCAAATGTTCGATATGCAGTTCGGCCAGCAAGGCTTCCACCTGGCGTTTGCGCTCGGCTTTGTTTTTCTCGAAAAGCTCGACCACTGACATGACGTTCTCAAACACGCTCATGCCCCGAAAAATCGATACTTCCTGGGGCAGATACCCCATGCCGAGTCGCGCGCGTTGGTACATTGGCAGGCTGGTGACGTCGGCCCCGTCGATGGTGATCTGACCGCCGTCGGCGGCAATCAGGCCCATGATCATGTAAAAGCACGTTGTCTTGCCGGCGCCATTGGGACCAAGCAGGCCAACAATTTCACCGCGCTGGAGCGACAGAGACACATTGTGCACGACCTGACGCTTGCCGAAGGACTTCGCGAGTCCCTCCACAAACAGGCCTTTTGCAGCATTCTCCATGGAACAGCTCCTCCTGCAGCCCTGGGCGGGCCGCATCCCTGAAGCTGGCTTAGCGGCCCTTGATTAAAATCGTTTTAGCATCGGAGGCGGAATTCCCCCGATAGGCGAATGGTTTAGCAATCCGGCTGCGTGCCGGCGTCCTCTGAGCCTTCAGGAAAGAGCAGGATAGACACGCGCCCGTCGGATCTGTCTCCACCTTTCAGAGTCGTTTGGCCTGCTGCCACGTTGATGACGAGTTCTGTACCGCGCGCAACGTCTTCACACCGGATCAGAACGACTTCCTGTCCAGTAAGCGTAATCGTGTCGGACTGCGCATCATAGGTGCCGACATCGCCGCGCGCCTTGAGATCTGGCGTGACGTAGAAAACGTCTCCTTCGGCGCGCATGCGTTCGATCTCGCCGAAACTGCCACCGATGCCTGCTCCGCCAGCGCTATTGCTGCCGTAAAACAGTGTCACCGTGTCGGCTCGCAGACGGGCATCGCCCTGAATGATGTCTACATTGCCAATCACAAGAACTCTGCGGTCACGTTCCAGAATTTGCGAACTGTCAGCGTTCACCCGGATCGGACCACCTTCAGAAGAAAGCTGGGCTCCTGCGGGAGAGGCCAAGAGCGCTGTTGCCGCTATCGCCGCCGCACTGCCAAGTCCGATGTGCCTAACCATTTTCACCATCTATCTCCAAGGGGTCTGTCTCTGTGTCTTCTGCGTTGGGGTTTGTAGCGCTCTCAGAGGTGCGCGGCGTGTTCGGCTCGAAAACCATTTCTACGTTACCCGTAAAGGTAATGACGTCGCCATCTTCCGTGATTTCGTAGCCGTCCGAACGGATATCCCCAAGCGGCCCGGTGCCATATAGCGGTTCCACACCCTCTATACGCCCCTCTAACACGTAGAACCTCGCGCTGGTCGAACGGAAGCGATAGCCGGCCTGGTCCGTGACTTGTACGTCTTTGAACAGATCGAGGGTTTGACCGTTACGATCATAGGTGCCTTCTGGGGCAGTGACCTGACTGCCCGTTTCATCAATCATTTTTGGATTCGTGAGATCGACCACGTCTTCATTTGCCCTGCGGCGCTGGGCGGTGTCCGCCGTAATGACAAAAGCTGATCCGTTTTGATCGCGGCCTGAAAAGCGCGGATTGATCATGGTCACGATCTCATCGCTGCCGAAGGACCGGCGTTCATCGCCGAGGCCGGATACCGCGTTCGCAATCACCGGTCCTGCGAGGACGCCAACGGAGATGGCCGCGCCCGCCGTGAAGGCCAGGCGCAGGAATCGAACGAGCATTGACCGCCGCTGGGTTTGGGCGAGTGTGACCTGCCGGCGCGGTGTCCAGACAAAATCCGTATCTGTTGCCGCGTCCGTGCTCATTACATCTCTCTGTCGCCCCGCCATCCCAAGTAACTTGATGCTGCCAGAATGTGTCTATCCCACGGCGCGGTTGCAAGGAAGCGCAGAAGTTCAGGTCAGACGCAGCGTGGTCTGGGGGTCAGCTTGCGTGCGAGAAAATATCGCTGTCTTCCCAGCCTTCCAGATCGAGATCGGCTCGCACGGGCAAGAAGTCGAAACAGGCCTGGGCCAAATCCAGGCGCCCCTCGCGTTCAAGCATTGCAATCAATCCGGTACGAATAGCATGCAGGTGCAACACGTCCGAGGCGGCATATTCCAGCTGCGCCTGGGTAAGGTCGGCGCGGCCCCAGTCTGAGCTTTGCTGGGCTTTCGATATGTCGGCCCCGGCAACTTCCTTGGCCACGTGTTTCAACCCATGCTGGTCGGTATAGGTCCGAGCCAGTTTCGAGGCGATTTTTGTGCACCAGACCGGCGCGCATTCAATGTTCAGCCACTTCTTCATCATGGCCACGTCGAAGCGCGCGAAGTGAAAAATCTTCAGCACATCGGGGCTGGCCAGCAGGGCCTTCAAATTCGGGCAGTCGAAGCTGCGGTCGAGTTGGACGACATGCGCTGTTCCATCGCCTGACGACAATTGGACAACGCAGAGCGCATCGCGGCCGGGCTTCAATCCCATGGCTTCGGTGTCGACGGCCACGATTGCGCCGAGATCGACGTCAGCTGGCAAGTCGCCTCTGTGCAGGGTTATCTTGGTCAAAACGGATATCCTCAAGCAGTTCACAGGGCCACCACAGCCAAAGGCGATGTGCATACTCTGTCAGCACCGCCTTGGCCAGAAACAAGGCACTAGAGGTCGGGCGGCGCATCATCCGCGTTGCAAAACTGTTACGATGCCGGGGTGGTCCTCACGCGCCCGGTAGACTAGCAAGGCGGGTATGGAGGTGGTTATGACACACCCAGACATTGTCGGCCTGCCCGCTGGTGGTACCCTCATCGAAGCCTACAGGACCGTTCGCGCGCAGTCGGTCGCGCTCGTCGATGGTCTCAGCGATGCCGATACAACCGTGCAGTCCATGCCAGACGCGAGCCCGGCAAAGTGGCATCTGGCCCATACCACATGGTTCTTCGAAACCTTCCTGCTCGACCCGAATCTCGCCGGATACCAGGCGTTTGATGACCGGTATGCTTTTCTGTTCAACTCCTATTATGAGGGCGCTGGACCGCGGCATGCGCGACCCCGAAGAGGTTTGCTGACGCGGCCGAGCCTGAGCAGCGTTATGGCCTACAGGCGCCATGTCGATGCCGCGATGGAGCGTTTGGTCGACCGAGCCACGGCAAGCGTTCAGAATCTGATCGTTCTGGGGCTACATCACGAGCAGCAACATCAGGAATTGTTGCTAACTGACATCCTCCACCTCTTTGCGCAGAACCCAATTCAGCCCGCTTACCGGGCCAGTGAGCCTTTGGCAGTTGATACAGAAACCCTGCCGGACCTCACCTGGGTTCATTATGAAGGCGGAATTCATGAGATCGGCGCCGACGGGGATGCGTTTGCGTTTGACTGCGAGCGCCCGCGCCACCCTGCGCTTGTGCAGGACTTTGAACTCGCAAGCCGCGCCGTGACCAATCGTGATTGGATCGCATTCATCGATGATGGTGGGTACTCCAACAGTGCGCTTTGGCTGTCGGATGGATATGCCCTCGCCCAATCCGAAGCCTGGAAGGCGCCGCTCTATTGGGAACAGCGCGACGGCGCCTGGTGGTCCATGACGCTTCGTGGAGCGCAACCGGTCGATCTGGACGCTCCCGTTTGCCATGTCAGCTATTATGAAGCGGACGCATTTGCAGCCTGGTCTGGCGCGCGCCTGCCGACAGAATCGGAATGGGAAGTGGCGGCGTCGAACCTGCCTCTGGAGGGCAATTTTGCCAATTCACGAAGGCTTCGACCACGCCCCCAAAGAGGCGAACACGGGCCGCTTGGACTGTTCGGGGACGTATGGGAATGGACAGCGAGTGCGTTCCTGCCTTTTCCTGGTTTCAAGCCGCTCGAAGGCACCGTTGGCGAATACAACGGCAAGTTCATGAGCGGTCAGATGGTGCTGCGCGGCGGGTCTTGCGCAACGCCTGAAGGCCACATCCGTGCCAGTTACCGGAACTTCTTCCAGCCGGAGAAACGCTGGCAGTTCAGCGGCCTGCGCTTGGCCCGGTCGGTCTGATCCCATGACAAAAAACAACGACCCTTGCGACAGCCCTTTCGCCCGCGATGTGATCGAAGGCCTTTCCCGACCGCAAAAGCGAATATCGTCCCGGTGGCTCTACGATACCCGCGGGTCTGAACTGTTCGAGCAGATTACCGACCTCGATGAATACTATCCGACACGAACTGAGACGGCGATTTTCGAGGATGAGGCCAACGCCATTGCCCACTCGCTCGGGCGAGGCGCGGTGCTGGTCGAGTATGGCGCCGGTGCGTTGGTGAAGACACGGATCCTTCTGGATGCGCTGGATGCCCCCGGAGGATACGTTCCAATCGATATTTCAGGGCCGTTCTTGAGAAAGGCTGCTGAGGACCTCTCGTCTGATTATCCAGACCTCACGGTATCGCCGGTGGTGGCCGATTTTACCAAGCCGGTAGACCTTTCGGCGGCGCCGGGAGATGCTGACGCCCGTGTCGGCTTTTTCCCCGGCTCGACCATAGGCAATCTGGAGGACGACCAGATTACCTCTTTCTTCAGGGCAGCGCGCGCGAGTCTCGGTGCATCGGCCCGGTTCATTCTGGGGGCAGACTTGAAGAAAGACCCGGCCATTCTCGTGCCCGCCTATGACGATGCGCAGGGGGTTACGGCAGAGTTCAACAAGAATTTGCTGGTGCGGATGAACCGCGAATTGGGGGCCGACTTCGATCTGGGCGCATTCGATCACGAAGCGCGATGGAACGACAGCGCCAGTCAGATCGAAATGCATCTTGTAGCCAATCGCTCTGCGGTGGTGAGTATGTGTGGCGCCTCTTTCAATTTCGAAACGGGCGAAACGATCCACACCGAGATCAGTCGAAAGTTCGATTTGCATTCGCTCGACCAGCTACTCCGGGCTGGAGGGTGGACGCGCCAGCAAACCTGGACGGATCCAAACAGCTATTTCGCCGTCATGCTTCTCGGCCCTAACTCGCCTGATAGGCTCAATTGACTCTCGGTCACCAATAGCCCCTTTTACAAAGTGTTAAGGGGGGGCCGAAGCCGCAAGGGGAGCGATATGGCGCGCCACACTATGAGCTTCGTTCGCGCCAGTCTCTCTGGGGGTGCGTTGTGTTAGGCAGAAACACGCGCTCGCGTCCCTTTTGGGACATCCCGATTGGCCTTTTGCTTTTTAGCGGCGGTTTGGCGTTCGTCCTGGCATTTGCCGGATGGATGATGGTGGACCTTGGTGACACTTGGATCGAACGCGTGCAGATCGCCCTTTATCGCGCGTTCAGCGTAAACACCCTTAGCGATCATTACGGCGAGTCTTTCGCGCGCCGGGACATTACCTTGCCCGCAAGCGGTTTTTTGACGGCGGCACGGTGGCTGGGCGTTCTCACGTTCAGCCTGTTCCTGTTCAAGGCCTATCAAGGTCTGTTCTCCGAGCGTTTTGCGAGATTGGTCGCCGGAAGCCGGAGCGGTCATATTGTGGTCATTGGCGAAACCCCATTTGCCCGCGCCGCAGCGGAAGAAGCATCGCGTCTTCATCCCGTGGTTTGGGTGACAAACGAGGCCCAAGTCGCCGGAGATGCCAGCATAACGCGGATCAGTATGGGCGGGGACGGCAATCAGCTTGTGAAAGCGACGGCGGCCCAGAAGGCACGGTCGGTTCTTGTTTCCATGGAGGAGGACTCACAAACCTTCACCACAGCCCGGGAAGTTCTGCGCGCTGATCAAATTTACGGACAGGAAGCTGAAAAGGCTTCGAAGCCACTCGAAGGGCCACATGTTTTCGCCATCGTTAGCGACCAGTGGGACGCCTATCCCGACGAAGCTGCTAAGCTGATCAGCCCGCATGGCGCTTTGGACCCGGCCGCCAGGGACGGCGGGCTGGATAGTGTCGGCGAAATTATCACTGAGGCCCGCACTGCGGCGCGTGCCATGCTTGGCAATGTGCCACTGTTTCAGTTGGCTGGAGACACGCCCCAGCATGTTGTCATTCTGGGCCTTGGCGATCTCGGCGAAGCGATCCTCACGGAAATCTGCGAAAGCCAGCGCACCGACCTTCACGCGAAACAACGCGTTACCATCATCGACAAGTCTGAAGCCGCCTGGAACCGGTTCACCAATCGCGTGCCGGATTTTGAAGACGTGTTCGACGGACACTTCTTCAACATTGCCGCCGAAAGCGCCGATGACGGAGCCTGGAAAGCGCTGCTGACGCATGTATCGCGCTACCCGGTCACAGCGGCCTATGTCACAAGTGGGGGAGCGAACAGTTCTCGTCTCGCGTCATCAGAATTGCGAACGCACCTGGTCCAGGCATGTGGCGCAACTGAGTCTGGCGCCAGAGATTTCTCGACGCTCGCCTTTCCCATTTTCGCCTATAGCCGCAGCCACAATACAACCGGGATAGACGCCCTCAAGCGGGAGACTCTCGCGAGCTCGACTCTTGCTGAAGAGCGCATGCCCATCCTGTCATTCGGGGCTTGGAGTGAACTGGTCAGCGCAGCCCGTCTCTTCGATGCTGAGCCAGACCAACACGCCTTCGAGATCCACAACACCCACACGCGCCTTTACGCCAAAGCCGGTGATACGCCTCAGCTTTGGAGAGATCTGACCGAATGGCAGCGCTACTCATCGCGGTCCGCCTCGGCCTACACCGCGACACTGCTGCATGTGGCGGGATACGACCTGTCGGCGTGGTACGCGGCCGCGTTGGCGAGCGATACGGCGGTGACCTTGAATGACTTGCCCCGACTTGGGTCCGTGCCGGATTTCTCCAAGGAAATCCCGTTATTGATGAAGCTTGCGCGCCTCGAGCATACGCGCTGGTGCGCAGAGCGACGCTTGAAGGGGTATCGTTGGGGGCCGGTGAAGGATCCTGGCCGACGCCATCACCCTGGGCTGGTGGATTTTGATGATCTGGATCCGGGGTCCCAGCAATACAACATCCGCTATATTCAATCCCTTTTCACGACCCTCGCTGAAAAGACGTCTGATCTCGTTGTGACCCGTCGCAGCGATGCCACGCCCGCCATCGCCAGGCCTACGGATATTGGTCTTCTCAAGCGTCTTGGAATGTTCCCGACGGATGCGGAGACGGGAGCTTCCGATGGAGACGTCTGAGCTCATCGTCTCGGGCAATGGTCATGCTCTGGTGCGCTTCAACAGGTCTCTGCCGCGCAGGTTCCGCGCCCATGAAAGCTATATTTCCCTGGCTGTGCGGCGCGTCAGCCTGAAGAAGGGCCGCGTGAACCTCTCCAAGTATGGGCCTTACCTGTTTGGGGTTCTTGGCCAGACGAACTTTGATGCCGAAACCCGCCTTGCAGGCGTGTTTGCCCCCGCTGTGGAAGACGCCCTTTTTGCTGGGGCAAGTGCCCAGGCGGGCAGCCAGGTCGGCGCACCTATAGGGCCCCAGGCGGAGCAGTTCTCCAGCGCCGCTCCGCTGCAAGCAGAGAGCTTTTCAAGGCTGGACCGTGTGTTACTTGTCGACCGTCAGCTCACGCCGCGCATGGTCTACCGCGGCGAAGGCCCAATCCAATTGGGCTTTGGCGGCGTCCTGCAGAAAGACCTTCTGGCAGACTCGCTCGCCATGCTGGAGGCCGTTGCAAAGTCTCCCGCAGGTCAGTTCATCTCGGCAACATCCCCGGCCCTCGGCCTGGCCTCCGGTGCGGTGGATGTTGCAAGCACGATTCATCGCGCGTTTGACCGTCTTGGCGACCGAAAGGGCATGCAGCGCTTTGCCATGATGGATCTGAACCTGCGCGCCCTTTTCGATGAAACGGGTGCGCCCCAGAGCGGTCTCTACGCTTTGATTGCAAAAGAGGACGTCCCGGAAAATCTGATCTTTGATCCGACAGAGACGGAGATACTGACCAAGGGCGGAAATGTGTACGATGATGCGCCTTACGTCGTGTTTGAGTTGCGGTGCGAGGCTGCCCGCCCCGATTGGGGAAGCGTGCCCGAAGTGAACACTGCCTGGCGGGCGCTGGAACACCAGATCAGCACACGCAACACGACCGGAGCGCTCGATACATTCCGCCGCGCCCTCTTCCTGTCACCCGATCTTGTTCCCGCCGACAGTGAGCGGATCTACAAGGCCGCGCGCAACAAGCTCGGCCCGCTGCTGTCGAACGCAGAAAGTTTTGGACTGGCCCAGCGGTTGGGCAGCGCCATTCAAGTTCTGTCCGGCGCGATGGAAGAGTTGAAGGTGACCACAGAACCGCTTGTGAATGCCGTGCGGGATGAATGGGCCAGCTTTCACAGATGCCACGACCTCATGCGCGTGAATGAGGGTGAATATGTCAACCATCCCGATGACCCGGGTGGATCGACGAATATGGGTGTGACCCAAAGCACCTATGATGCGTGGCGGCTTTCGAAGGGGAATGCGACGACTGACGTTCGCAATATCAAAGAAACAGAGGTTCAGCAGATCTACTTCGAGGGATACTGGCGCGCCTATAACTGCCATGAGATGCCGAATGACGCGATCGCGCTGGTCTTGTTTGATGCCACGGTGAACCATAGCCCGGTTAATCCCCTGAGGTTTATCCAGAAAGGGGCCGGCCTCCCGGTGGCAGCGCAGGATGGGCATTTCGGGCCGATGACACGCGCCGCCATAGAACAAGCTGCGCCAGACCGGCTGATCCATCGGGCGCTGGATGCCCGCTGGGATTACTACGAACTGATCATGCGCAGAAATCGCAACCTGGAAAGCTTCCGCAATGGCTGGCGGGCACGTGTTGAACGTGTTCGCCAGACCGCATTGCAGTGGTTATCGGGCCAGGAGGCGATTCAGGAGCTTCCCCTTCTCGCGCCCGATTCCATCGTTCCGCCTGCTTTTGCCCTCGCCCCGTCAGGAGCCCAGCCATGACTCAATCGCCAACACCGTCAGACGACATCCGGGCCGACTTTCACGCCGCCCGCAAACGGGTGATGGCTTTCGGGCGGGATTCCCAGCGCCTGGATGTCATTGATCGAATGACAGAGGTGGTCGACGAGGCCGAGAGTCTCGGCAGTGACGGTGTTGGAGCGCTGGAAGATCTCGCCAGCACGCTACAGGATAAGCGGACATTCGGGCTGCTTCTGGTGTTGTGTCTCCTCGCCAGGCGGAAAGAGATGCTGACGCCGTCCCTGCGCCAGTTTGAAATCCAGGCCCTGATCGAGCTTGGTAATCTCAGCGAGGCTATTCGGGAGGCGCGCAGGCTGGCGGAAGTGTGTGACACCGAAGGCGCCGCCAACCCCAAACTCTGGGGCAAGGCCATGGGCAATATCGGTCGGGCCTACAAACAACGCTACATTGATGCCGCGATGGCGGGACATCCCGGCGACCCTGCCGATCTGAATGAGGCCGCCAATGCGTATCTCGAAGTCTGGGGTCGCAGCCAGAACGCCAGCACGACCTATCAGGCCATCAATGCGGCTGCGCTGATCCACCGGGCCGCCCGGGACCGGGAGGTTCACCCTGAAAGCGCCGCCTGGGCGCGAGAGGAGGACGCCCGCCAGATCGCCAGTAAAGTGCTGCAGATCCACAGCACGGAAATGATGGAAGCCTTTGAGAGCAACGGTGAGAAGGATGACACCTGGATGCTTGCGACTTGCGGCGAAGCCTTCGTGGCGATGGATATGCTCAAGGATGCCGCCGAGTGTTACGGCGCCTACGCCGCGCATCCGCAGATCAAGCCCTTTCAGTTGTCGTCATCCCTGAGGCAACTCGAAGAAGTTTGGCAGTTTTCCGGAGAAGAGCGAAATGAGCGCGGCGCGATCGTCCGCGTCTTGAAGACTGCCCTGTTGACCATGCAGCCCCAGAATTTCACTGAGGACGATGAAGGCTTGGATGGGAACACCGTCGACATGAGCGTGCTGGAGTCACGCCTCATGGAGTCTGACCTGGAGTCAGCGCGCACGGAGCAAGGCGATGCCCCCGTGGGCTACCAGGCCTTTATCGCGAAGTCGAAAGCGACCTCCGCCGAAGGTCAGAGCCTGGACATGGAATCCCTGATGGCGCCAGCCTACCGCGCCCGATCCGTCTGCGCGATTGAGACCATTCATGAGGGCGGATGGCGGCGAATTGGAAGCGGCTTCGTCGTCAAGGGAGATGTTCTGTACGACGGATGGAAAGACGAAACGCTCATCGTCACCAATCACCATGTGGCGTCGGGTGGCGATGGCATGCTGTCGGCGTCGTTTCAGCGGTGTCGCGCTGTGTTTGTCGACCTCGACCCCTTCGATGGAAAGGAGATGAGTGTCACGGTGGAGTTCTCAAATGTGTTGTGGGAGCGCCATGAGCGCGAACATGACACGGCGGTTTTGAGGCCCTCCAGCGAATTGCCTACGAGTGTCATGCCGCTGGCGCCCAATCACGTGTCGGAGTATCTGCCGAACCGGCGTGCTGTGGGCAATGACGGCACGAAAATGCATGTGAAGATCCTGGGGTTTCCACGCGGAGGGAACCTCTCCCTATCTGCAGGTGATCAGCGTCTGCTCGACCATGACGCCTGTGATCCGGAAACGGCGCTCCGCCCCCCATTGGAGCTCGATGGTCGGCCCATTCGGCTCCATTACCGCACACCAACCGAGCCCGGCAGTTCCGGCAGCCCGGTCTTTGAGGCGGGTAGTTGGAAACTTGTCGGTATCCACCATCGCGGCCGGCCAGACACCCCGCGTCTGCCGCCCAAGAGCGGGCACTATGAGGCCAATGAGGGTATCTGGTTAGCGTCTATCCGGGCCGCAATCGCCGCGGACATGAACCCGGAAGCAGAGTTCTTCGATGCCACCAAGAAAGTTCTGGAGTCTCCCGGACGGCTTGTGGGCGGGACGTTGAATCACGTCTCGACGCATATCATCGGCAAACCGATTGAGCCGCCTCCGCCACCGAACCAACCTGCCCAGCCCCCCGCCCAGCCCAACAGTGTGGGCGGCATTCCCGGCAAGCATGTGAAGCTTTCCCAGGACGAGGATACCGTGCGCCGCCATTATCTGCGTACGGGGTTCTTTCAAGGCGAAGACCTCGAGGTCTTTCGCATGGCCGGCGGCGGTTTCGAGACGGTCATTGGCGACGACAACCGCACCCAGGTGCACCACACCGAGGCCGATCCGTTCCGTATGATCTGTTCGCTGGTCATCCGCCAGGCCGGGAGCTTCACAAACTATGGAACGGGGTTTCTCATAGGGAGGCGAACGCTGGTGACGGC